>CAMDCW010000019.1 GCA_945890745.1 Phycisphaera mikurensis NBRC 102666
TTCGGTAACACGCTGATCATGGCAGGACGCTACCGCACCGAGCCGTCATCGGAGGCGTCGGGAGTGAATGCCCGCAGATCACGCCGTAATCGGAAGTAGTCGCGCATGCCGCCAATGACAAACCACACCATGACCGCAGTGCTTGCCACCAGAATCACCCACGTCCACACGTGCCAATAGGCCGACCACTCAGCGTCCGTGACCGCGGTGCCCTGACTCTTCCGCCACACCATCCACGGCGTGCCGACACAGAACAGCAGGGTGAAGCACAGCGGCCAACTCAGCGTGATCCAAGCAATAAATCGGTCCCACCCTTTGTACTGGCGATCAAATCCAATCTTCTCCCAGAATGTCTGCGGTGCTTCGTCAAGCGCGGCATCACCGTCAGTGCGGTACGCGCCACGGTGCAACAATCGGTCCAGATCAAATTGCTTTGTTCCCCCCGCCAGGCTCACGGTGACATAGAAGATGCATGAAGCAATCATGGCAATGAAACTGATCACCATGCCCGTCAAATTGGCGCGCACCCACTGGCAGCTTCCACCCCAGGCGTTGAGCACCGCGCCTGCATCAGTCGCGTTCCACCCATCCACCCACTCCTGAGGCACGTTGGTGATGATCACTCCCAATACACACAATGTCATGCCAACAATCATTCCCGACCATGCACCGGCCGTCGTCCCCCACCGCGTGTATAGGCCGCCGATGATCGCTGCTCCGCCACCAGCCACAAAGATGCTGGCACTCATCGCAGCAAACATAGCGATGTAAATGCCGGGCTCGTACCACATACTGAAGCAGAAGGCGAAGATCGCTACACCAAGTACCGCCGCCTTCAACAGCAACAATTGCCCGCGCGCCGACATTGGCTTCTTCCGGAATGGAAGCACCACATCTTGCACAAAGATGCTTGCCCAGGAGTGCAGATACGCCTCATCAGTACTGATGGCCGCACCCAACATCGCTGCCACCACCAAGCCCAAGAGCCCAGTGGGCAGCATGACTCCCAGTGCCAACGGCACGCGCATTTCTGATTGCAGTGCTTCGGTTGGCTGCGCCGCAATGAGATCCTTGAGAGGCGCTGCGGCAGCTTCGTAGTCCGGATGCGTCAGAAACGCACGTACCGCCAGCGGAATCAACACCGTCACCAGCATCAACGTTCGGTATCGCCAGCCGTTCAACAGTTGGCCCATGCGCGCTTCGTGTGCGTTGCGGGCAGCACTGTTGTAGCCCTGATCGCCCTGCCAAGCACGACACGCGTAAAACAGAGTGAACGCGCTAATCAGCCAGAACACGACGCCAAAGTTCTGCTCGTCCTGCAACCCAAGTGGATTGAGCATGCTCTTTCCAGCAGGGAGCATCGCCATCGTCTCTTCCAATTTCAGCCACGGGAATTTGAGAAGCACCCAGTAGCACACCGCAACAAACGTGCAGAAACAGAACACTCCTTGGAAGAAGTCGGTCACCAGCACTGCCAGCATTCCGCCGGCAAACACTAGGAACACTGCAAAGGAAAGGAGCGCCACCATGACTGCCGGGAACGTTGGAAATGTTGCGCCAAGCACTTCGAAACGTTCGGGCATGCCCAACATCGCCATGAAGAATCGCGCGGTCACGCCCGGGAAGATCGCATAGTTCAAGATGCCGGAAATGAACGCCACAATGCCGCTGAAGATGCGGAAGCGACGCGAATATCGCATCTCAAAGAACTGTGCCAACGTCATCGCGCGGGTCTCGCGGAATCGATAAATCACCCAGCCAGTCACGGCTAGCAAAATCAGCGATGGCCCTTCCATGTAGCCCCACCAGTACTGGGTAAATCCAACGTCGTAGCCCACTTGGAAATACCACACCAACGTAATCACACCCACCTGCGCCATGTTGTAGGAAACGGTGAGCAGGTACCGCCCTGCCAAGCGGTTGGCACTGAGAAATCCGCTGACGGTGTTGGCGTGCCGACGCATGCTCCATGCCGAGAGCGCAAGCGCCACCAAGAACGCCACCACGATGATCCAGTCGAGCAGTTGCATATCAGGAACCTATTCCTGCGGGCGCAATATCCGCGCGAAGCGTGATGATTTGGAACGGGCGCACCGCACATCGCGTGGTGCCGGTGGCAGCATCGTGCTCAAATCCGTCAATCTCCACTGGTCGCTCAAAGAGATCGGTGGCACACACAGCACTGACGGGGAATCCCCAGCGAATAGTGGCAACCCCAGCGCCGCCGCGCACTTCCACAACGCGCAGCGCCATGCCGCCCGATTGTTCCGCAGGCTTCAGCGCCGCAATCTCCAGGTGGGCTGCACCCGTTGCACCAACCGTGACCGCCTGCCAACCATCAATCAGACGCTGCGACGGCGTGCCCGGGCGCTCACCCGCACTCTTCACCATGGCGCCCAACAGCGGATGATTCAATTGCTCAGCGTGCGCATCGACCCCCGCCGCGCGCCAATCCCCACCATGCGTCATGACCGAGTACGTAAATCGATGATGCCCACGATCGGCGGTCGGGTCTGGAAAGTTCGGCGCCTTCAGAAGACTCAGTCCCAAGACGCCATGCTTGGCGCTCCGTCCAAACTTGCCGTCATCAAGCACTGCTACCCCAAGACCCGGCTCGGACATGTCCATCCAATTGTGCCCGGGAACCTCAAACTGCGCACGCTCCCATGAAGTGTTGTCATGAGTGGCGCGTTCGATATGGCCAAACTGAATTCCAAACGTCGCACGTCGCGTACGCACCGCGCAAGGGAACAGCGCACGCAGAAGTTTCTGCTCTTCGTGCCACTCAACGTCCGTCACAATATCGACGCGCGGGCTGCCAGCCAACAGGCGATAGCGCTGCACCAATCGACTGGCATTTCCAAGCGGACGCTCCACAGTGATCTCTGCAGCGAGCGGCGAACGCTTGGTCACCGTGATTCGCTGCGCAGCGCTCATCACGCGCATGGCCTGCTCTTGATAATCACGATCGGTGTCCCACGCGTCCCAGCGACGGGGGCGATCTTCATAGATCACCAATTGATTCATGGGCAACAGCTCGCCATGAGAATCAGCGCCGTTTGCTACGCGATCGCCCTGGACGCAACGAAGTTCCCCGATGCGACCTGCGTCATCAATCGTCACCGAGACCAATCCATTGCGAAGCGTGCGCTCGCCGTCAACGTGGACTGCATCGCATGCATCAAGTTGAGCCGGGCGCGCGGGGTCGATCACTTGGATTCCAAACGCCGGCACACGAACTGCCAGCACATCGCCTTCCTCGGTTGCCAACGTCCCGCTCTGCGCCGTGGAGGCGGGATTGAATACCACCAGCTTCTCAGCTTGCGCCGATGAATGTGCATCAGCAGCGCCAACGGCGACTACCTCCGCAAGCCAGGCCATTCCACCCTGCACGGCGCGCAACGCGTCGCGGCGCACCTCGCCGAATTGCTCGCGGGCGTCGTCATACACCTCTTTGATGGAGCTACCGGGAAGGATGTCGTGAAACTGATTCAAGAGCACCGTCTTCCACGTGCCATCAAGCGCCACGCGCGTTGCCTCCGCGCCCGCGGCATCGCCGGTCACGCCAGCGCGCGCGCACGCCAGCGCCTCGCCAAGCCGCAACATGCATTCCGCGCGGCGATTGGCTTCTTTGATCCATGCCTGACTGGTGTAGGTGCCACGGTGCAACTCCAGATAAAGCTCGCCATCCCAGACCTTGATGTCTTGGCCATTACGCCACATCGCGCGCTGCGCTTGGTGCAAGTCCTCACAGAAGGAATGCACGCTCTTCTGCTCCACACGCGGCAGACCGTCGCAACGTGCGCCAATGTTGGCGCGCTCAATCTGCTCCGCGGTTGGCCCGCCGCCACCATCGCCATAACCGAACGGCTGCAAGTACATCGGAATGCGCGCACCGTCCTGTTCCACCAAGTTCTTCACGCCGTACTGAAACTCCTTGGGCTCGATCGCGCTGTTGTAGTTGTGCCCAGGGGTGAGGTGCGTGAGAATCTCCGTGCCATCAAGCCCGCGCCAACGAAAGGTGACGTTCGGGAATTTATTCGTCTCGCACCAGCTCATCTTGTTGGTGATGAATGTGTCGAGCCCTGCTTGCGCCATGATTTGCGGCAAGCTGGCTGGAAATCCAAATGTATCGGGCAGGTACAAAAACCGCTGCGGTGCGGCGATCCCAAAGCGCGACTCCCAATACGCGCACCCGTGCAGAATCTGCCGTACGAAACTCTCACCGGACGGGCACGTGCAATCCGGCTCAATCCACATGGCACCCGCGGCCTCCCAGCGCCCCTCAGCCACGCGCGCACTGATCTCCGCAAAGAGTTCTGGCGACCGTTCCTCCACCCATGCGTACTGCTGCGCTTGACTGCAAAGAAAGTGGAAATGCGGGAATCGCTCTTGCAGGCGCAGCACATTTGCAAACGTGCGCGTGCACTTGCGCTTGGTTTCAGCAATCGGCCACAGCCACGCCGTATCGATGTGCGCATGACCGACCGCATCACAGACCACCGGCGTCTGCGCACCGCGGCCCATGAGTAGCGCCGCCAATTCCGGAAAGAGCGAAGAACACGCGCCATGCATTGCCATCGCATGCGAAGCCTGCGCCGCGCCGCGCACGGGAATGCGCGCCATGAGCGCACGCAAACCGCGGTCCAGTTCGTGCGCGCGTGCGTCACTTTCTGGAAGTGTCAAGAGAATCTTGCGTGCGGCATCAAAGCCTTGCGCAAAGCGCCATACTGCTTCATCCACCACTACTAGTTCGGCTGATTCAAGCCGACCCGGATGTTCCTCGCGCCAACGCGTCTGTTGCTCCGCATGATCCCACCAGAAAGTGCTGATTCCAAGCGGCAAATTGCAGGCGGCCTCAATGAGAAGGTCCAGTTCCACGGAAGCAGCGGTCGGTGCATCATTCGACGCATCGCTCACCGCAGTCGGTTTCGCACTCGCCGACCCACCACCAGTCGCCGGCGCACGCTCCCACAAGAACGCCAGATCGCGGTACGGGTCGAACCCCTGATGCGGCACGCCATCTTTCCATAACAGCGCCTCCGTCCCAGACGAAAACCGCAAAGCCACACGCTTGCCCGCCATAGAACGTGGCAATGAGCCGCGCAGCCGAAACCACGCCGTGCTCCACACCGGGCCCCATCGCCAACCAAGTTGCACAGGTGCATACGTCTGCTCGAACGCCACATCCGGCGTCACACGATCAGGTGTCTGCCACACCGCAATATCAAGCGGCGCCCGCTCCGGAAATGCGGCCGGCAAGAGGATCTCGGAAACAAAGTTCTCGAAACGAATGGCGGCGTATTGCAGGTCGGGGAGCACGCGTGGAGTCTACGGAACCCGCACCGCCGAGCAGCCCGCTCACAGGTCTTTCATCTGCGATCGCCAGCCTCGGGATCACCACCGATCCGCGAGCCCCAGCCACCAGTTACGCCAATTTACGGCGCCCCCGCTGGCTTCTTCTGGGCCGGAGGCTTCTTCTGCGCAGGCTTCTTCTTCGCCGCTGCCGCCGCTGCTTCCGCCGCAGCAGCAGCCTTCGCTTCCTCCGCGGCCTGCAGTTCAGCTGCCTTCTTTTCGGCTGCGAGGCGAATGGCCTCTTTATTCACTTCAGCGTTCAGTGCCTCAGCGAGGCGTGCATGGGTACCAATGATCGGCATCGTCTGCGCCGCAAACGGCTTGACGGTTGGATCCGTGCAATTGTCGTACTGCCAGCGGTACATGGCCAAGACCTTGGGGTTCTCATCCGCTATGTAGGCCATATACGCCTTATCGAATTCATCCCCGCTCAGCGCTTCCAAGCTGGTGACGATCGCTGTGTCATCAGCAGCAATCTCCGTGGGTAAGGTGATCTCCTGCGCAACCGCAATCTTTCCAATGATCACTTGGATAGCAGTGTGGTTGGTCACCATGCGGTGCCCGAAGTCCTTCACGGTTGGCGCAGCCGCCTTGGCTATCGCCATCGTTCCCAGATTGATCTCCAGCAAGTCCGAAGCTGCCACCGCCTGCACGAACGCTTCCGGCGTCATCGAATGGTCCGGAGCCACTGGCTCTGCAGCAGGGGCTGCGGCAGCGGCAGCAGCGGTTGCATCGGCGGCAGGCGCAGCATCGGCAGCCTGCTCCGGTGTGTTGCCGGACAAGCTGTTAATCATCTTGCAGCCAGGCGCGGAACCGATTGCAGTGAGGGCAACAACGACGACAAGGGCGAGAGTGCGTGGGAACATGTTTGTCATTGGTTCGGGTCCGAAGACCGATGATAGAGCCGTTTGTGGTGCGGCTTGCATCAGAAGTTCACTTGATAAGTCAGTGCAAAGGAAACAGCGATACCTGCCGAATACGAGGAGTTCAATCCGTTAATGCCCTCGGTCGTTCGGTACTCGGTTTGCACATCGGGGTTAGTGAGGTTGCGCGCATTGATGGAGAACTTCAAACCTTCATAGATCTCTTGCGATGCGGTGAAATTCAGGGTTCCGTAGCCAATCTGATAGATGGCGGGCGTGAGCAAATTGGTGTGCGGATTTGCACCGCTGATCAATGAGTCACCTTTCATGGTGTAAAAGATTCCCAGCTGGGTACCCCAGTCCTCGTAGTCGTACGTTGCACTGACATTCATCAGGTAATCCGGGGTAGCGGTCATCGGCTGGGTGTTCTGTTTCACACCATAGACGGCCAATGCATCAGACTCTTGCTTGGACAACGTCACCTCTGAAGACATGTAAGTGAAGTTGGAACCCAATGCAATGCCGCGGAAATTCTCGCCAAACATTGGCTCCAAGGTGACACGCGCCTCAAACTCCGCTCCAAGCAGCGTGCCCTCGGGAAAGTTCAACGCACTGGTGTATGCAAATCCTTCAGTAAATCGATTGACATACTGAATCGGATCAGAAATGGTCTTGTAGAACAACGAGCTAGAAATCAACCAGTTCTCATACGGAGTCCAGTCCAATCGTAAGTCGTAGTTGTTGAGGGAACTCATCTGCAGCTCCGGATTACCGATGAAGATCGGACCTCCGATGTAGTCGTACTGCAGCACCGGCACCAGTTCATAGAAATTCGGCCGCGCCAGGGTCTGAGCAAATGCGGCGCGGAAGATCAAGCCTTCCTCCACAATCCAGTTGCAGCCCACCATGGGCAAATAGCGATTGGTCGTGAAGTCCGCATCCCAGTCATTGGCACCTTCGAAGTTACGCAACTGCTGAGTTTCGGTGTCAATCCACAGGGCGTTGACATCAGGGAGCACCGTGGTGGACATGTGCGTGCCCTCATAACGGAGACCGGTGATGACGTTGAACGTCTCACTCACCGGCATATCAATCATCGCGTACGCGGCCCAAATGTCCTGCGTGCCGTCGTATGAAATATCGGTTTCCGACTGATAGATCGGATGATCTTGGCTTGGGAACACCGCACTCCACGGCTCATTGAAGGAGCTGGAATACGTGGTGTTCGGGTCGCCGCCGTTACTGAATGTGTCCTGGCGATAAGTGCGCGACACCAAGTCAAGAAACGAACCAGTCTTGATGTACCCCTCCCGATCATCCCACTGCGTGAATGGCAACTTCACATTGAAGGAGCCCTGTTTGCTCTCTTCTTCGTTCTCGTAGTTGATGTGCTGAACCCAACCAACGAATGCGTTCTGGGCGGGCGGATAGGCAACCCACTGCTGTGGAATGACCGTCCCCGGCGCAACTTGGAAGTCGGGAATCCAATAGGACGCAAACTGGGTTTGGTCCGGCTGGTCCTCACGAGCCTTGCTGAGCGCCAACTTCCAGTCCACCGTTGGAACCAGTAGATCGAACACGCCAGACCGCTCGCTGTCCTCACTGCTTGGATCAAGGAAACTGAGTTTGTGCTGCCCACTGAGAATCACGGATTCCGTACTTAACTGGCTGTAGTCCAGCGTCTCCAGCCGGTTGTACGGTGCAGCATCCGGCTGATCGTGACCCACACCGGTGAGGTCATCTGGGTTGTAGCCAGGGAAGAAGTAATCCTTGCCGCGCGTATCAATCAGCCGAATCGCTTGATTCTCTGAGAGCAACGTGTACAAGTACTTTGCGCCAAGCTTGTGCTCGTCCGTCTCAATACCAAACGATCCCATGCCGCCCCACTGAATGGAGGAAGTTCCTTGGGTGACGTCATACAGTTCGGTCTTGAAATTGTCGCCGACCCCGTAGCGCTCGGGAATGATGGCGGTACCAGGCCCAGCCTGCTCCAACGAGTTCAATTGACCGTTGTCGTAGGCCGATGCATCCTGTTCGTAGAAGAAGTTTCCGAACGCGCCGACCTTGACGCCATCATCCACTTCCCACGAGTTACCAAGCGCGGTCTGCCACTTGTAGATCAGCGGCGCTGAGCCTTCCTCGGTTGAAGTTGGATTGTTGGGCCAACTCTGGCCTTCCAGTTCTTGCTTAGTCGAGAGCACATCGTTGTTGCCCCAGAAGCCAAGATCGCCGCCCTTGTAATTTAGAAACTCGCCGTCCTTCACCTGCGAATTCACGCCCACCTGCGTCTGCACGCGGAAGTAGAACTCATCAGGGAAGTCCTTCAACGAGATGTTGACGGCTCCGCCCGAGGCTTCACCCTGCTGATCCGGGGTGAAGTTCTTACTGACCTGAATCCCCTGAATGACCGCACTGGGGAACTGATCCAACTTCACTGCGCGCTTATTCGGATCCGCGCTGGGCAAGCGAATGCCATCCAACAGCGTGGCTACGTAGCGATCAGGCAACCCGCGGATCACCGCGTATTTGCCATCCTGCAGCGTTGCACCAGGCACCATGAGCAACGCCGCCGCCGCATCACCTGCGCCCGAGCGTGAAATCATCTCCACGCCAATAGTGTCGAGCAGTTGCGGCGCTTCGAGGCGCAAACTAAATTCGATCGGTGGGATAATGACGTACGGCTCAAAGTTTGTCGGCACAACCAAGTCCTGACGCTCCGGCGCATCCTTGCCGAGGTCGACGTCCTGCACAACAAACTCTTCCATGTCCTCAAACTCACCGGCCATGGTGACATCTGCATCCACCAGTTGCCCCGCGGCTACCGGAACATTCGCCTTCACTTCGCGCGTGTATCCGTCCTTGGTGATCACCAGGGTGTAAGCGCCCGGTGCAATATTCGGCAAGATGTACGAGCCGTTCTCGCGCGTGGTGACCTTGGCCTTTAAACCAAGCACACTCACGGTTGCGCCGCTGATGGGCGCGTTGAACTCCTTGTCATACACCACTCCGCGAATGGAACCGCCCGCCGGTGCCTGTGCCACCGCCATGCTTGTCACGGAGCAAGCCATCACCACCGAAGCAACCGCAGCCCTGCTCAGATTCACCATGGATCTGCCAGGCCGGCCCGTATGTTTTCGATGCGGAGGAGTAACTCCGGGGGAGGCATAAAGCCTGACACTGCCATCGAAACACAGGTGGCTGACAGATCTTCGGCACGAGGGCGCGCGTTGGGGTTAAGCGCTCCAGCATCAAGCGCTGCCGCATAGCAGTACCCCGCGTCGTCGGTATCTCCAAGCAATAGGTACCCCTCGGCAAGTGCGCGCCATGAGGCAGCTCGGCGTAAATTCACAATGGTTTCGGCGCGCGCCTCGTATTCCGTGCGCAATCGCCGCAATTCAGCGCGACCGGCTTTCGCATCACCCAATCGGATGCGCGCCTTGGCAACAACTACCCCAAGTGGAGCGGTGTCTTCCGGAAGAAACACCGTCGCTCGAAACAGTTCCGAGGCTCGATCTACTTGCAGCGTGGCTAACTCTTTATAGCCGTGAGCAAACAGTACATCGGCCAACTGCACGTTACCCCGCACCTGCAGGTCAAACGGCAACCCCGGTAACGCCGCACTCAATGCTTTCAACGCACGCTCCCGGCGCGGTGCATCATCAATGACCCGGTCAAGCCACGCTAAGTATCCATCGATCCCGCCCCGGGCGAGGTCGAAATTCATGGTGGCAATAGCCTTATCAAACATATCCGCTTGCGCGTCTAACTGCGCGTCCGGAAGTTTGGCGGTTCGCTCCGCTTCAACGCGTCCGCGCTCCGCTTGCAGATCCGCTGCAACCGTCGCATACGCCTTGCTGTCATCGCCAAGCTTGACATAGATCCGGGCGACTTCAGTGGCAACAATATCCTTGCCCCAAGTACTTTCCCCTGGATCAACTAAGAGCGCGCGGGCGGCACACGCGCGGGCTCGGTCATTCTGACCAAGCGCTGCGTAACGCTGACCAAGCAGCGCGATGACATTTCCCTGGCGCCAGCCCTGCATCTGGTCAGCAAGTTGTGCTGCTTGATCAAGAAAGCCAAGCTCAAGGCACGCCTGCACCACCGACTCTTGAGCACGCGCGCGATCCCGCTCATGCGGATCAATGGGCATGCGCGAAACACCCGCAAACGCAGTGGTAAGCAGCGCGGCACGCGAAGCCGTCAACGCGGCTGTAGGTGCCGCGGTCGTCCCAGAAACCTTTGTGGCGTCTAACGATTGAGACACTTCAGATCCCGAGCGCGCCCGGGTGCGCTCCGACGAACACGCTGCAGGAAGTACCACCAAGGCAGCAATCGCCAAGGTCACCACACTGAGGAGTCGAGGGTAGGACATGTTCATGGGTACCAAGTAAAGAAGCCAGAGGCGTCTGGTGGAGAACAATTCTCCTCCACCAGACGCCCCTGAATCAAGACAATCAGTAGCTCACCAAACCAGTCATTGTGGGCAAGCACCCCAAGCACCAAGGAGGATGCCCAAGTCAGCTCCGCCTACGACGCCGTTTCCATCGATGTCGCCCGAACCAGAGTTGCCCCAGTTACCGAGGAGAGCACCAAGGTCAGATCCACCGATGACGCGATCCCCGTTCAAATCTGATGGGCATGGTGTGCCGCAGTTTGACGTGGTGTAGCCGTACTGCGATGCAGCAGTCCAACCACAGAGCCAGTTCTCGCTTGCGCTGAAGGCGCCGCGATAGTTGGCCGGAGTAAAGAATCCGCCGGCAGGAGCTGCACCAACGCTGGTAACCGCATCGTTGTGCGCGGTCGGATCAATGAAGATCACTGGATTAACAATCACAGAACCCGACACAACGTTTGGACCGCGGGTGAGGGTGCCAATCGGTGACCGGAGCGCAGTAGCGAGAACGTTGTTGTTACCTGCTGCAAACACGCCGCGAGCAGAAGCCTCGGTGTATGCAGCAGCACTACCGTTGTTAAAGAACACGTTATCGGTGTACTGAATCAACTTGCCGCTCGACTGAGCGGTGTACGCCGCTGACGGACTCGCAAACGCATTCACCGCGGAGTACACGTTGTAGTTCGTGGTCCACGTATCAGCCCAAGTAAGGGTTCCGTTGTAACCGTAGCCAGTTTGACCGCCGGTGGCTTCGCCATCGGTGTTGTCATTCTTGATGACTTCCTTACCCGAATCCATGAGGATGCTGTTGTTGATCTGCATGCGGGCGTTGTCACGGAACTTCGTAGCAGCCTTGCCGCTCGCTGGCTGACCAACGAGGGTCATGTTGTAGAGCGCAACGGTGGTCACTGGCTGGGCATCGGACTTCTCCGCGCCGTCAACCTCAATAGCACCGTCGCAGAAACCCGAGCCCGAAGCGGCGCCAGGAATGCTGTAACCGGAAACGATCAGGCCGAACTGAGCCTTACCGCGCCATCCCTGGTCGAGATCGAAGGAATCGTCGCCAATGTTCCAGATGCTGAAGTACTTGAGGTTGACCTTTCCGCCCCAAATTTCAATGCCGTCGTCGACGTTGTTCATGATCTCAATGTGATCAATGATGGTGTCTTGACCAATGCCACCGAGCGAAAGGCCGTTCAGTTCATTACCAAGGCCAACCACCTTGCCGCCGTAGCGGAGCGAGACGAAGCGAAGCACACCGCTGTTGTCTTGGTCGTTGCCGCCACCGTAGAAGGTGCGGGTGTCGCCGGCGCCGGAAGCAACCAGGCCTTCCATGTTGGCATAGTTGCCAGCATTTGGGGCCGCCGTGTTGGTGGAAACGGCGCCGTTGCCGTACTTACTGATGTATGCGTTACCACAGATGGTGAGGTTGCCCCACTCGTTGGCAACCGCGCGCCACTGACCGCGTGGGTTGGTTGGGGTCCAAGTCAAATAGTCAACCTTGGAAGTGAAGATGATCGGACTGTCGGCCGTACCGCTGCAGGACAGGCGGGCATCGCGGGTGACAGCCAGTGATCCACCAGTGTCGCTGGCGATGATCGTTCCGGCCTGAATGGTCAGCGTGGCACCATTGGTGACATAGCGGGCGCCCTGCAGGTTGTAGACGTTGTTGCTCGTCCAGGTGGTCGAGGTGGTGATGTCCGCGGTCACCAACACTTCGGCGGCACCGGCAACGCTGCCGATCATCGAAGCGCTGATTGCGGCAGTGAGTGCGAGTGTGTTCTTTGCAGTCTTCATGGAATCAAATCTTTCTTGGTAGAAATTTCTCAGCCGAATGCGGGGCGACAGCGTCAAACGATGACCTATCGCGAAGGAGACAAACCAATTCTGCTCCAAGTATGTTTCCTTCGCGCTACGTGTTCTACGAAAGCACCATTCATATTTGGTAAACTTCCTGTTGCCTTCCGGCACTTCTGCAAATTGCACGTAGATTCATGCGTAAATGGGCCTCGCTTAACAGTATCTGAACGGTTGTCTAAACCACTTCCGAACCAAACTATGGCACGTCTTGGGCCTACCGCTTGCTCTTCGACGCGCGCTCAACTTGTTCGATGTAGCGGGCGATGTCGTCGCGCGGCTTCAGTGATTGGGCGTCACGCAACAACGGAAGCGCCTCGGTGAACCTCCCTTGCGCCACGAACACCTGGGCAATCTTGACCTTGGCATTGGCAGCGAAGGAATCAATGCGCGCCGCGCGTTCGTAATAGAGGATCGCCTTGTCTGGCTGAGACATGCGGTTGTAGTGTTGACCCAACAGCATCAGCGCTTCGCCGTCGAGCGGATCCAGCGCAATGACTTCTTCAAGCACCGTGGCGGTTTCTGCATCGCCAGATCCGCTGTTCATGGTCAAGCGCGCCTGCAACTTCAGCACCTTGCGGCGGTCAGTGTCACTGAGCGTGTCGTTCCAGTTGGCCTTCACATGGGTCAGCAGCGTCTTCGATTGAGGCAACCCACCGCGCGCCGCGAGCACTTCGGCGGCACGAATTGCACGGGAAACCGGCTGGGTTGGATTCTTAGCGATGGCTCGGTCGTAGGCACTGAGCGCCATGTCTGGAAGGGCTTCAGAAACATAAATGTCCCCGAGCGTGAACAGGCTGTCCACTGTTGACTTACCTATGGAATCAAGCGCCTCCAGATTGACGGCCGCCTTCATCGGCTGCTTCAGACCCAAGTAGGTGTGCGATTGCAGTAGCCAGAAATCCGCCTTGTCCGGGTAATTGGTGATCAGCACATCCAGCAGACTGGCGGCATCTTCGTACTTCGCTTGCTTAAACACGGAGCGGGTCAGACCCAGGCGCCACTCCACGTTGTCCGGCTGCAGAAGCAGTGCGTTGCGGTAGGCCGCCTCGGACGGCTGGTAGTCGCCCCGCGCCGAGTGGCAGAACCCAAGCAGCCCGTAGGAGTAGGCATCAGCACCACCAAGCTCAATCATCTTGTTGAATGCCGCGATCGCTGCTTCGTACTGGCTCTTGCGCGTGCAGATCAGACCAATACTGCGGTAGGCGCGTCGGAAGTTTGGGAACTTGGCCACTGCGTTTCGGTAATTCACCAACGCATCGTCGATCTTGTCTTGCTGAAACTGCACGCCACCGAGCGTGAGGTCAATGACCGCCGACACCTCCGGACGGACGGACTCCTTGAGAAGCGTCTCCGCGGCCGGGAGTTCCTCGGCCATCAGTTGACGCACGAGTTCCAACAGCGCCATGTCATCCTGAGCAATACGGGGCTCGATATCAGCGCTGACGCCGTAGCCACCAATGAATGACTTCTGGAATCCCGGGTCGTTCCAAATCACCGCGAGGTCGGGCTGCGAAATCTTCATGGATGGCGGCGGCGCTTCGCCCCCCGCCCCGACTGGGGCGCTAGCCATGGTCACGTTGGGCGCGGCACCCAACGCAGTGACTGCAATCAGGAGTCGGGCAACAGATCGAACTTGTACGGTGGTATCGAAAGTCATGTGTTAACTCGGTTGAAAGCGAATCGGTACGCGCATACGACAACTCACGCGCTGGCCAGCTTTGATGGCCGGCTCAAATTTCCATTGCCGCACCGCAGCAAGCGCCGGTGCCTCAAATTGTGGGTGTGATGATTTCTCCACGCGCGGATTGACCACGCGGCCCGTGTCATCAACGATGAAGATCAGCGTCACCACGCCCTCAACGTTGCGCGCGCGCATTTCTGACGGATAGGCGCCCGCCACTTGGTGAACGGGGCGCGGACGCTGGTCAATCTCCGACATGCTGAACGCGCCCTGAAATTCCTGCTCGGCAGCGGCAGCCTTGCCCGTGCCACCAATCCGGCCGCCCGATGACAGCGATGCGCCACCACCGAAATCCGATGCGCCACCACCGGCACCGCCATTGAGCGCCTGTTCCAGTGCACCCAAACTTGCGGAGTCCAGCGCCGGCGCATCATTGGAGTCAGACGGCGTATCAACTGCTGCCAACACCTGATTTGGATCTGGCGGCGCGTCGGACGGAGCCTTGAGGTCCGGCTGAACAACTTCCTTCTCCTCCTCATCAACTTTGTCTTTGTCCTTCTGGACATCTTCATTCAAGAGCTCAACGTCACGACGGCTCGATTGAACGGTCTCGTCACTGAGAAACAAAATTCCACCAAAGGTAATGATCACCGCGTGCACCAGCAGTGCACCGACAATGCAGAGAAATATCTTGGTCTTGCTCACTTCTTGTCCGTATTGATGCCAACCTTGGCGATACCAATCTTGCGGACTTCATCCAGAACCCCCACCACGAACTTGAAGTCCGCGTTGCCATCGCTGTTGATAATGACTTTGGGATCCTTGGCGACCACCTTGTAGGTCTGCAACTTCATGGGCAACTGCGCCAGCGAAATCTTGTCCTTGTTGAAGAAGATCTCGCCCTTGTCATTGACGCTGATGGTGACCGCCTTGTCCAACTCCGACTGCTCGCCCAGCGACTGCGCCGTGGTTGCACCGGGCAAGGCCACTTGCACGCCCTGATTTTTGGACATGCTCAGCGAGACCATGATGAACGTGGCCAGCAGAAAGAAGATGATGTCGATCAACGGAATGATCTCGATGCGCGCGCTCTTCTTCTTGCCGCGCCGCATCCCGCCGCCGCCGCCGGCCATCTCAGGATCCTCCCAGCGAAGTTGAGGTTCCGTGGTACGGATCGACGCGCAGCGTTAGCTCTTCCTCTTCTTCTTCCGCTTCTTCTTGAGCACGCTTGGTGGCTGCAGCGCCACGCGGATGAGTTTCCACCAGCAACTTCAATTGCTCACCTGCCGCCAGCATTTCCGTTTCAATGCCTTCGATGCGGTTGTTGAGGTAGTTGAATGGCAAGAGACAGGTAATCGCGATCACCAGTCCGAAAGCCGTAGCGATCAGCGCCTCGGAAATACCTCCCGTGATCGCACCCGGCGAACTGAGGTCGCCGCCGATCACCGAGAACGACGCCATCATGCCCGTCACCGTTCCCAGCAGTCCCAGAAGCGGCGCCAAGGTAATGACGGTGTCAAGGATGGCGATGCCGCGCCGATAGCGCTTGAGTGCCCGCGTCTCTGCGTACACCAAGGCGTGACCCAGCGATTGGTCGCGGTGTTCGAGCGCATAGCCAAGGGTGATGACCACTGCGTCCTTGGAGTTCTTGGCAATTGCAATCGCTGCATTCAGATCGCCCTTGCCAACTTCAACAAAGAACTTCGCCAGCGTCTTGGGGCTGCGCTTTCGTTGTTCAGTCAGCAAGAACAGCAATCGTTCCAGCACCACTGCTACCGCCGCTACCGACGCCATGAGCAGCGGCCACATGATCGGACCGCCCTTCTCGAAGACGTGCACGATGTTGGTCTTCTGAACCAGCGCCTTCAGCGCACCGCCGCGGGATGGGTCAAGCGGCAGCGTTCCTTCACCCGAAGCAACCAGCGTTCCGATCGAGCCAGCAAGGTCACCCTCCAACTGGCGCACCAGCGGATTGACTGATCCCACCTGTGCAACGGCGATTCCCGCCATGCCAGAATCAGCGCGGAATAGGGCGATCGGTCCGATCATGGCGAATTGCCCTTGCAGCACAGCGCCCATGGTGTCCACGGAAACACCCGCAAAGCGCATCCCGCCGACGACATCAAAGAGACGCTTGATGGTCAGTTGGGTGAATGTGGTCTGTCGAGCGAAGCGCTCGACCGGAGTGAGCGTCTTGTTCTCGACGGCTTGCTTGGCCTTTTCAACAGGCTCCGCATAGACCTGCATCTCACCCACACCAACCTTGGTTTCAAAGGTCCGGGCGTACTCATCAAGCAGACTGCCGATGTAACTGAGCTCATCTTGACGAGACTTGATCTCTGCCTTCAGCGTGCCGATTTCCAACGCACCGGCATCAACCAGGCGCTGCACCTTGTCGCCATCTTTGCGGAGTTGCACAACGCCTTCTTCCAGCGATGTGAGTTCCTGAGCGAGCGGCAACTTCTCAGCGGAGATCAGCGCGCGCACATTGTTGAGCTCGCCAATACTCTTGTTGAGTTCGCCCTCTGCGCTGCGCGATGCCTTGCCGATGGCCGGATTGACCTCTGCAGGCTGCGTCGCCGGCGCCTGTGCACGCGCAGCGCCAACTGCCAGAAGCGCTACGGCTGCCAAACGAATAATTGATGTGAGTGTGATCATTTGATTGTGATTGGAAGGGGGACGAAGGATGGCGTTTGTTTGCCCTGAATGATTTCCAACGCTTGGGTGATCTGGCTTGAAGTGGCAGCGGAAGCGGACTCCCACTTCCATCCATCCTCAGTGGGACGACCAATCCCAGCCAATCCGCGCGGGCTGATGTAGTACGCCTGTGCCAGGCCGACATAGAACACTTGCACCTCGCTGGAGGAACCATCAGCGAGCGTTCGGATCTCATAGGAAACCGAAATTTCGCTGTTTGCCTTGTTCAATTCATTCAGGATGCCTAGGACGTTCTGAAAGCGCTCCGCAGTGGAGACGCGCGTGTTCGTTGGGTCTGCAGGCATGCGCTGCATCAATGGAAGCAGCTTTGCGTTGACTGGCTCGGGCATCAACTTGGCAAGTTTGCGCACCTGGTCTTCCATGGTGGTCACCGCGTCGGACAGTTGCGCCGTGACGGCCTTGAGTTGATCGTTCTCCGCCACCAATTCGTCGCGCTTCTTGTTGGACTCCACCACCGCCAATTCTGACTGGGTGATTCGATCCTTCAGGACGCCCACTTCCTTGCCGACCAACTCAATGCGCCCCTGCAGGATCTCTTTGCCCTGCTGCCAATCATTGCGCTCCTTGGAGATGATCTGCTGCGTCTCGATCCACTTGTTCAGGGTCAAGCGCGTCTCATCGAGCGTGGCAGGTGCGGCGGGAGGCGCTGCTGGCGCAGCCTTGGACTTCGCGGCAGTACCCGAAGCCTTCGGCTTCTTATCGCCTGACTTGGCGGCCGGAGTTGGCTTGGTCGCCGGAGCGGGCGCGGTCTCCTTGGTTTTCGGCGCGGTCTGCTTGGTCTCGGGCGCAGTCTGCTTCGTTTCCGGCGCAGCGTCTTGCAGCGGCTGAGCGAATGCTGCGATCGGCTCAACCAGGAACGCGACAATGGCGAGCGACGCCATTGCCATGATCCCGTAGCGGGCGCGTTGCGCGAGGACAGTGACAAGTCTGGGACTATTCATGGTTCATGAGCCTTCGCCCAATGCCTGGGCGCTGCAAGTGCGAAGTGGGGCAAAGCCGCGTGCGCGGCACCCCATCCGTGGCCGAGAGGCTATGGATCACGCATATCCCGTCTGTTAGCGTCCGATTTAGATTGTGTTAACGCCGGCCGATTGGGGCCCCAGAGGCCTCAATCCAGCCCCACCCCGCCTCGCGTACACCACCAATCGATGCCAGTACCACTCTTTCTCGGCCTCGACATCGGAACTTCCTCGCTGAAGGCGCTGATCGCCACCGCCGAGGGAACGCCGGTTGCCCATGCATCGGTGGAGTACCCGCTATCCACGCCGCGCCCGGAGTGGAGCGAGCAAGACCCCGACAACTGGGTGCGCGCTGCCCACGTCGCTACGCGCGCCGCCATAGCAGCCGCCGTTCGCCTGGGCCATGCGGATGCAGCCCGTCGTATCGCCGGCATCGGCTTCAGCGGTCAGATGCACGGCGCCACGTTCGTGGATCGCACCAATACGCCGCTGCGCCCATGCATTCTTTGGAACGACGCACGCAGTGCCGACGAATGCGAGCGTCTCGATCGCGACATCGGTCGCGAAACCATCGTGGCGCGCACGGGTAACCGCATGCTTGCCGGATTCACGGCCCCCAAGGTGCGCTGGGTGCAACGCCACGAACCCGCCGTGTGGAGCGCCACCGACTGCATCCTCCTTCCGAAGGACTACGTGCGCCTGAAGTTGGGCAGCGTGCGCGCCACCGATGCCGCCGATGCCAGCGGGACGCTCTACTTTGATGTTGCACGGCGCGTCTGGAGCATGGACATGCTGCGCGACCTGGAAATCAACGCTTCGCAGGTTCCCGCGTGTCATGAATCGCCGGATCCAGTGGATCGCCTCTCCCAATCCGCAGCGGCGCTGATGGGGCTCACTGCCGGCATTCCGCTGATGGCTGGCGCGGGCGATCAAGCGGCAAACGCCATCGGCTCCGGAATCATTGCCCCGGGTGCAGTAGCTGCAAGCCTGGGAACTTCCGGCGTGATCTTTGCCGCGAGCGATTCCTTCCGCGCCTCACCCGACGGCGCGCTGCATGCCTTTTGTCACGCGCTCCGGGGTCGATGGCACCTCATGAGTGTCATGCTCTCCGCCGCTGGATGCATGCGCTGGTACTTGGATACCCTCGCCCGAGACGCCAATGCGCGCGCGAACGCCGAAGGAGTGTCCGTCTACGAACTACTTGACCGCGATGCCGCCGCCATTGAGCCTGGTTGCGAAGGGCTGCGGTTCGTGCCGACACTGTCCGGTGAGCGCTGCCCCATTCCCAATCCACACGCACGTGGCGGGTTTCATGGCATCAGCATGGCGCATACGCAGGCACACTTCACGCGAGCGGTGATGGAAGGAGTTGCCGCTGGAATGGGTCTGTGCATGGGGCTGATTCGGGAAGCCGGAATCTTGCCGCCCGAGGTGATTGCATCTGGTGGCGGGTTTGAAAGCCCGCTGTGGACGGCCATGCACGCCAATGCGTTCGGAATTCCAGTACGCAAGGCAGAAACCCCGGACAGCGCTGCCCTTGGCGCGGCAATCTTGGCGGCCATTGGAACGGAACATCGCGGTGAATTTCAAGAATCTTCGCGTGCGAACACCGAAATTGCACCCGCCATTGAGCCAACGCAATTCCATATCTGGAAAGACCTTATGGCTGAGCAAAAGGTTCTCCAGAGAATTGCCCTTTGATACAAATCAAGAATCACCTAGTGATTTCCTTGCACCTTCGCCGACCCGGGCTACATTTCCTTCAGATTGAGTTTGCTGTCGAGGAGGCGAAAAGGGCCAACTCTGCCTTTCCCTCCTCCCTCACAAGGGAGACCGATGCGCTCGATGGTTTAAACCCCATCGAGCGTTCTTTATTTTGCGGATGATTTTCCGGATGGTTGTTCGGGAGGATCCCCAAACTCCTCACGGCGCCCCTTGGCGGCGCGCTCATCGTCGGCCTTTAACTTGGCCTCAAGCGCACTGTCTCCCGATTCTTGGCGCTGTACCGCTTTCCAGGCAAAGAACGCCACAGCAATCATTCCCATGATCGCCACCAACATGGTGACAACACTGGAAACTGACCAGAGGCCATCGGCCAGAAGATTCATAGAGAGCGTGACCATGCCTTGGACCTGCGTTACGCCAAGGCGCTGGACTTGAACCCAGACTTACGCAGCACAAGAACCTTCGACTGCAGTTGCGTACCAGGGCAAAGCGTCTGCGCACCCGGCCATTCCTTGTGTGTCTTGACGCTTGAAGTTGGAATTTGATAGACGCGCTGCAACTGGGCAACCGTTCGATTCAGCCCGGCGATCTGTGCTGCTGATGGCCGCTGCAACATGAAGTTGCCCATGCACATCACACCGATGTTGTTCTCGTTGCGGTTCTTGACGTGCGCGCCTTGCCAACGCGTGACGTCACGACCCTGCCAAACATTGCCGGAACGATCAACGATGTAGTGGTAGCCGATGTCGCTCCAACCCTTACCACGATGGCCATTTCGAATCCATTCCAAGCGCGAGCGCGCGTCGAGGTCAGTCACGCCCCAGAACGGTGTCATCCCATCGTGATGGATGGTGATGTACTTGGGTGGCAACATGGGATCCATGTCCTTGATGTTTGGAACATCGCCCGCGGCCGCCCATGCCGCGCGCGGGCGCGCAAAGGGAACCGGACCGTTGCTGTAGCAAACCGCCGGAGCCTGCACTTCGCCCGTCTTCGGGTCCACCTTCGGAGGAAGGCACACCGCTCCTGGAGGAGCGCCCACACCTACTTCTGGAATGTCAGGCCACTCCGGCGCCGGGAGGCGGCTCGAAGCCAACTGCGTCGCGCGGCTCGTGGCGCATCCGGCCACAAAGAGAGCTCCAAAGAACACAAAGGATCGCCGCGCAATGGCCATGCCCCGTTCGGCGGAGTCCGCCAACCGGCGTGCCTCAGGCGTGCTGTCACTACTGTTGAGATCGGTGCTCATGTCGCTTCCTTGCAGACTGCTACGCACACTTGGGCAAAAAGGTCGGCCGTCCTTCCTTGGATCGGCACACATCTACTGACACCTGCAGTTTACGCACGACTTTCAGGCGCGCACAAACGGCTAAATCCTGCAAGAAATCCGCCGATATCTCTTCACGCCATCACGCCGCGCCGGGCTCCACCGTGAGATTCGCTTGCAGCGCCGCCATCTGCTTCTCCAGCTCACGCGTCCGTCGGATCAATTCCGGAAGTTGCTGGACCGCAATGAACTGCCGCTTGGCCAACTTGTCCGGAATGGCGGGCACGCCCAGGACCAATGCTCCGTCTGGAACATCGCGCATCACCCCGCTCTTGGCACCAACAATCGACTGCTTGCCAAGCGTCAAGTGATCAGCAACTCCGGACTGCGAAGCAATGACGGCATAATCGCCCATCTGCACGCTGCCGGCAAATCCAACTTGACCCATGATCAGGCAGTGCTTGCCAATCTGAACGTTGTGTGCAACGTGCACCAGATTGTCAATCTTGCTCCCCTGTCCAATGACGGTTGGCCCAAGAGCGCCGCGGTCGATGGCAGTGTTTGCGCCAATCTCCACATCGTCATGAATGATGACGATCCCCACCTGCAACATCTTGCGGTGCCGACCTTCATCAAACACATAGCTGTATCCATCGGCGCCAATCACTGTGCCGGAGTGAATGCTCACGCGGTTGCCCACTTGGCATCCGGGATAGATCACCACGTTCGGATGGAGCCGCGTGTCATCGCCAACAACGCAGTCCGTACCGATGTTCACGGCGCTCAGTAACGCGCAGCGCTTGCCAATGGTGGCCCGCGCGCCGACTACGCAATACGGCCCGATGTGCGCGGTTGCATCAACTTGCGCTGACGGGTCAACGACCGCTGTCGGGTGGATTCCCGCAGCATGCTCAACGGCTGGATGAAAGAGCGGCAACAGGCGTGCCACGGCGATTCGCGCATCAGCCACACGGATCACTACTTTGGAAGACGGTTGCACTTCACCCGAAACCAAGATGGCTGATGCCCCACTGCGCTCAGCAGCCTCAAGGTACGAAGCCTTCTCCGCAAACGTCAGGTCACCAGGACCCGCCCGATCCGCTGGCGCGAATCCTTTGAGAATGACGGAGCCATCGCCGTGAACTTCGCCATGAACGCGCTCAGCGAGCTGTGTTGCTGTGAATTGCATGTTGTATATGAGGTCGGCACGCCGACCACGAGACGGTGGACTTGGAGTCAGTGACTGGATGCCGGGCGCAGACGGCGGCTCGCCGCATGCTTGGCGTGACCAGCAAGGCACTCCTTGAGACTGATCATCTTCTGCGCATCGACATCCCACACCTTGAGTCGCAAGCAGCGATAGATGTCAATGGGACGAAGCGAGGTGGACTTGGGCGTCATCAGTTCCGGAATCGCATTCTTCACTTCCGGCAAGCGGTAGAAGGGGATGCGCGAATTCAGGTGATGAATGTGGTGGTAGCCAATGTTTGCCGTGAACCACG
>CAMDCW010000020.1 GCA_945890745.1 Phycisphaera mikurensis NBRC 102666
CGACTGCCGGTGTACGTGTTACTCATCGGAATTCTTTCTATCGGAAAGCCTGTGTGGTTTGCAGGTGTCGCATTTGCGGGCTGCTATGCGCTCGGCGCAGCGGCAGGACTCTTCAGCGCACTCCTTGCGCGGCGCACCATTTTGCGCGGTCCCGCGCGCGCTTTGGTGCTGGAATTACCGCCCTATAGACGCCCAAGCATTCGAAATGCTGCGCTGGTCACGTGGGATCGCGCCAACGTCTTTATCCGCAATGCCGGCACCACCATCTTGGCGATCTCGATTGTCATGTGGTGGCTGAGCGCATTCCCCCGCGTGAACGGCGACGCGCACGCGCAACAGGCGGGAAGCTTCGCTGGACAGATTGGCGATGCGCTTCAGCCAGTCTTTGCTCCACTCGGGTTCGATAGCCAACTGACCGTTGGGGTGTTGTCCAGTTTCATGGCGCGAGACGTCTTCGTGAGCACCATGGGCGTGCTGGCCGGCGCAGGAAGCGGCGCGGATGTCAGCGATCAAGGCGTGCTCGAACAGGTTGCCACCATGGCTCGCACGGATGGCACGCCGGTCTTTAATACAGCCACTTCGGCCGCGGCCTTGGTGTTCTTTGTGCTCGCCATGCAATGCCTGCCGACGCTTGCCGTGACCCGACGCGAAACGGGATCATGGAAGTGGCCCGCGTTGCAATTGGGCTGGATGACCATCGTTGCGTACGGGGCGGCGTTTATCGCATACACAGTGGTCCACATGGCCACAGGAGTCCACTAAATGCCTTGGAATGACTGGCAATTTCTAGTTGCAACTGGCGGAGCGGTGCTGGCTCTTGCGTTCGTCATCAAGCCACTCTTGGCGAGTCGTAAAGGCGCTGCGTGCGGGGGCTGCGGACCAACGCCGACCAACCGAGCGAAGCGGACCGCGCTCACCATTGGCAATACTGAGCAAGACCAGACGCGTTGACACTGCACGTGCACGTGCGGTGCTACTCCCAGTGATTGCGTAGTAGCAACTACTCCCGGTGATTGCGTAGAACCAATTACTTCTTCAACAGCGCGCGCACCATCAGCAGATCTGCCGGCGTGGTCACCTTGATATTGCGCGGATCGCCATCAACAACGATGACTTCTGCGCCCAGGCGCTCCACCAGCATGGCGTCGTCAGTGGCTCCATCAAGCCCCGGCTGCGCGTAGGCGCGGCGCAACAGTTCAGCGCGGAACACCTGCGGAGTCTGCACCGCAACCAGTCGTTCGCGCGAAATGGTGCCCACGACTTTGCGACCACGAACCTTGGTGGAGTCAGAGATTTCGCCAAGAATCATGTCAGAAATGGCGTCTGCCTCCTCAGCATCCACTGCGTCTTCAGAGACCTTCTTCAAAGTGGAAGTCACTGGATCGCCAGGAATCACCGCATCGTGGACGCGCGCTGCATCAAAGACGCGGGCAATCAACTCTTCACTGGCCATCGGCCGCGCACCGTCATGAACAGCCACGTGCGTGCAGTCGGCTGGTACTTCGGCAAGCGCATTACGAACGGTTTCCCAACGCTCCACAGTGCCGCCTGCCACCACCTTAGCACCATGGAAACCCAATTGATTGCCATAACGATCGCGGAACGCGTCCACTTCATCGGGCGGTGCTGCAACAATGATCACTGCAACATCTTCGCGCCGAGTGAAGAGTTCAACAGTGCGCAGGATCATCGGACGCCCGCCCACATCTTGCGCAAGCTTGTCGACGCCGCCAAATCGGCTACTGCGCCCCGCTGCTGGAATGATCACGGCCACGCGGAATGCGTTCATTTGCTACTCCATTGCGCGGGTGCAGGAAATTGTGGGCATTGCAGCGCCATGAGTGTCATGGCAGTACCAAAGTTTCGGGTGCGTGGAAAGACGCGGTCGTCCCACGTTCCGTCTTGGTCACGCACGGCAAACAGCAACTGTTCGAATTGCCGGCGATATTCCGGGCGTTCTGCGGCGGGGAGCAATTCAACAGCGTCGCAGGCGTTGTAGAAACCGAAGAAGAAGTAGTACGGGGCAACGCCGTAAGGACCAACGTGTGTTCCGGATTTCTTACGGCGGATTTCTAATTGCCGCCAGTTGGCAAGAAACGCGTCCACCGCGCGGCGAACACTGGCAACGTCTGAGCGACCCGCACGCATGAGCACGCTTTCGCTGCACACCATGCGTCCGATCGCTCCAGGAATGGAACGAGCCGGTTCACGGGTCTGCCGCTGTGCGCTGTATGCAAAGTTTCCGTCTTCAGTACGACAGCGCTGCAACGCATCAAGGGCGCGCGTGACCACTGCCCCGTCCACTGGCAATCCCTGTGCCTTTGCTTCAAACAGCACTTGCAAACACGGGGGCGTCATGAACGGCGACGCGGGCGAAGGTGTCTCAATACCAGGCTGCCGCGCGTAGTTCCAGCCGCCGACTTCTGGAATCTCAGTCTTCTGTATGGCATCCAAGTACCAGCGCAGTGCTGCGTCGGTTTCCGTCTCCATTCCGGCAGGCACCACTTTGGCGGCACGCAGCACTAAGAGAAATCGCGCGCCGTAGCAGTAGCCCCAACCGCGCACGTCATAGCCCGCCTCGTACACCGGGTTCATGAGCGGCTCACGGATCCCGGCGCAGATGAACGTGCACGCATTACGAACCGCTTCTTGCCGTGCGGCATCCGATGAATATCCGGGCGTGCGCACCAAGCACTCGCCGACGATTCCAGTTCCGCCGATGCGGTAACCAACCGGAATCTCGCCGCCGACGCGGTACACGCCTTCGTACGGCCACTGCGCTTTCGGGGTGCCTTCTTGCGCTGAAAGGAGGAAGGCAATTCCTTTCTGAACCGCTGACTCAATCGCGGCGGCATCGGGTGGAACCGGTGGCCCGAGCGGCGCAGCGGCGGCAGCATCACGGGCCGTGACGGGCTCCGAATCGCCAGCGACCGCGCGCGCATGCAAGACGCAGAGTGCGGCAACGCAGGCAACGCTTGTAAAGGTGGCGATACGCCTCAACGCAGCGCTCTTCATGTTGACTCCTCTGGCGTTTCATCCACCTGCACCGCTGCAGCCCCCGCGCGCGGTGAATACAAGTGCACGTGCATGTCCCCAAATGATCGAACTTCTGGACCGTTGAAACCAGCGATCGTGCGCTCATCGCCTTCTAAGACGTACGGCAAACGCAACACCATCCAACCGCGGTCACCCATCGCGCCACGCAGGCGCGCACACTGGTCCAAAATGCGTCGTCTGCCGCTGGTCTGTTCCGCGATCGGATACGGCGGATCGACAAAGATGATGTCGACTACTTCCTTCACTTCCGCCAGGAGCGCGGGCGCAAGTGCGTCCGCTTGCAGGGCTCGTGATCGCGCACCAAGACCAAGCATGTCAATATTCTTGCGCATGCAGTCATAGACGCCGCGGTCGCGTTCGACAAAGATTGCAAACCGAGCGCCGCGGCTCAACGCCTCAAGACCCATGGTGCCGACGCCCGCAAAGAGGTCAAGAACCACGGCATCCTCAAACCAACCACGCAGGATATTAAAGATGCTTTCCTTGACCCGACCCGTCATCGGGCGCGTCACTTCCTCGCCGCTGGGGGTGTGGAGAATCCGCGATCGATGCTCGCCGCCCATGATTGTTACGCGTGAATGCACGGGTTGAGGATACGTCCTGCTACATTTCCACGCGCGTGCCGCAGCCTTTCGACCAACTTCCATCGAGCGTTCTTGCCCTCTCGCGGGCGGTACGGATTGGGGGTGGCAAAGTCCCCGCGCTGCTGGTGCATCCATACTTTGATCGCAACACCGGCACAGTGCTGCGCCCCGCCCCGGTACTGGTTTGGATGCACGGGCGAACCGTCACCAAAGAACTTGACCCAGGCCGTTACCTCCGACTTGCGCGCGCGGGCATCGCCACCTGTGCTGTTGATCTGCCCGGGCACGGCGAACGCCTGGATGCGCCCCGACAAGCGGCAGAGGAAACGCTTGGAGTGGTCGAACAGATGGTTGGCGAACTTGATGCCGTTGTTGCCGACCTGGACGCTTCCGGCGAACACCTGGGTTGCAAGCGCGCCTTGGGTGGCATGAGCGCGGGCGGCATGGCGGCCCTGGTTCGCCTGACACGACCGCACACCTTTGATGCCGCCGTGGTGGAATGCACCACCGGCAGCTGGCGCTGGCAGCAACACCGCGCGATGTTTGATGCAGCCCGAGTGGCAGCCATGAATCCCATTGACCATCTGCAGAATTGGCGGGAAATTCCGCTCTTGGCTCTGCATAATTCCGAGGACGAATGGATACCCGTGGACGGCCAACGTGAGTTCATTGAAGCAGTACGGGCACGTGCAAGTCACCCAGAAGTGGTGCAGTTTCATGTGTACGGGCCAACGGGCGCGCCGTTTGAACATGCCGGATTTGGCCGGATGGCTTCGGACGCCAAGGAGCGAGTAACCGGATTCCTGACCAGTGCCCTCTCTGCGACTGAATGACCGCTCAGACAGAATTTGAGCAATTCAGCAACGGGATGCTGCCGTAAATGCCGTATCTTCTACGGATCCATGCTTACGCCGATGACCCCGCCAACGACTTCGCCGAACTTCACGCGCGCGCTCCGCACCCCCACCCTGCGTGCGTTCACCATCGTTGAACTCTTGGTGGTGGTGGGCATCATTGCGCTGCTCATGGGAATCTTGGTCACTGGCGTTCGCGGAGCCATTGGAAGCGCGCGCAAGACGCGTGAGCTCAACGGTCTGCGCGGCGTGTACGCAGCGTGGTACCAGTACGCCAATACCTATGAAGAACAGTTGCTGCCCGGGTTTCTTGACGAAGCCACACAGGCGAACTGGAAGGTTAATTACACCAACGCGTCGTCCGCCACGATTGCTCGATCGCTGTCACAGACCTATCCGTGGCGCCTCGCGCGTTTCATGGATGATCCATACGGAACGCTGGTGAGTTACATCGAGTCTGAAAACGCAGATGCCAACAGCGACACGTGCGGTGAGTGGACCGGCGAACCCACGCATCCGAGTTGGATGTCCACCGCATTCGGAGCGCCAGGCAGCACCCTCGCCCTGCAGCCCGCCTTCGCCTACAACGCGTACTACATGGGTGGCTGGTACCAGTCCTCCAACGGTGTTTCGTCACCCGCATTCGCTGACGCCGCATGGAGCACCGCTGACGGCAGTGCCGTGACGGGGCGCTTGGTATCCACGCGACTTGCAAACATCTCGCGCACCTCGGAAGTGATCGTCTTTGCTGCAAGCGCCCTGCGTGCGCCGGGCAACTATCGCCCCGGCGTGAACCCCGAGGATCGCATTCCCGGTAACTCATGGATCGTTCCGCCGATGCTTGGGGCAACGGCTGTCTGGGAGCCGTTCATGGGCTCGCAACAGAGCATCACCATGGCTGAGTCTGAAGGCGGTGTCGCATCACTCTTCATGCGTCAATCAGGAATGACTGATTCCGGCGTGCTTCAGGTGAATACGGTGCAGGGCGTTCCGGTGCGCCGCCACAACTTGTTGGTGGCCACTGTGAAAGCTGACGGCAGCGCTGAAAGCGCCAGTATCGGCGCACTCATGGACATGCGCGCTTGGATCGATGCCGCGGATCGCGCTGACTTCTCGCACGCGGACAACTGAAATTCAAGGCTTCGCGGTCGGTCATCAACCGCATTGCGCAGCGACATCGCCGACTGGTTCCCGCTCGGCCGCAGCCCACTCAGACGTGCTGCGGAGCGCCGATCTCTGCGGGGGCGCGCTCATGCGTGTGATTCGGGTCGGTCGACGGCTCGTGATGACTGCGCGGAGGCGGCGCGGTACCAAAGGTGAGCTGCGCCACGGCGATCATGGTCTCTAGCCGTCCCAGCGTGTTCTCACGCTGCGCGCCGTAACCCATGAATGGGAACAGCGAAAGCAACGCAACAACCAGTCCGGATGCGGTTGCCACCAGCGCCTCACCGATACCACCGGAGATCGCGCGCGGATCAACCATCGCCCCGCCGCCACCAAGCAACTCAAAGCTGCGGATGATTCCCGTGACGGTTCCCAGAATCCCCAGCATCGGTGCGGCGGTAATGATGGTGGAAAGCGTGGCCATGCAGCGGTCCATACGAATGCGCTCGGCTTCCACCGAACCCACCGCAACCGCATCACTTGCGCCGTCGTTGAGGAGCGCCGTGGCTACCCGCGAGTACACGGTGTCACTGGTCCCAGCCAACGCCTCCACGCGGGCGCGATCGCCGCGGCGGAAGGACTCCATGAGCAACACAAACCCACGCTTCGCGCCGGGGCCGTTCTGCTTGAACCAAAAAACCCCGCGCTCAAAGGACACGGCCACGGAAACGACGCTCAGGATGAAGAGCGGCCACATGACTGGTCCGCCGCGGTGCATCAGTGCTAAGAATGAATCGATCATGGTGGGTGGGGGCCGCGGGACGCGCGGCGAGTGGGGAATCATACGGAGTTCGGTACACTCCGCGGAATGACCGCGCTCGGCACGCACGCAACGGATTCCCAACTCATTATTGAGGTCGAAACTGCGCTCAATCAGGCGCTAGCCGATCATCTCTTGGCGCCCAAATTGCGCGAAGCGATGCAGTACGCGGTGCTGGGAGGCGGCAAGCGCGTACGCCCGGTACTCACCTTGCGCGCGTGCGAGGCAGTGGGAGGTCGCCGTGCCGACGCCATTCCTGCGGCGATCGCCCTGGAAATGATCCACTGCTTTAGTTTGGTCCATGATGACCTTCCGGCCCTGGACAATGACGACCTCCGCCGTGGTCGCCCCACTACTCATAAGGCCCACGGCGAAGCACTCGCCATCCTGGCTGGCGATGCATTGACTTCGGTAGCGATGGAAATTGCCCTTGATTCACCAGTGCGCGCCGCGGACATCACCCGGGAATTGGCCTCCGCCACCACTGCCATGATCACCGGTCAGGTGTACGACACCCTGGCCGGATTCCCCGGCAACTTCCCAGCGGCCGATCGCCTCCGCTTGGTGCACGACAACAAGACCGGCGCGCTGATCCGCTGCGCGTGTCGCATGGGCGCCCTGTGCGGCACTCCCGATGAATCCCGTCTCCAGGCACTCACCACCTACGGCAACTCCATGGGACTGATGTTCCAAGTGGTGGATGACATCCTGGACGAAACCCAGTCCACCGAGCACCTCGGCAAGGCTGCCGGCAAAGACCGGGAGGCAGGAAAGCTCACATATCCAAGCGTTTTTGGTCTTGGCGAAAGCCATCGCCACGTGGCGCAACTCTTGGAAACTGCCTTGAGCGCCCTCAAACCCTTCGGAAACGCTGCCGAACCGCTCCGATTGACCGCCCACGCGTTGGCAACTCGGACTAAATAACCACCACTGCGCTACACTTTCCCACCGCTTGCGAATGCCCCCGTGGCGACGTAAGCGGAGCGCCCGGATCACCAATGGCCGTGCGCTGACAGGTAACCAAGACTCCCCATGAAGCTCCTCCCATCGATCGCCGGTCCCGCCGACCTTAAGAAGCTCTCCATCGAACAATTGCCGCAACTGGCCGCGGAAGTTCGCCAAGCCATTTGCGACCAGGTTGCAAAGTCAGGCGGCCACCTTGCGCCGAATCTCGGCGTGGTCGATCTGACCATCGCCATGCATTACGTCTTTGACTTCGGTCATGATCGATTGCTGTGGGATGTTGGTCATCAGTGCTACACGCACAAGCTCCTCACCGGACGGCAGCACCTCTTAGGCAAGCTGCGTCAGCGCGGCGGCATGTCCGGCTTCCCCGAGCCACGTGAATCAAACTTCGATCTCTTCTCCGTTGGTCACGCTGGTACCGGTATCTCCACTGCTGTTGGTGTAGCGCGCGGCGATACGCTCGGTGGTGAGGGCTGGAGTGCCGACAACGCCGATGGTCGCCGCGTTGCGGTGGTGATTGGCGACGCCAGCATCGTCAACGGTGTGGCGATGGAAGGTCTGAACAACGCCGGCACCCTGCACCGTCAGTTCTTGGTGGTCCTCAATGACAACGGCATGTCGATCGCCAAGCCACAGGGCGCGGTCGCTGCGTACTTTGATCATGTGCGCCTGAGCCAGGGTTACAGTGAATTCAAGAAGACCGCCCGCGAATTTGCCAAGCACATGCCCGGCGGCAGCACGCTGGCGGAGATCTACCACCGCTTGGGTGAAGTCTCTAAGAATCTGGCGCATGAAGTGCACACCAACGGCTGGTTTGAGCATTTCAACTTGGTCACGGTTGGACCCGTCGACGGCCATGACATCAAGGCCTTGGTGGATGTCCTCAATGAGGCCAAGGAATTCGATCGCCCCATGGTGCTGCACGTGAAGACCGTGAAGGGCAAGGGCTTCGGATTTGCCGAGCAAGACAGCTGCACCTTCCACTCACCGAGCCCGTTCAACATGCTCGATGACATGGAGAACGAAGGCTGCCGCGTTGAACTGAAGAAGAGCGGTCGATCCTTCACCGCGGCGTTCGGCGAAGCGATGACCAACCTGATGGCGCGCGATCCCAAGGTGGTGGCGTGCACCGCTGCCATGCCAGACGGCACGGGCATCTCCAAGGTGCAGGCCAAGTTCCCCGACCGCGTCTGGGACACCGGCATCTGTGAGAGCCACGCCGCCGACATGATGTGCGGTCTTGCCAAGACTGGCTGGAAGCCGTTCATGGCCGTGTACAGCACGTTCCTGCAGCGCGCCTTTGATCAGTGCTTCCAGGAAGCTGCGCTGCAAGGTCTGCCACTGCGTCTCTGCCTCGACCGCGCCGGACTGGTTGGCGGCGACGGCGCAGTGCATCACGGCTTCTGCGATATCGCCATGCTTTCCGTGCTACCGAACGCCGTCATCATGGGAGCTCTTGATGAGCCAAGCATGAAGGCTGCGCTTGAATTCATGGCGAGCCACGAAGCAGGCATCACCAGCCTCCGCTATCCGCGCGAGGCAGTGCTCGATCGCTTCACCAACACCGCTTGCCCACCGTTTGAACTCGGCAAGTCGCGCGCGCTGATTCGCCATGCGCGACCAGATGTTGCCATCGTTGCGTTTGGAACCATGGCGCACGAATCAGCAGAAGCGATCGCCCTCCTCGGTGAGTACACCGTCGACCTGTACGACGCTCGCTTTGCCAAGCCCATTGATGTGGCGCTTCTCAAGGACCTGCTCGGACGCGGGATCCCGGTGGTCACCATCGAAGATCACTCCATCCGCGGCGGCTTCGGCGCGTGCGTCTTGGAGGCGTGCAATGATCACGGCCTGGATACACGGCTGGTCACGCGCTTGGCGATTCCAGATTTCTGGATTCACCACGGCGAGCGCAAGGAGCAGTTGGTCGATTGCGGGCTGGATCCTGCAGCTATCGCCCGCACTGTTCGGTCGGTGATCGAAGGTCGCTCAACACCAACCACCGCGACCAGCGCACCAACGCGCTCAACCAGCGCTGTCTGATCCGCTAGAGCCAACTGTTCGACCCACTCTGTCAGCCCCACCGCGAGAACCACGATGGCCATCCTTGTCATCCAGCATTCCAAGATCAGCGACCCCGGACTCCTGGGAGTTTCGCTCCGCTCGCACGGTCAACGCGTTCGTATCGTTCGCGTTGATCTTGGCCAGCCGTTGCCAAACGACCTTGATGACGTGCACGGCCTGATTTCGCTGGGTGGCCCGCAGTCTGCCAACGGCAACGATTCCTGGAACGCAGCTGAGTTGGAGCTCATGCGTGAGGCGCACGCCCGACAGATCCCAATTCTTGGAATCTGCCTCGGCGCACAGATGCTTGCAAAGGCGCTTGGCGGCGAAGTGGCAACCATGGCCAAGCCTGAACTCGGCTGGGTTCCAGTACGCGCTACCGGTATCGGTGTTGAAGACGTGCTCCACGCTGGCATCGGTTGGACGCAGTACGTCTTTGAGAGCCACGGCGACCACGTTTCAAAGTTGCCGGAAGGCGCCACCGTGGTCATGAAGGGCGAGGCCTGCCCGGTGCAAGCGTTCCGCGTAGGCGCACTGAGTTACGGAATTCAGTACCACCCGGAGTGGACGCGCGAGACCATCCTTGGCGAAATTGATACCGCCACCGATGCCGAACTCGCTGCGGTTGGCACCACCAAGTCCAACCTGCGCCAAGCCACCGCGGAGCACTACCCCGCTGCCGAACGCAACTCGAAGCGAGTCTTTGAATTGGCCAATTTGCTGCTCTTTCCAGCTGGTCGACAGCAAACCGGCTTGGTTGCTCCGGGCTGGGTGCATCACTAACTGATTTCCATGAATGTGTGCTGCCTTTCCGCCCAATAGTCATGGGCGGGCGGATTTCGCTCATACGCTCGCGGCGATGGAGCCAACTATCAACTCGTTGTCGCGCGCTGAAATCGGCGTGGCCGGCGAACGCGCCGCCGCCCAGTACTTGGCGGATCGTGGCTACACCGTCATGGAACGGAACCTCCGCATCGGCGACGACGAGGCGGACATCGTTGCCATGGCGCCGGGCGGCGCAGTGGCGATTGTTGAAGTCAAGACGCGCCGTGGACCGTGGAACCCCGAGGAACGCGTCGACGCCGTGAAGCAAGGGAATCTGGTGCGACTTGCCGCCACGCTACTTGAGCGACCGGAATTCCATGACCGTATGTTTCAGTTTGACGTGGTGGCGGTATCGGTGGAGCCCGATGGCACTCTCACCGTATTGCACTGGCCACACGCGTTCGATGCGGGCGGGACGCCGTGGTAGGCGCGCAGGTCAGTCCGGCACTCAAGTCAGTGAGGCGCTCACCTCAGTGAGACACTTAACTCAGCGCGCCGGACCCTGCTGCGCACCCTTCATCGGTCGCAGCGGATCCAAGTAACGCTCACGAGCAATCTGTACGAGCCGAATTTCCATCTTGGAAATACTTGCGCCGAGCCACCGCTTCTGCAACGATTGAATGTAGCGGGCCTGCTCAATGCGCTCTTGCGTTCCTTGCAACTCACCCCGCAAGGAGAGTTGCAAATCCGTGTCATAGATAGACATTTGCGCCGGCGTTTCCTTGCTGATGACGGCAAACCACGTCATGGAAGTGCGCGCGTCAAGCGGCTCAGAAATCATCCCAGGCTGCAGGGGCGCAATGAGTTTCTGCAAGTCATTGGTCATATCGGCAATCATCATTTTGCCGTCCGTCACGGTGACGGCGCGCCACATGCCATGCTCAGGGGTGCCGACGGCATCAGCAATTTCAGTAAAGGTCTTCTTCTCTGCCATCATCCGCTTCACTGTTTCAATCTTGTCCGCCTGCTGCTCCTTGGCCAGGCGAATGCGGCCGAGCCGGTAAATCGGATCCGGCTGATATGCCGCATGCCGCTGCCGATACAAGCGTTCCACATCGCGCCAACTCACCACGACGCGCGGCTCTACTTTGCGGCGCAGGATGTCCCTGGTTAATTCAGCGTTCTTACGGAAGGTGACAAACTCCTCAACGGACATTTGCATTTCATCGCGGAGCGCCTCTTCAGCGCTGGCACGGTTACCACCACGCTCGGCGATCGTGGTCTCCTGCAAGTCGCGCAGCCAACTGAGCAAGCCGACCTTCATTTCCGGGGAAAGCCTGCTCTCCGCTTCCGCAAGAATCAACTCGGATTCCACCTGCTGCCGAAACGCGCGGCGCACCAACGCGTCAACCTGCGTGCGTGCTGATTCGGGATTGGGGTCCTGCGACGCCAACAACACTGCTGCCTCAATCTGCTTGAAGATCTCTTCAGCAAAGATCGGTCGGCCGTTGATCTGTCCGATCAGACTCTCCACCAACCACCGCTGCCCAACCCGCAGTGTGCGTTGATTGCCTTGATCAATGAACAGGCTGTCTTCTTCTGCCGTGGCAGGATCGGCTGCGGTGACTATTTCTTCTTTACGAATCACCTTGGTGCCGTCCGCCAGCGTGACGGTCCGTTCAATTTCGGTCACGCCCGGAGGCTCCACTTGCGGCAGCGGTGTTGCCACCACCTCTGGCAGCGGCCCCATGGGCGGCGCTGAAAACGCGCTGATGTCCACGTCCCGAACGGTCTGTTCCACTTCCGGAGAGGGCGTGCAGCCAAACACTCCCATGCTGCCCAGCACAGCAATCGCCGCGAATACTCGGCAGAGAGTGGCGATTGGGCGTTGGCAGATGGGGTGAAGCATCGGGCGCGGGAAGTGTACGCCGGGACCGACCTATACTCCCCTCCTTCCTACAAGGACCACCATGATCGACCCGAACAGCCAGCACTCGTCCGACGCCCCCGCCCCCAGCATCCATGTCGATAGTGACTGGAAGGCGCAAGCCGAGGCAGAGCGCACCCGACTTGCCGCGAAGGATGCTGCGATGGATGCACGCGCTGCCGAAGCCGGCAACGAGCAGCTGCCACCAGCAGAGTTCCGAAGCCTGGTTGGATTGCTTGCATCGCAAGCAGTGATGGGGCTTGGCACCATGGCTGACCCGCAGGGCCGCGTGGTGGTGGATCTTGAGGGATCCAAGTTCGCCATGGATCTGCTCCAGGTGCTGCATGACAAGACCAAGGGCAATCTGACTCCCGAAGAAGCAGGCGAACTTGATGAAGTGCTGCGCGAACTCGGCATGCGATTCGGCGCCATCGCCCGCATGGTGGCCGAGCAGATGCGCACCGCGCCCGGCTCGGTAGTTGCAGGCGCACCAGCCATGGCAGCACCGGCCGCAGCAGCACAGAAGCCCGCGAGCAAATTGATTATTCCGTAAGCGTTCCCCACTCCGCTCAGCGGAAGACGGGTATCCAGTAATCGAGGGTAGAGATCGTTGCCTGCACCCCCGCAAGGAGGAGCGCGCCGAGTACTGCACGTCCGGCTGAATGCGGGCGCGTGCGGTTGATTCCAAGTGAAATGAGCCACGCCAGCGCCACCAAGATGGCCGGATCAAAGTAGCGCTGCCACACCTGTGAATTGCCGGCTTGGACCACCATGAGCGCTAGCAGCGACACCAGGACGATGGTGGCTTGACGTCCGCGACGGATCTCGGCGGCTCGAATCCACAGCACCGCGGCAAGCACGGCCCCCACGACAGCGGCCGTCACAATGACAATGGATCGCCCCCCAATTGCTGGGAACGCTTTCACAATCATCCAATACGCCCCGCCCCAACGACCCTGTTCGACGGACCAGGTGCTATCCGCGACCACCGCTCCCAGGAACGCCAAGCTTGCCACCAAGGTGATAGCCAGCGCATGGCGTCGAACCGTGTGCAGCACTTCCGGCGCCATCGGCAGCATGGCGATCGCCGCCCATGTGCCCAAGAGTGCCAGTCCGTACGCCGGCGCTACCAGACTCAATCCCTTGTCATGCAGCGATCGGAACGTTGCCGGCATCAAGCCGCCCCACAGATTGACAAGCGCAAGCAGCAGCAATGCCGCGGGCACCAGCGCCAAGAATGCGGCACCAAGTCGGCTCCACGAGCGCGGTTCGTCACCACTCCACTGCTCTGCGTCGGACGCTGAACGCCCAAGTGGCGAACCAAGAATGCCGGCCGCCAGGATCGGCGCAGCCAAGAACACGTTGGTTTGTCGCACGGAAAGCGCGGCAACAAACAACACGGCGAGCGTTAGAAAGGTGCGCGTGGTGGGCATCCACCACGCGGCGACAGCCACCATGGTTGTTCCAATCAGGACGGAAAGTACGTCGGTCGTCAACCACGCGGAACCGCTGAGCACATAGGTCGACACTAACAGCGGTAAGGCCAGCGCCAACGCCACTGCTGGTCCAGCCGCGCGCGCCGCGGTGCGCCATACCAAGAGCACCAGCGCTAAACCCGCGAGCGATCCAATGATGCGAAGCCCATGCACGCCAAACCCAAGCCGCGCAGGAACGGCCATCAGCAAGTGATAGCCCGGACCAGTAGCACTTGGGTAATCGTGCAGATCCGGTGTTGGCAACTGCGCAGCAAATTGCAGCACCGTGGGCAAATGTGCAGCGGCTTCGTCGGAAGCTTCGCTGGTGGCGTCACTCCCAAACATAATGACTGGCAGCACCGCAAACGCAAAGAGCACCGCCAATACGCACGGCGCACTCCTCCACCAACCACGATGAGCCTGAGTGAGTGTGTCCACGCGTTGAATTTACTTAAAGAGTGTGCCCAGTGCTGTTTCGGCAGGCGGCCAGAACAGTACTACCAGCACCCCGACGGCAAAGAGGATTGATGCCGCCCGTGCGCTGCGATCGGAAAGGACAACGGTGACTGGACTCTCTGCACGCCCCGAGTTGGCGCGCAAATACAGGCGGTGAATCACCACGAACACCAGCGGAGCGAGTAACGCAAATCCGGTAGCGCGCACACCAAAGATGCCGCGCGCATGATCGCTCAGTGAGTAGACCAAGTACGCCATCATGGTGACGGATCCGGTGGTGGCAAGCAGCCAATTGAGATCTTCAGTGCTGTTATAGCCAGCGCGTGGTTTCCAGTCGGTGCTGTCGCCCTGCGCTCGCGCCATGTCCGCGGCGCGCAGGTCGCCCAACCGCTTGACGAACCCTAAGAACAGCGTGAACGCAAAGACCACCACCACCAGCCACGTCGATACTGCAATACCAAGTGCCAACGCTCCAGCAATAGCACGTAGTACGAATCCACTCGCCACCGTCAACACGTCAAGGAGCCGCACCCGCTTCAACTTCGCGTTGTATGCCACCTGCAGAGCGATGTACGTACCGATCACCGCCAACACTGCCGGACGCACGCACCAGGCCACTGCGATGGATCCAATCACCAGCGCAACACCCAACGTTATTGCAAACTGCGGGGTGACCGCGCCCGATGCCACTGGCCGACGGCGTTTGGTTGGATGCTTGCGATCTTCTTCAAAGTCGAGCGCATCGTTCACTGCATAGAAGCCGCTACCCGCCATGGAGAACGCAATCACGGTGAGCGCCACGTTCCACAGTTGCTCGGCGATCTGTTCTGGCTGCGCACCACGCCCTTCGCCGGCGAGCCAAAAGACAAGTGGGACCAGAACGAAGACGTTCTTGGCCCAGTCGCCGGGTCGGAGGAGACGGAGGGGGGCGGGAAGCATGCACCATCAGTATCGGAATCTGCGGGCGCTTTCATTCCCAAACTTCCCCAGGAAGCGGCGAGAAGCCATGGAAACTCCTAAAAATGCCCGTTGGCGGACCAGAAATCTCCGGCACCGCAGGCGGACGGGGTCATTCCAACGACCAATACCAGCCCCTACACCAGGCGCGCCAGCACCGTATTGGCCACCATCATGCCCGCGGCAGTGAAGCGCAGCGAACCTCCGGCGTGCTCCATCATGCCCTCAGCAACCGCTTGCGCAATGGCGTGGGTTCGCTCCGAGCCGCGTTCGCCAAGCTGCAGAATCTCGGCAAGTTCAACTTCGGAAATGCCAGCGTGCAGCCGCAAGCCCATCATGAGCCGTTCGCCGGCGCGCATGTCGGGCGTCACTCGCTCCACATCAACGGCGGGGCTGGTGCCTTCGGCGGCAAGCCAATCACCCAAGCGCGGAACATTCTTCCAGCGCACGCCCTGGGCATGACCCGATGCGCTGGGACCAATGGCAAGCCAATCGCGATTGCGCCAATACAGCAAGTTGTGCCGACACTCTTCGGCGTGCGGATCGCCGTTCCGAATCCGCCCCCAGTTGCTGACCTCGTAATGTGCAAAGCCAGCGTCGCGCAAGACGGCAGCGGCGCGCTCCAGCATCGAGGCCTCCAGGCCGTCATCGCACGGCTCAAATTCGCCACGCTCCATGCGCACGGTCATCGCCGTGTTTGCCTCGTAGGTCAGACCGTAGCAACTGAGATGATCGGTTCCCAGTGCCAATGCTTGGCGCAGATCTGATTCCCACTCGGTAAGTGTGCCGCCAGGAATGCCAAAGATCAGATCCACATTGATGCGTTCGATACCAGCGGCGCGCAGGAATCCAATAGCGCGCGCAACGCTTGCGGGATCATGCCAACGCTCCAGCGTCTTCAAGTGGCGTTCGTTGAAACTTTGTGCGCCCAGAGAGACGCGGTTCACGCCACTCTCAACAAGTGCGTACGCCACTTCTGTAGTGACGGTTTCTGGATTGGCTTCCACGGTCCATTCCGCACCAGGCGCCAGCGGCAGCCGAGTACGGATGGAGCCCAGAACTGCGCGCAATACCGGCGGCCGCAACAGCGTGGGTGTTCCTCCACCAACGAACACCGTGTGCAGCGGCGCGTGCACCCAGGGTGCCATGGCTGCCAATTCCTGATCGGCACGTGCGGCGTAGGCCTCCTGACGATCTTGGGTATCAACAAAGCTGTAAAAATCGCAGTAATGGCACTTATGGAAACAGAACGGGACATGCACATAGGCGCCCGCAAACTGCGGCGTGATGCCAGCAAGGGCCTGATCCACGCGCATGGCGTATGCGTCGGGCGAACCCTGCCCGGCGATGGTGAGCGCGGTGGCCATAGAGCGCAATCGTAGGAACAACCTACGCGCGGTGCGCTACCATTCCCCGCTTCGCGGCAAACGCCGCACCTTCGCACCGGAGCCCCGCCCGTGACCACTGGACACCGCGTTAATCGAACTGCCCATACCGCCGTTGTTGGACTCCAGTGGGGAGACGAAGGCAAAGGAAAGATCGTTGATCTGCTCACCTCTGAGCATGACGTGATCGTTCGCTACAACGGCGGCGCCAATGCCGGCCACACCGTGCAGGTGGGCGATGAGCGCTACGCGCTGCACCTGATCCCATCCGGAATTCTGTACGGCGACAAGACCTGCGTCATTGGTAACGGCGTGGTGGTTGATCCGGAGAAACTCCTGCAAGAGATCGACGCACTCCGCACGCGCGGCATTCGCGTTGGCAACAACCTGCGTATCAGTGATCGAGCCCACGTGGTCATGCCCTATCACAAGGAGCAGGATGCAGCGCTGGAGGAGTACCTCGGTTCCAAGACAGCGCATGCGCAAGGAAACCTCGCCATCGGCACCACGCGCCGCGGCATTGGCCCAGCGTATGCAGACAAGATTCGACGCTCGACCGCTATTCGCGTGGGTGATCTGCTTGACCCCGAGTACCTACGCAGCCGCCTGCATGTGATTTGCACCCTGCGCACTGCGGAACTCGAGGCGCTCGGTGTGCACACTGCGCCACTTGACCCGGACGCGTTGGCTACCCGGTACGCAGAATTCGGCGAACGCCTGCGTCCACACGTGGATGACTCCGTGTACGCGCTTCATGACGCCATGGGCGCCGGCAAGCGCATTCTGTTTGAAGGCGCAAACGCCAGCCTCTTGGACATTGACCACGGAACATTCCCATATGTGACCAGTAGTAACTGCTCAACATTGGGCATTCCCTCGGGCACTGGCGTTCCCGGCAGCGCCATTGGACGCGTGTTGGGCATCATGAAGGCGTACAGCACCCGCGTTGGCGCGGGGCCATTTCCCACCGAACTCGACAATGATCTTGGGCACCGGATTCGCGAACGCGGCCGAGAATACGGAACCACTACTGGTCGACCGCGCCGCTGCGGATGGCTTGATTTGGTGGCCGTTCGTTACAGCGTCATGGTGTGTGGTGCCACTGGAATTGCTTGCACCCTGCTGGATGTCCTGTCCGGATTCGATGAAATCAAGTTGTGCGTTGGTTACCGATTGCCGAACGGAACCACCACGGATCGATTCATTCCTGATGCTCATCGACTGGAGGGGGTCACGCCCATCTATGAGACGATGCCGGGTTGGAGTGCAGAGATTCGCGATGCGTCCGACCGCACCACGCTGCCACAAGAGGCGCAGCGCTACCTGGCGCGCATTGAGGAAATCACCGGTGTGCCGGTTGAAGTAGTCAGCCTTGGACCGGAGCGAACCCAAACGTTGGTGGACGGTCGGCGCGCCGTGGCGCTGGCCACCGCGTAAGCAATGCGCGTCCCCCGCCACATTGCAATCATCATGGACGGCAACGGACGCTGGGCGGCCGCGCGCGGGTTACCGCGCATCGCCGGTCATCGCGAAGGTGCACGAAGAGTGCGCGCCATTGTTGAAGAGTGCGCTCGCATCGGAGTGGAAGCGCTCACGCTGTATTCATTCTCCAGTGAGAATTGGAAACGACCAGAGGACGAAGTCTCAGCGCTCATGGAGCTGGCCCGTCATCAACTGCAATTGGAACGGCAGATGATGCTGGCGAACAACATTCGGTTCCGCCGCATTGGCCGCCGCGAGGGACTGTCCGCCGCGGTGCTCGCCGAGTTCGACCGCACCGAGGACGAGACCAGCAACTGCACCGGCATGACCCTGTGCCTGGCCATGAACTACGGTTCTCGGCAGGAAATGGTGGACGCCGTCCGAACCATCGCCCTGCGGGTCCGGCGCGGGGACCTTGACCCGGCCGCGATTGATGAATCGACCATGTCCGCGGCCCTGGAGACCCACGGACTGCCTGACCCGGACCTCTTGGTTCGGACGGCCGGGGAGCGCCGATTGTCGAATTTCCTGCTGTGGCAGGTGAGTTATGCGGAGATCTTCGTTACCGACGTGCTGTGGCCGGAGTTCAAGGTCCCGGAACTACAAACGGCCCTGGCTGACTTTGCCGCGCGGCGGCGCACCTACGGCGGGTTGGACGGGGCGCGAGAAGCAGCAGCCACCTGAACTGCAGGCGCGGATCCGGGGCTGAGAATGTCTCCAATCTGGGCGAATTGCCGGGGATTCCGGGTGTCGAGTTGCGTATACCCTGAAGGTTCCCCATGCCATCACATCGCTTCGCATTCCCGTCCTGCCTGCTCGCCATCTTGATGGTGGTGATTGGCATGGCGGCTCGACCGGCTGCAGCGCAGTGCAACGACGCGACGGTGGCATGCACCACCGCTGGCAACTCCACGTGGCTTGGTGACTTAAACGCGGACAACCTGGTCAATCAGGCTGACATTGACGTGTGGTCAAGTTGCATGCTCAGTCCAAACGTGTACTGCATCACTGGCGACTTCAATTTCGACGGTGCCATCGACGAAGTCGACCGAAATTACCTCGGGCAGCTCGTTGCCATGGCATCTAGTGCCTCAATCGGCAAACTCCCTCGGGTCACCCTGTCAGAATTGCGCGTTCGCAAACCGAACGATCAGACCGACCCCACCGTTCCGCAGTCACGTTATGTGGAGATACGCGTTCCGACCGCGGCGGTTGGCGTTGCAAGTGCACCAACGGTGAATGGTGTGGTTGGCGTGGACCCCGCCATGCGCGCGTTCTTGGACGGTTGGTTCTACATCAAGGTTGCCCGTTCCAACAACAGTTCCGGCACCGACCAAGTGAGCGGAACCATCGCGGTGGTGGAACCACTGACTGGAATGGCATGGGTATCCAATCCGCTCGACACCGCGTCGCGTGGATTGGCGCTGCTCGCAGATTCATCGTTCACTGGTGATGTACTCGCCGATGTGCCACCAGCGCTGGTGACATACATCTTTTATGGCAGCACATCACTCGCGTTCCCAACCGGCCCCGCAGCCAATGGACGCGTGTTTCCTGCTGAATCCGCCACCAATGTCACTCATCTGATTGTCTTTCGCAATCCAAATCCCGCCAACACCCGCGAGTACCCCACCGTTGGCCAGCGCGTCAATGTGCCATCCGACGTTGATCTCGCGCAGGTCTGCGAGTTGGCGTGGTCAGTACCCGGCGCACTGACGCTGCCCCCGTGGGATGCCATTGTTGACACGGTCACCATCGTTCGTGGCACCGATCAGAATATTTACGGCTGCATCTTTGCTGATAACGGCAAGGCGTACATCGGACCAGTAGGCGACGCATCGGACTCGTTCGCGCCGCCGCACATCTATCGGTGCCGTAACGCTGGCAGCCTGACCAAGGGTGCAACGGCGATCACGCCAACCAGCGACTCGCCGTTCGTTCGCAATCCATCATGCACCGCCAACGTCACGGGATGCGGCGAGCCCAACCAAAACGGAACCACGCGCAGTTGCTTTGAGTCGCAGACCGGACCGAGTTGCTCGGACGCCGACTGCTGCAACGCCGTATGCAATATTGACCCGGGCTGCTGCAACGTGGTGTGGGACCAGTCCTGCGCAGACCAAGCAGCCGTCACGTGCAAGACGTGCGGAAGCACCACGGCCAGTTGCTACGCAACGCACTCGACCCCCTCCTGCAGCGATTCAAGTTGCTGCGAGCGTGTCTGCGCCATCGACCCGTCGTGCTGCAATTCTGCTTGGGATTCGGACTGTGTCACACTTGCCACCACCAATTGCCTCGCTTGCGGTGCTGAAGGAAGCGGTGCCTGTGACACGGTGCACACCCTGCCCTATTGCGACGATTCCACTTGCTGCACCACCGTTTGCAACTTGAATCCATATTGCTGCACCACCGGCTGGGATCAAAGTTGCGTTGATACGCAAGCGGTTTCCTGCCAAGGCTGCGGCTCACTGAACACCGGCCCGTGCTGCATCGCGCACGCCACCCCGTACTGCAGCAACAGTCTGTGCTGCGGAGCAGTGTGCGCGCTCGACCCGTTCTGCTGCACCTCCTCCTGGGACATCAGTTGCACACAAGTTGCCTTGGTCACGCCAAGTTGCAGCAGTGAAAGTTGCGCATGCGGCGGCGATCTGGACGCGGGGCAGGAATCAAGTTGCTTCGTCGTTCACGCGCGCATCGGCTGCGCGGATTCGTTCTGCTGCCAAACGGTGTGCCAGCGCGATCCGTACTGCTGCTACGTCACCTGGGATGAGGCGTGCGTTGAGATTGCCAATGACCTGTGCTCATCGGAGCCCGGCTGCCTTGATCCGGTCACTTCGCTGCCAGTGAATGGAAGTTGCTACATCGCGCATCCAACGGCCATTGGCTGCGACCAGCCTGGCTGCTGCAGCCAAGTGTGCGCGGATCCAAGTTTTGCATACTGCTGCCAAATTGGATGGGATGCTCAGTGCGCCGCACGAGCTATTGAAATCTGTGACCAGTGCGGCGATCCGCTCTCCGGAAGTTGCTACTCACAACACGCGTCACCAAACTGCGCGGACGGAGCTTGCTGCACGGCAGTGTGCATTATCGATTCATTCTGCTGTTCAGATCAGTGGGATGACCTGTGCGTCTCCACCGCCGGCGTCGCGTGCGCCGACCCAGCCGATGTGTGCGGGTCGAATGATGGTTCGCTGCGCAGTTGCTGGATTCCAAACTACACGCGTGGCTGCAGCGATGGTGAGTGCTGCGCCCTGGTGTGCGCATCGATTGACCCCTACTGCTGTGAAGCCCGCTGGGACGCCGTGTGCGCACGCGAGGCAACGTTCATTTGTACCCCAACGTTTGTAGTCTCGATCGGACGCGAGGGCTGCCTGACCGCACACGCGTCGGTGGGATGCGCCAATGCGGACTGCAGTCGCGCGGTGTGCAGTGTTGATCCATCGTGCTGCACAACGGCGTGGGATCAGGGATGCGTGCTGGTGGCAACGGCCGTCTGCCCGGCGCCTGAGGGCTGCCCCGCAGAGGGTGATTGCTTTGCCGCACATGAGAACCCAGGCTGCCGCGATTCATCATGTTGTAACGGCGTTTGCGCGGCGGATCCATCGTGCTGCCAAGGCGAATGGGACAGCACATGCGTCAGCCTCGCACGCACTTTGTGCAAGGTGCCCGCCGACAGCGGCTGGACCTGCCCATGTCGCGGCAGTTGCTTTGAGACGCATGACAACCCCGGCTGCGAAGATGGCTCATGCTGCTCCATCGTGTGCAACGTCAGCCCGTCGTGCTGCGACGCTGATTGGGATAGCGCCTGCGTTTCCATCGCGCGCGAATATTGCTGCGGCGCCGTTGGATGCGGCTCCGGATGCAACAAGCCCTGCCTGATTCCTCACCAAGAGCCCTACTGCAACGATCCGTATTGCTGCGATGCCGTGTGCCGAAACGACCCGTTGTGCTGCAGCGCTTCGTGGGATGCACTGTGCGTGGCTGGCGCGCTGGACCGTTGCGGAAGTGCCTGCGGACTGCAAGAGTCCGGCGGTTGCTTCATAGAGCATGATTTGCCGATTTGCGACAACGGCCTGTGCTGCGCGGCAGTGTGCGTGCTTGACTCCTCCTGCTGCACTATTGCGTGGGACTTTGAGTGCGTCAATTTGGCTTCATCGACAGCTAACGCTGCCGTGTGCATACGACCTGTGTGCGGTGACTTCAGCGCCGGACCATCCTGCGAACCGCACCCAGGCGCTGCATCCAGCGATCCAGTGTGCTGCGCCGCGGTCTGCGCACAAGACACCTACTGCTGCGATACGGAATGGGATGCGGACTGCGTTGGCATTGCGCGCACCATCACTTCGTGCGGATGCACTTA
>CAMDCW010000021.1 GCA_945890745.1 Phycisphaera mikurensis NBRC 102666
TATCGCCGAACCGCCTGACGAGGAGGTGGCCGAATACAACCAATGACCAATCCTGCCTCCGCAGGGCATAGACTGCGCTCTTCGTCACGGGCACATATGTCACCCATGTGCCCGGTACGAAGTGTTACCTATGTGGTCGGATGAACAAACGCAATCTCCCCCCCCCAACCATCAAGCGATTGTTGAAATTTTCAGCGTTGACCGGAAAATGATCGTTCTCACTGCGCTGCGCCCGAAAATTGTCCCTGGCCGCACTCGCCGGAGAGGACAAAGCGGCGCTCAGCTGCTGTCCTCGTCACGCGATTGCGGGTCAGTAAGGAGCTTTCGAGGAGAAATAGGTGCGGGGATACCCCGGACACCATTTGTTACGTGCGAACTGAACCCCAACGCACACACGCCCCCAGACGCGTGAGCGCCACGGGGGGGGGGGCGTGGAGTGGGCTGGCGATGGGCTGAAACAACACCTGCATCGGCAATTGGACGCTTGCTAAATAGGCAAATGGACGCTAGTCTAATAGGCAAATGGACGGTAGCTCATGATTAAACCTTTCGCTCGACCGCTCACAACAAGCCTCAGGGCCGCTCTTCGCGACACGCCCGTTGTCTGCTTGCTCGGACCGCGGCAATCCGGCAAGACAACGCTTGCACGCACGCTCGAACCAAGGCATACCTACGTCACCTTCGACGATTCCGCGACACTTGCCTTTGCACGCGGAGATCCGACCGGTTTCGTCGCCGCGCTGCCGCCCCGCGTGATCCTTGACGAGATCCAGCGCGTGCCGGAACTGTTACGCACGATCAAGCTCGCGGTGGATCGTGACCGACGACCCGGGCGCTTCGTGCTGACCGGATCGGCCAACTTGCTTCTGCTCCCTGACCTTGGCGATTCGTTGGCCGGTCGCATGGAGGTGGTGCAGTTGCAACCGCTCACAGCGGCGGAGCAGGCGCGCGTGCCTGGCCGCTTCGTTGCGGCCCTCCTCGCTGGGCATCTCAAGCCAGCGATCGTCTCCACGGCGCCAAAGGCACCACTTGTGCTTGCACAGCACGTCGTGTCCGGCGGATTCCCGGAAGCAGTGGCGCGCACCCCAGCCCGCGCGCGCAGTTGGCACCGCGAGTATCTGCGCACCCTCCTCGCGCGCGACGTCAAGGATGTGGCACGCGTGCGCGACACGGCCGCCGTGGGGCGACTTCTTGAGATACTCGCCCTGCGTACCGCAGAACTACTCAACATTTCGAGCCTCGGAAACGACCTTGGCCTGCGCCGCGAAACCGTCGAGCATTACCTTGAGGTGTGCGAGCGTCTCTACTTAGTGCGCCGGCTACAGCCATGGCACCGCAATCATGCCAATCGACTGATCAAGTCGCCGAAGGTGCACCTGGTGGACAGCGGATTGGCCGCCACCCTGACGGGTCTCAGCGCCGCGGACTGGAACACGCAGCGAAGCAGATTCGGGCACCTGCTGGAGTCCTTCGTTGTGCAGCAGCTCATCGCGCAAGCGGGCTGGACCGATCCCGACCTGCGCTTCTGGCACTATCGCGACAAGGACCAGGTGGAAGTCGACCTTGTCATCACACGCGGACGTCAGACATGGGGCGTTGAGGTGAAGTCGGCGGTAACGGCAACGCCCGCTGATGGGCACGGCCTCCGTCGCCTTGCCGAACAGTGTGGCGCGGATTACCAAGGTGGCGCGCTGCTTTATGCGGGGGATAGTTCGTTTGCCCTTGGCAACAAGTTGGATATCGCCGTGCCACTGTCCCGACTCTGGGAGCTGTAGATCTCGCGACGGATCGATGACGCCCCCAACGCACACACGCCCCCAGACGCGTAAGCGCCAGGGGGCGTGGAGTGTGGACGCCGGCCGAAGCCAGCGTGGAGTGCAAAGTAAGGGTCAGGCGCGACGGCGACGGCCGCCGATCAGACCAGCGACGCCGAGGAGAGCAAGTGCGCCTGGGGCGGGGACAGCATCGAAACTCACCATGGGAGCGTTTAGAGCTTTTCCGCTCAGAGTCGTCCCGGTTTCAGCCATGCTAAATGTTCCCACGGTCGATGGAGAGTAATAAGAGCCATATTGACCATTGACATTGGTGGCCGCATTTATAAATTTAGTCAACAGATCGGTGGACCCGACGGTCACGCCGCCATTCGCTGGGGCATAAGAGCTCGACTGGTTGTAACACACATTCAGCTGGTTGTAGGGGCCGTTGACTCCAGTCGGACTGGTTCCGTAGTTCTCCGTGTTGAATGCCAATCCCCAAACGATTGATTCTGGAAGCGTGATAGCGAGTCCAGAGAGATCAAATGTAATGTTCTGCGCAATGCCGTTGGCTGACGCCCAGACAGTGGGGCGGTACTGGATGTATTTGTCTTGGGTTACAGTCCCAAGTAAGGCACCAGGCGTACTGCCAGTACCGGCGGCATAGATATTGAAGGTGAAGCTCTGGGTGTATCCAGCTCCAGCGTAAGCACCGGTGCCGTAGTACTGACCACCGACATTCCAGTCTTCATATCGACCCCACATAGACATAGTGACTGATGCAGAACTCAACTGCCGCGCTGATCCTCCAAAGCTGATGCGGTCACCAAACTCACTGACCTGCTGAGCTTGATACGGTTGGCTTGTGTAGTTCGCAGCCAAGGTGCCCGGAATGCTGTTGAAGATGACTTCGGCGAACGCCGCGGCGTTACACGCTGTGACCGCCATCATCGAACCTAGAATGGATGACTTGCGCATATTGAGATCCTTCGGGGAATGCCCGATCTGAAGGTCCACACTCCCGTGTAGACGTGACAACGCCGAAACCGTCAGCGTGCGGTCTGTATCTCGCGGTTGGCCCACCGAAGGTCAATCGCTTCTTGAATTGCGTTCATCACTTGCAGGCTCCACCTGCGTCTGATGCCACGCTCCACATACGAGAACGTAATCTCCCCCCCCAGCCATCAAGGGAAATTGCATTATGTTCAGATACCTTAAATACTCCGCCACCCCCACCGCCGCCCTGCTCTCCACGCTCACCGCGTGGCTCATCGCGCTCACTCCCGTCGCGTGCCAGACCGCCACGCCGGTGGTGCCTCCATCAGCGCCCGCGCCGGCGCTCACACCCACAGCCACACCCGCAACCGCCACCCCGCGCGCCGAACTCCAAGAGCACCGCTCCTGGACCTTCGCAACCACTGCGCCTGCGGTCACCTTTGACAACCAATTCCCATGCGCGCGTGTGAATCGCTGCGAAGAAGTCGCTCCGCACGATTACCGCATCACCATCACGCCGGAGAACGACCCGATCAATCCGAGCCCGTGGTACGCGTTCCGCGTGCGCGCCGATGCGCCCACCGATATCACCGTGCGCTTTGTGATTGCCACCAAGACCGCGCGCCCGCGACCGCGCCTCAGTACCGACGGCACACATTGGACCCGCGCCACCGACACACAGTGGACCGGCGCATCAGGCGCGCCCGAGTGCGTTCTCCGCATTCACGCTGAGCCCGCCGCTACGTGGGTTGCAAGTAACGACATCATCGGTAACGACCGGCTCGCCGCGTGGAGCGACGCCCTCGCCGTGCGTACCGGCGCAACCGTTGAGACCTTCGGCACAAGCGCTGGCGGTCGCGCGCTGCGCATGTTCACGCTGAGTGCCAATGCCAACACCCCTGAAGACTGGGTGATCGTCATCGGCCGCCAACATCCACCGGAGGTCTCCGGCTCAGTTGGGCTGATGGCATTCATGGACGAAATCACCAGCGACTCCGCACGCGCGCGCGCATTCCGCGGCGCGTTCCGCGTGGCGCTGGTGCCGGTTGTAAATCCTGACGGCGTGCACGAAGGCCAGTGGCGCAGCACGCTTGGCGGTGTTGATTCAAACCGTGACTGGGGTGCGTTCACGCAGCCAGAGACCGTGGCGCTGCGCGATGCGATCCTTGCCATTCGCAGTCGCCCCGGCGCACGCATCTGGTTGGCCCTTGATTTCCACGGAACAAACAAAGACATTCTGTACACCCCGCTTGCGGACGATCGCACCTTCCCGCCGCGCTTTGCATCACAGTGGGTAGCCGCCATTCAAGCGCGATTCCCCGACTACGAAGTCGAAAGCACCAGCGCCCACAACGCCACCGAGTGGACCTTCAAGCGCTGGGCATACGAAACCCTCGGCGCGCCGGGCATCACCTATGAGCTCGGCAGCAGCACGCCGCACGCGCAGATCCAAAGGATCGTGACCGGCGCCGCAGATGAGGCGATGCGCCTCTTGATGGAAGCGAAGATGGCGAACGCACACACTCCCCCAGACGCGTGAGGGCAGCCGTCAGCGACGGTGACGCAGGCGCTCAAGCTCGGCGCGAAGCGGCAGCCAGTACTTGCGATCCTCGGCGCGCTCCAATGCTTGCTCCGCGTCAAGCCCGGCCTCAATGTCCCCGACAACGCCCGCCTTGACTGCGGTCAACAATGGACGGTTTCGCGCCGCGCGAGCACAAGCGGCGGGAAACCGTGCAGCCAGCTCCACCAGCAGCTCGGTCGTTCGCAATTCGCGGAACCAGAATCGCACCTGCGCGGCCGTTGGCGTTCGACGATGCTCGAAGAAGTGCGCTTCCACAAGACGTCGGATCATGGGCCAATCCTTATCTCGCTGCGTTTTCTTGGCCTGCACAAGGTCCGCAAGCGAAAGGAGATCGCACGGCGTTCCATCCGGAAGTTCGATCGAGGTGCGGCGCCTCCAAAGCGATGCAAATGGATCGACGCCGCGCATCTTGGCCATCACATCCACCCGCATGCGCATGGCCTCGGGGTGATGGCAGCGAAAGTGTGAACCGTGACCACGTTTGAGAAATGCCAGCGTGCAGGGAGGAACCGCGATCGGTTCAGCTTTCAGTTCTGCGAGGGCCGCGCGCAAGCGAACAAGGTTGGCCGCATCGGCCAGAACAGCAAGATCCGTGTCGCGGCTAAATTCCGCGGCGCCGTAGAACACGCACGCCTGCTCGCCCATGAGGAGCGCGCGGACGCGGTGCGTCTGCATCGAAGAAAGGACTTTGCGTATCGGGTTCGGGATCAAGGGCACCTCCCAGTGCCACATAGGTGAGCCACAGCCGTTCGCTTGCAGCCCAACGCTGGGCCGGGGTCATCCGGTACCACTCGGCCCATTCGGCACCAACGAGTTGTTCGGCCTTAACCATCCGAGCATCGTACGACATGAACGCCAACGCACACATGTTCCCAGACGCGTGAGCGCGAGGGGCTGGACTCCCGCACTCACTACCCCAACCCCAACCCCTCTCCCGCTGCAAAGGCGCGCACCCCGGCCCCCGCCGCTCGCAGGCGGGTCATCGCCGCGTCCAACGCCACGCGAGAACCCACCACGTCAACCACCGCTGACTCGCGTCGGAATTCGCATCCGCGCAACTCAACTCCCACTCCGCGCGCGATCTCCAGAAGTTCCGCGGGCGACTTTCGCCATTCCGAAACACACGCCACCACCCGCTCCTCACGCGCAGCACTCACCACGTGCGCCGGCGCAAGCGGCACCAACGTCGCCCACCCCGCCCTTCGCTCGCGACATGCCATGAGATCGGCCAACAATGCCGCCACCGTGGGGTTCGCGCCAGCACCGGGGCCGCGCAACGTCACCGTGCCCGCCAACTCCGTGTCCACCGTCACCAGATTCTCGGTGCCGCGCGCCATCGCCAGCGGATCGCCCGCATCCAACACCGTGGGCGCTACCCGCAACAACAAGCCATCGGCAGTCCACTCCACACGCACCACACACCGCACCGCCACGCCCAGCCCACGCAGCGCAATGATGTCCGCAAGACTCGGCCCGCCGTCCGGACCAACCAGCGACTGCACCGCCACTTGGCCCGGTCGCACCGCGCCAAAGCCCGCCGCGGCCGCCAAGAGACACGCCTTCTCCACTGAATCGCGGCCGGAAAGATCAGCCGAAGGATCCGGCTCCGCATAGCCACGCCGCACCGCTTCCTGAACCGCACCATCAAACGTTGCGCCCACCTGCGCCAGCGAATCGAGAATGAAATTGCACGTGCCGTTCACAATCCCAGAGATGGAACGAATCCGCGCCCAACGCAAACGCGCCACCGCGTCAAGTACCGGCACGCCCGCGCACACGCTTGCATCAACGTGCAGCACCGCCCCGCCACGTGCCGCAGCAGCCGCGAGCGCTGGCAGCGCGTTCGCCAGCATGCTCTTGTTGGCAGTCACCACATCAATCCCTGCAGCAAGCGCACGTTCACACATGGCGGCTGGATCATCGATCCCGCCCAGACACTCCACGATCACGTCCGGCCGATCGGCAAGCACATCCGCAATGCGCGTGCGCACTCGAGAAGCCGGCAACGGCCGCACACGTGCCGGATCGCGCACCAACGCGGAGACGATCTCAATCCCAAGCGATGGATCGACCGCCCCCACCAACGCGCCGCCGATGTTGCCACAGCCAAGCAGCGCAACGCGAAGTGTGTCCGTACGCGCGTGCCGCCGCACATCGGCGGCATGATGTGGTATCAGCTCCAGTGTCGGCTGAGACGTTGGATCAGACGTTGCCTCAGACGCCAACTCACGGGCCAACTCAGAAAGTATGACCGGCGCGCTCATCGGACCACCTCCGCCTGGCGGGTCACCGATGCAGCGGATAACGCGTGCCGCAGATCCGCAAGCAAATCGCGCGCATCTTCAAGTCCAACTGAAAGCCGCACCGTGCCCTCGGTGATTCCGATGCGCTCGCGCTCGCTCTGCTCCACTGATGCATGCGTCATCGTTGGTGGGTGGCACAACAAACTCTTGAAGCCGCCCAAACTCTCCGCCAATGTCCACAACCGCGAAGCCCGTGCGAACGCATCGACCGCTGCACGACCTCCCGCAAGCTGCAGCGTGACAATGCCACCAAAGGCCGACATCTGCTGCTTGGCAACCGCGTGCCCATCATGCGATTCCAAGCCCGGGTACCACACCGCCTCCACGCCCGGTGTCCCCTCAAGGGCGCGAGCGATGGTCAACGCGCTCGCGCAATGACGCTCCACGCGCAGTGACAGCGTTCGAATGCCGCGCAAAAGAAGCGTGCAATCGGACGGACTCGGCACAGCGCCAAGCGCGTTCTGCAGAAACGCAACTTCCTGCGCGATGGTTGGGTCGTCAGTCACCAGCGCGCCGCCGAGAACATCGCAATGACCGCCGATGTACTTGGTAGTGCTATGTAGGACGATGTCCGCGCCCAACTCCAGCGGACGCTGCAGGAGCGGCGTCGCAAATGTGTTGTCGACCACCGTGCGCACGCCAGCTGCACGTGCAATGGCGCAGACCTTTGCGATCGGTGTCACGCGCAACAGCGGATTGGACGGCGTTTCCAGCCACAATAGCTTGGTGCGCGGAGTAATCGCTGCAGCCACTGCCGTAACGTCGGTTGCGTCCACAAAGGTGAATCGAACATCAAACTTCGACCACACCTTGGTGAATTGCCGCCAGCATCCGCCGTACAGATCTTGGCTCGCCACCACATGATCGCCTGCGCGCAGGGTGTGCAGCAACGTATCGACCGCTGCGAGTCCGCTTGCAAATGACCGCGCGAAACGCGCGCCTTCCAACTGCGCCAGCGCTTGCTCAAGTCGATCGCGCGTTGGATTGCCCGTGCGTCCGTAGCAGTAGCGCGGGCTCAGCCCCGGCACTGACTGTGCAAACGTAGTGGCCTGGCACGTGGCGGGCACCAACGCGTCGGAGCCAGGTTCGGGATCGCCGCCCGCGCGAACACACACGGTGTCGATGGATGGTGCGAACGGGAGATCCTGAGAGATGAGGAGGTCGTCAGTAAATTCTTCGTGTGACATGTGCTTGAAGTCCTAGAAATGTGTTGCAGTGAACGCGTGTGCGATCGCCGTGCGCAGCGCGCGATGGCGAAGCGTTGTGGCGCAATGAAATAGAAATTGGGGAGTGCGCGCGGAAGGCGTCACTGCGTTGCAGAGTGCTTCATCGCACCATGCAAAGCGACACGCTTCGCGTGGGTGGCCCAGTCACAGAAATCCGTTGCAGCGGTCGGTGCGCGATCAGCGCGCAGTCCGGGGAGCCCGCCGCAGGCGGATGCCTGCGACCGGGCTTCGCATGACCATATGCATGCAGAATGCCTGGAAATGCAGGCTTTCTGTGCAAACGGGGAGATGCGTATGGCTGACCATGGGGGGCAATGTAACAGTGCGCGCAGGTCAAGTCAATTCAAACCTGAGAATGACAACGGCGTATTGAAATCTTCACACGCCGCGCTGTGTATGCACACGCACACACGCCCCCAGACGCGTAAGCGCCTGGGGGCGTGGAGTGTGGACACTGGCCGAAGCCAGCGTGGTGTGAATCACTGATATCAGGCGCGACGGCGACGGGAGGCAAAGCCAGCGAGACCGAGGAGAGCCACGGCGCCCGGAGCAGGAACCGCAAAGGTGCTTGCACCCTGACTGACGGCGCCCGAGAGACCATCCTTGATAGAGGCAAAGCCCGCGTAGCTCACGTCGGTGCCGAGCGTACGACCATTGCCCGCGAGCACGATGTGCGAGATCCAAATGCCCCATGAGGATGGCACACCGGCTCCCGTGGTGCCGTTCACGCGGCCGACCATGCCAGCGAGACTCTCAGCGGCGTTGTCAATCGAGGTTGGGTCGCCGGTGTACCAGCCAGCGTTCTGAGGAACAGTGGTGGCTGCAGCTGAGAGGAGGGTGCCGTTCCAGCTGGTGCCGTTGAAGGCCGGGTCGCCATTGGTGTTGGAGGAGGCGTAGAACTCAGAACCGTACTGACCGCCGCTGTAAGTGCCAGCAGTCATGAAACTATCAAGCGTGTTACGGGTCGAGCTAAAGCCGGCGGGCTTCCAAGTCTTGTTGGTCAGATCAGAACCCTGAACGAAGCCACCAGCGACCGTGGTGCTGATGCTCATGTCGTAGGCGTTGAGGAACTTGTCGGACTGGTTGGTCACACCCGCGAAGATGTCGATGACGGTGTAACTACCAACATCGCGGACCGAGGCGACGAAGCCCTGAAAGCCAGCGTTAGCGGAGGCAGCAACGGCGGACACGGCAGAGACGGCGAGGATCATGTTCTTCATGGGGGGCGAACCTTTCAAGGGTGCAATTCGGGGCTCATCAAGCGAGACCGAGATGGAAGTGGCGAGTGCCAAACTTCGGGGAGTCATCTCCGTCACCCTCAAGAACGCAATGCAGCTACCCCGCCCATCACCTTCCGTATTTGGAACGAGTTAAAGGAATGTGCAGAAATGCAAGTGCAGTTTCAGCCGCCATTTCTGTTGTCCCATCGCGCCCCCGCGCCGCCCCCTCACCGCAACTTCAAACTCACCAGCGCCACAATCGCCAACGTAATGGCGATCAGATAAATCTACATAATCACCAGTTCGCCCTACCCTCCGACGGGCAATTGCCGTATCCCTGGGGAGGCGACCCGGGGTCATCCATAGGGGGTTCTCGTTCGCCACACTTAAGCGTGCCTTTAACGACTAATCGTAAATCCTTGGGCAATTTCTGGTCACACCAAGCAGCCTGATACGGTGATATGTCCGTCGCACCTTCGCGGACTCCCAACAATGAAAAATCAACTCCAATTCCGCAGCGATTCTAGGTGTTCCGGCGCGCGGGGCGTTCAAATGCTCCGCGCGGCACCTGCTATCGCCTTGGCATGCCTTTCAAGCCAATTGAATATCGCAACCGCCAGCGCGGGTCCAACTCAGGACATCATGTGGCTAGGTAGGCCATGGTCAACGAACGTCGATACCCGTGCCTTCCAGCAGCGCTTCGTCCACGTGGCTGCCGGGCCATACCACACGGCGGGTCTGACGGCAGATGGAAAGGTTTGGACTTGGGGCAGAAATCGCGGTAAACCCGGCACCACTGGATATAACGGAGAGGCGCTTGGGTGGGGCGAGAGGACTCGGATCCTTCGAGCCGCAGTACTTTCCGACACGGTCGTAGGGGTCTACGGCACTTGGGGCGGCACCACGATCCCCGGGCATCCATCGGCAGTACCAACCGGGACAATCGCATTGGAAGTTGGGGTTTCCTGGGGCGGAGGCGAGAGTTGGCGTCCAACCCACGTGAGCTTCTTGCTTTCCGACGGCACTGTGGTGTGCTGGGCGGTACCTAACAATTACGGTGGGAACGTCTACGGTGAAGCAACGGTTCCTGCTGGCCTGACGAATGTTCGATCCATTGCAACAGTCGGCACGGGGTCGCTCGCACTCCGCTCCAACGGCACCCTGGCGTATTGGGGATCCACGATTTGGACGCCGCCGTCGTTCACCGAGCCGATACGCTCGATCTCCGGCAATCTCGAGTGCTTCGCCGCAGTCAAGACCAACGGCAATGTGGTTGCTTGGGGAACCACCCGCGTTCCACAAAGTACAGTCCCCTCAGCGCTCGGCTCCGTACGCGAGGTGGCAATGGGTTATTACCACGCCGCTGCCATAAGAACAGACGGTTCGGTGACGTGCTGGGGTCGCGCCGACGAAGGCCAGTGCACCGTGCCAACGGACCTCGGTCCTGTTTCCGAAGTCGCATGCGGTGGTTGGCAGACGGTGGCGCTCTGCTCCGACGGTTCGGCGCGGTGCTGGGGAAACAACGGTGACGCTGAGTGCGGCATCCCGCGCAGAGCGGCCCAGATCGTGCAAGTGGTGGAGAGCAGGGCCTATCACAGCGGGTCGAAGGTCATTCGCTGGAGCGACGGCGTTGTCACCGCTCTTGAACACGCGCCGTCACCACCCTCAGACATGCGCCCGGTATCCCTGCTCGCCGCTGGTGGCGACCATTTTGTTGCGCTGCAGGACGACGCAACCGTCCGTTGCTGGGGCTTAAACAACTTCGGGCAATGCACGCCTCCATCCGACCTGACGGGTGTTCGATCGGTTGCCGCCGGGTACAGATTCAGTGCGGCGGTGCGCATCGACGGCACCGTTGTTTGCTGGGGCTCGAACAGTGATGGCCAGTGCACTGTGCCCACAACGTTGCCTCCGACCGCCACAGTTGCATGCGGCGATTCGCATTGCGCCGCGCTGGGATCGGATGGGTCCGTCACGTGTTGGGGGCGCAATGTCGAGATACAGTGCGGTGTACCAATCTTCTACCAGCCAGCGGTGCAGGTGGTGTGCGGCGTAAACCACACCGCAGCGCGATTTGCGGACGGGCACGTGTCTGCGTGGGGAGATCCTGCGCACCACAATGCACCAGTACCCTTCTATCTCGGCCCCGTGACTGCGATCGCTGCGGGTGGGTATCGCACCCTTGCGCTTCGGCCGGACGGAAGTGCCGTTTTCTGGGGAGATGCGGGGTTCTACACAGATGTTCCAACGAGTTACCCACATCCTGACTGCCAGCAAGTGACTGCGATCGACGCGGGTTTCGATACCGACTTCTTTACCATCGAGAGCACCGCCTTACCCCCGTCCTGCCCGGAGGACCTCCAACGCGATGGCGTCGTGGACGGCGGCGATCTCGGCATACAGCTCAGTCAGTGGGGACACCACGAGCAAATCGTTGTTGGCGATATCAACAGCGACGGCACCGTCGACGGACAGGACATCGCGCAAATCCTCGCTGCGTGGGGAACCTGCTCGGGGAACTGAGCTGGACTTCCACTCGAATCACCGACACTGCCCCCCGTCACCGCAACTTCAAGCTCACCAGCGCCACAATCGCCAACGTAATGGCGATCAAATAGAACCGCCCCACCACCTGCGTTTCCTTCCAGCCGGCTTGCTGGAAGTGGTGGTGCGCGGGCGCACACAAGAGAATCCTTCGCCCCTCGCCGAAACGGATGCGCGTGAACTTGAACCACCCCACCTGCATGATCACACTCAGCGCCTCTAAGTAGAAGACGCCGCCGATCAATACTAAGAGCGCCTCTTGCCGCACACAGACGGCAATGGTTGCCAACAACCCGCCCATAGCAAGGCTGCCGGTATCGCCCATGAATATCTGCGCGGGCGCAACGTTAAACCAAAGGAATCCAAGACACGCGCCGGCCATCGCGCCAGCAATCACCATGAGTTCCCCGCTGCCTGGCACATACGGCACCATCAGAAAATAACTGGCGCGCTGACTGGCTGAAATCCACGTGAGCACCATCATGGCAAACGCCGCAATCAAGAGCGTCCCACCGGCAAGGCCGTCAAGACCATCCGTGAGATTCACTGCGTTTGAGGTGAACGCAATCATGAATGAGCCAAGCAGCATGAAGGTAATCAACCCCATTTGCCAGACGCCAGGTGCAAGTTCGAGCGGTTGAATCACGCCCTCCGTGGGCGCAGGTAAGTACGTGCGTTGAAATGGAAGATTCAGTACATGCGCGTCCGGCACCGTGGCGGCATGCCAGATGAACCAACTGGCGATCACACCGATACCAAACTGAAACACCAACTTCTCCCACGCAAGCAATCCATCGCGACTGCGCTTGCCGCCGTTGCGCTTGTCGCGCGCGGCCTGCGTGAGCTTCATCCAATCGTCCCACGCGCCGACACCGGCAAGCCACACCAGCACAATGAGCGACACATGCACGTACCGGCTATGCACCACATCCGCAAGCAACACGGTGGTGAGAAACACGCTGCCGCACAGCAGGATGCCGCCCATCGTGGGCGTACCCCGCTTCGATGCCATGATGGCGTTCAAATCCTTGCCGTAGAACTCCGGGTCGTCAGTTACCTTGACTGAACGCAGCTTGGCGATCAGTTTGGGCATCAATACCAGCACCATGCCAAACGACAGCAGCACCGCAAAGAACGCTCGGAACTCCAATTGGAACATCACCTGCACCACGGGGTACAGACCAACGGAGTCGAGCCAGTTCTGCAGGTTCTCAACAAGCGCGTACAACATGGGTCACCTCGGGGGTGTCGATGCACCACCCGCCGTGCGGGCGGAAAGCGCCTCAACCAAACGTTCCATTCGGCTTCCGCGGCTGCCCTTCAACAGAATCACATCGCCGGGCTGGAGCGCGGCGGCAATTTCAGCAACCCCGGGGGCATCAAGCGCCGCCACGTGGATTACTTGGACCCCAACGCCCACCATCTGCCGCGCCGCGTCGGCCGCGTGCGCGCTCGCCTCACCCACAAAGACCGCAAGCTTCGCCCCGGCCGCCACCGCCGCACGACCGACCTCGGCATGCAGGTCCGCCGATTGTTCCCCAAGCTCCAGCATGTCACCAAGCACCGTGACGCGCCGACCGCCGCCCTCGGAAAGCTCCCGGAACGCACGCAGCGAGGCCAGTACCGCATCCGGGTTCGCGTTGTACGCGTCGTTGTAAAGCGCAATGCCGCCGATCTCTTGGCGCGTCATCCGCATCTCGGTGGGGGTGACTGCAACCAGCGCGCCGGCAATCTTCTCCGCCGGAACCTCCAGCATGCGCGCGCAGGTGATGGCACTGAGCGCGTTCATAGCGTTGTAATCGCCAGGCAGGCCGATCGGGCACTCCCACTCCGCGCCGCCTGGCTCGCGCACGCGGATCGACTGCCCCCCGCCGCCCGCCACGCGCGCCACCATGCGCCACATGCACTGCTCGCCCGTTCCAAACGTCACCACCCGCACGCCCGGCTTGACGCGCGCCTGAATGGCCGCCACCAAGGCTGGCTGATCGCCGTTCACAATGGCGATGCCCATACTGCCAAGACCGTCAACGATGGTTGCCTTCTCACTGATGATCGCTTCTACCGTGCCCATGCCGCCCAAGTGCGCGCGGCCCGCCATGGTGACGATCGCCACATGCGGCGCCGACATCAGCGCCAGCGGCGAGATCTCGCCGGGGCGATTCATGCCAATTTCAACTACTAAATAGCCATCCGTGCTGTCCGCGCCTAAGAGCGTCAGCGGAACACCGATGTCGTTATTGAAGCTCTTCGGCGACGCACTGCCCTTCATGGTGCTTGCAAGCGCCGCATCCACAATGCGCCGCGTAGTGGTCTTGCCGCTCGAACCGGTAATGGCAACCACCTTGCCCCGCAGGCGACCGCGCCACCAACGCCCCAGGTCACCAAGCGCCACGCGGGTGTCGCCCACTTCGATGAGTGGCAACCCGGCAGGCCGCGCAAACTCACCCGCGCGACGATCGACCATCGCCGCTGCAGCACCCTGCGCTGCGGCATCGGCCAAGAAGGCGTGGGCGTCAAATTTCTCGCCGCGGAGGGCTACAAACAGCTTTCCGCGCATGTCCTCGCGGGTGTCGGTGGCCACCCCATTCATCATGAACGGGGCCGGCGCGAAGCCTGGCCGTGGTGTTACCGCCGCCGGTGGCACAATCCATTGTCCGGCGACTGCACTGCGAAGATCGTCTGCGCTGACTTGCATGGGCGCTCCTTGCCGTTGCCACTTGGGGGCTCGCCAGACTTGGCGGCACTCCCACACGCCTCCCATCCGTGGGAAGCCCGCACAGGGTAACGGCGCGCGTGAGAAGAATTTGTCGCATTGAGTAGAAGTCGCGGGGAATTCTCCGCCATTCACTTGCCCCACTGCCAGTCGTCTCCAACAATGAAAGTGACGCGCTGGCACGAGCAGGTTGTTCCAGCACCCCCGCGCGTAAACCTCATCGTTTCGAGGGTTCCATGAACCATTTCCACCGTCACCTGCAACGCGTTCTGGCCGCTGTGTGTGCCCTGTGCGTGGGCATTCTGCTCGCGCGCTCAGTGGGTCTCTGAGCCGGTCGTGCTCAGTTTTGCCAAATAATCTCTCAAGTTCCGGAAACCCACCGCCCGATGCCAATAAGGTGGGGCGACAACGGTTCGCCCGATTGCTACTCGATATAGGAGATACGCATGAAGGGCTTCGAACTCGTTAAGGGCTGGGCACGTGAATTGGTTGACATCATGTTGCTGTTCATCGCCATCGGCGTCTTGGTTCAGATCATCTTCGGTACCGAGAGCACCTCGTACTTCGGCAAGATCACTGGCAACCTGATGGCTTTCGTGACGCAGCTTGGTAGCGGTGGCTTTGTTGGTCTGATTGCCCTGCTGATCATCATCAGCATCTTCAGCAAGCGCACAAGCGCCACCAACTGACTGACGCTGGCGCCCTGACGTTGACGGGCGCCGCAATGACTGAACACTGGCCCCTGGCGCATTGCGCCGGGGGCTATGTCTTTATGGGCGTGATGCGGGGCGTCAAGCGCTGCATCACACGCTGCCTCACGGAATCATGAAGAACGCCTGCATCTCCGCCGGGTCGAACTCGTTTGGAACGCGGCCGATGTCCCAACCGTCCGTAGTCTCCACCGCCACCATGCGTCTGCCGCCCAGATCCATCGTGACATCATCCGCTGCGGCATCCATGCCAACAAACAACATGCTGTGCCCCTGATCCCCTAGCCCGCCGCGGCGAAAGTTCACCACCGCTACTGGGAGTGCAGGATCGATCGAGCGAATCAGTGTTGCAAGCAGCACGCATTTAGAATCACAATCGCCGCCCTGCAGCAAGGTGATGCCCGGTGTTCGTAAACCCGCGCGCTCCTTGCCATCAGACGCTGGAGGAATGATGACATACGGAACCGCGCGCTGAACAAAGCTGGTCAGCGCGTCCACGGTGCGACGCTGTGAATGTCGACTTTCATAGGCAGGAAACACCGCAATCACCTTGGCAGCCACCGGCGCCAACAGCGGTCGCGAAACGCTGACAAGCCACGCGTAGTCCGGCGAAACCACCATGGATCTTCCATCCGCCGCGCGTGGATCAAGCGCCATCCGGCACCCGTGCGACGCCAACGACTCGCGGTACGCACGTTCAAATGCAGACTCCGCGGCGTCGCCAACAAAGTATGAACGCGCCGGCATCCGCGCTGGCCAACCAAAGTGCGCCTCGACGGCGGCGATCGCATCGCGGTCTACTGGCGCCGTGCAGGCAATCTCTAGGACATCACGCGCGGGATCCCGATAGTCCGTGCCCTCAATACGCACAATCTGCGGTCGATTGTCCTTCCACGCAAAGTGCGCAATGTCCGCGCGCGGCGCGGGTAACTCCAGTTGGTGATCCTGCGCCAAGAATGCCGCCACCTCCGGCATCCGAACCCGCGCTGCCGCCATCGCCTCCGCGCGCGAAGCTGCTTCCCAACTTCCGGTGTGCACAAACTCGGAAACGCGCGCGGAGCTTGCGACCCAGCCGCCTCGGATTCCATAACGCGCAAATGCCGGAGCAAACAGCGCACAAACCACAATAGCCAGCACCGGCACTCCGTTTCCCACCCAGCGCCACACGCGTGACCCGCGCGGACTCACCCGCTCACCAGTTCCCGCGGGGTACTCCCGGCTCCCCGACTCAGCGCAGTGCGAGCCTCAATGCGGTCGTCAAAGGGTCGCGTCTGCGTACCAATGATTTGGTAGTCCTCATGGCCTTTCCCAGCAATGAGAACGATGTCCCCGGGGCGCGCCTCGGTCACCGCCAAGGCAATGGCCTGAGCGCGGTCCACTTGGCGAATCACCTCCACGGCAGGCTTGCCGGCGGCGTGTGCGGCTCCGGATGCGCCGGTCGGCTGACCCGTGAGCACCTCATCGATGATCGCTTCTGGATTCTCAGTGCGCGGATTGTCGCTTGTCACAATCACGCGGTCGGAATGTTCGCACGCCACTCGCATCATGCGCGGGCGCTTGGTTCGGTCGCGGTCACCACCACAACCAAAGACCGTCACCAGCCGACCGCCCGGACCAACCAGCGGTCGCAACGCAGTCAGCACATTGAGGAGCGCATCATCGGTGTGCGCATAGTCAACCAGTACCGCAAATGGATCAGTGGGACGCGTCACCGGCTCCAGTCGCCCGGGAGGCGCCGCGCACGAGGCGAGTGCTTGTTCAATCACCTGCGCGGGTACACCGATCGACCATGCTGCAGCCACTGCTTGCAGCGCGTTCATGGCGTTGTGTCTGCCAACAATCGGAAGGTGCACGCGCATGCTGCCCCATGGACCAGCAAATGTTGCGTCCTGCCAACCAAGTTGCGCGGCATGAATCGTGGCGGTGCATTGCGGAGCGCTGGTGGAATTGGCCTCGCCCGCAGCGCGCACACTGCAACGCAAGATGTTGGCGGTGCAGCCTTCCATCATCACTGCGCTCCACGGATCGTCCACGTTGATCACTGCCGTGCCGGTTGGCGAAAGCCTTCGAAAGAGCAACTGCTTGGCCGCTGCATAGGCTTCCATAGTCTTGTGATAATCAAGGTGATCGCCAGTCAAATTGCTGAAAATCGCGGTGTGAAACTGCAACGCATCCGCGCGGCCTTGATCAAGTGCGTGACTGGAAACTTCCATAGCGCACGCGCTGCAACCATTGCGCACCATGCGTCCAAGTGCATGCGCCAGATCGATCGGTCCAGGAGTCGTCAGGCTTGCGCGCGTTGATTCCGCACCATCATCGATCGCCACCGTACCGATCAGCCCGCAGGGCGATCCAGTCGTGCGTACAAACTGTTGCAACAGGTAGGCCATGGTGGTCTTGCCGTTGGTGCCAGTGATGCCAACCAGTTTCAACCACTCACTTGGCGATCCTTCCAGCCGATCTGCCAAGATGCCAGCGAAGCGCACTAAGTCCGTGCCTTCCGGCATAGCAATGCGCACCACGTGTGCGGCGTCGGGATGAGCCGCGCATGGATCAAGGCCGGTGTGCAAGACCGCCACTGCTCCGCGCGCAATGGCGTCGGCAACAAAGGCTCGACCATCATTGGCGGTGCCCGATCGCGCCACAAACAGGCAGCCCGGTTTCACCGTGCGCGAGTCATCAGAAATCGAATCAACCTCCAGCGTTGATTGGCGAAGGTGAGCCGGGAGCGGCATGAGCCGAGAGAAGAGCACCGTGAGTTTCATATGCAATCCTTTGCAGTATCGATGAGCCGCAGGGTCGCGAACGCCGGAGCGATCGGCGCGCGCGGCGCTAATTTACCGCGCGCGTTACCCCTCGCGGAAGAGGCGCTTTGCGCACCGACCAACCACTTGGCATGAGGCGGCGTCGAACGCTCCGCTGATCACGCCTCCAGCAATCGGCACCAACTTGGAAACACCGCGGGCTCCCTTGACGCCCGTCTTGGTGATGAGCTGCTCGCCCACCTCACGGTTGATTTGCGTGACGGTGCGCCCGCCAACACCCTCCATGGCTTTCAGTACCGCGTGCTTGCCCAAGGAAACGCCTGCCCCCTTCAGTAACTTTGAAGCAGTGGCATCACCAATGAGCGCCAGCAATACCACGGTTCGCACCTTGTCGGAACGCGGATCGTGACCGTAGATGGAGGCAATGGCTGCGGCCATACGCGCCTGAATGAGCCACGAAGCCGCTACCGATGCCGGAATCGTCACAGGCAGCGTGATGACGCCGCCCAGTCCGGTGATGAATCCGGCAGTAAAGTTCTTTGACGTTTCCCAACGAATCAGCGCGTCCACGCGCTTGTCATTCGATGCGTAGGTGTTGTCAATGCGATACCGCTCGGCAAGCTCCTCCGCGCTCTGCAGCGGCGAGATCCCCTTGATCGATCGATCAGTGATCCAGTTGGCAAGTTTCAATGCGTCGCGCTTGAGATCCTTCATGTCCATGGCTTCAAGCGTAGCGGGTTCAGGCGGTGATAGCGATGGCTCAGTCAGCTGGCCGCGCCGTCAACAGAAAGCGCGGGCCGCGCCACCGGCGCACGCGAATGTCGCGCAGGCCGGCCGCCTCGGCAAACTCCACCGCTTGGCGCTTACTAAAGCCATTCTTCACGCTCAACATGGCATCACGCTTGGTTTCCGCGGGCGAAGTGAGTGTGGCAAACCATGCCCCCGCGATGCCAAATGCATCATGAATCAGGTCATTCCAGATCACCGCATGTCGCGCCACCGCTGACATGGCCTTGAGCGCCTCCACCACTTCATGGTCCGGCAAGTGGTGCAGCATCAACGAGGCGTGCGCCGCATCGAACGACTTTGCGCCCAAGATGGCCTTGGCTTGCAGAACATCCACTGCTGCAAACGACAAACCATCCATGGTTCCGCGGGCCCGAGCCATGTCCAGCACCAATGGGTTCCGATCCGTGGCCAAGCAATGCGCCACCCAGCCGCGCCGGGCCGCACGGGTAATGAAGGACCGCGCGATATCCCCCACCCCTGCCCCAAAGTCAACCACCGAAACCTGCTGCCCGCTGGTTGGGCTCATCCGGCTTCGCAAGGCGTCGACGATGGCCGTGCCAGAGCCAGTGGCCGCATTGAATTTCACCAAGAAACGGAACTCATTCCCCAGCCGGGCTGGATCGGGATGCGCCTCGTCCATGAGTTCATGGCCCGTGTTCCGTTGCGTGTGGGGGATGGGCTTCATGCCCCTGCACGGTACCCGCGCGCTCTGCAGTCCGGCAGCGCGTCCTGCCGATGAACTGAACGCGGTCGGAGACCGCACCCGTGCTTTCAGCGTTCCGGTCGATGCCGGGGGGCAGGTCGCGCGGGTTCATCACAGGAGGTGGAAATGTCTGCACGCGACCCATCGGGCGCCGGGGAAAAGTCTTCAACCCGGCTCATTGCTTCCAACGGATTCGGGATGTTCATGCTGGGGATCGCACTGGCGCTTGGCGGCGCGTTTGCCTCGCAGAGCGTGGCGAAAGCCATCATCACCAGCCGCAGTGCCAGCAGCATCAAAGTGAAGGGCTCGGCCAGTATTGATCTCCGTGCCGACAGTGCGCGTTGGGTGACCACCGTCACCTGCCGCGGCACAACATTGCAAGCGGCCTACGCCAGTCTTTCCAAAGACATGCAGCGCCTCCAGCAGTTCATGACCACCAACACCTTCACCGAGACCGAGGCAAAGACTGGCCCCGTGGCATCGTCCACGCTGATGGGCAAAGACGCCAAGGGAAACAACACCAACAAAATTGAGTTCTATCAACTCACGCAAACCATGGAAGTGCTCAGCCCCAAGGTGGACGCTGTAGCCACCGCGGCGCGCAATGTGACGCAACTGATTCAAGACGGCGTTGACGTTGCCAGCGGTCAACCCGCGTACCTGGTCTCCAGCCTTGATTCAACCAAAGTTGATCTGCTTGATAAAGCCACACGAAGCGCCATGGAACGCGCCGAGACGCTCGCACGCGGCAGCGGTTCGTCAGTGGGCGCACTTGTCAGCGCAAACCAAGGCGTGATTCAAGTGGTTGAACGCGGGACCACCGGTTCGAGTGACTACGGTGAGTATGACACCCGCACCATTGAGAAGACCCTGCGCGCAGTCGTCAGTCTTGAGTACGCGGTGCGTTGAGTCAGTGTGCGTGCGGGCGTGCGGGCGTGCGTGTGTGCACGCGCCGACGCCGTCACACAATCAACATGGCGTCGCCGAAGCTGTAGAAGCGATAGCCATCGCGCTGTGCCATGGCGTAGAGCTCTTTCAATCGCTCCAACCCAACAAACGCGCCAACCAGTGCTAACAGCGTGCTGCGCGGTAGGTGAAAGTTGGTGAGCATGGCGTCAACGTTTCGGAAGTGGTGGCCTGGTGCAATCAGAATCGACGTGCTGCCTGACCAACCGTTCGCAGGTGCATCAGCAGGCAGACTTTCTAATGCACGCACGCTGGTAGTACCCACTGCCACCAACCGAGGGCGCGGTCGCTCCGCCAGCAAGGCGATGGTTGCCGGCGGCACCATCATCCGCTCCGAGTGCATGGGATGTTCGGAAAGTTTCGCGGCATCAATTGGTTTGAATGTTCCTGCGCCCACATGCAATGTCAGGCTCGCTTGACGAACACCACTTGCGCGCAACTGCGCAAGTAATGCGTCCGTGAAGTGCAGCCCCGCTGTCGGCGCGGCCACCGACCCACGCGCTGCGGCGTCGGCGTACACGGTCTGGTACTCCGCGCGATCGGCGTCGTCATCGCCATGCTCGCCACGCACAGCGCGTGATTTCAAGATGTACGGCGGAAGTGGTGTCCAACCGGAGCGTTCGATCACGTCATCCGGACCGCCACCTTGCGGACCAGCAATAATGCGCACGCGCCATGCTTCCGCGTCCCGCGCCACCAATTCAATGGCGTCACCGGTGTCAGTGCCGTGCGGCGTGACCAATGGAAGCACAGCGCCCGGCCCGTAGCGTTTAGCGCGACGCACCAACATGCGCCACGTTCCATCCGCGCATGGCTCAAGCAGCAAACCTTCGGTGCCATCCATGCACAAGCGTGCGCGCAGAACCGATGTTTCATTCACTATCAACGCGTCGCCTGCGCCGATCCAGCGCGGCAAATCACGCACGTGTGCATGCTCAACAGTACCGGCGGTGCGGTCGATCACCATCAGCCGCGCAGCATCGCGTGGGTGCGCAGGCTCGGTGGCAACGCACCGTTCGTCAAACGGAAAGTCCAGCAGTTCAGTTGAGAGTTCCTGCAGCGACACGCTCACAGCTCCGCCATTGGAGGCGCGCTGGTGACCTGTACGGGAGCGATGATTCGGGCACCGTGAGCCCATGCCGTGAACGGCAAGATGCGACCACCCGCCGCTTGCACTTCAAGAATTCGAACGGCACCCGTGCCGCAACTGAGTATGCCCTCAGGAGTGAGCGTGCCCGCAACCGGCGGCGTCCCCGTGTTCGCTGCGGAAACAGTAGATGCCGCACCAGTACCAATCACTTCACAGCGCCGGATCTGCATCGTCGCACCATCAATTTCCACAGCGCATCCGGGCCACGGATTGAGGCCGTTGATATGCGCGCGCACGTGGAACGCATCCATGGATAAATCAACCCACGCA
>CAMDCW010000022.1 GCA_945890745.1 Phycisphaera mikurensis NBRC 102666
CTCGCAACACTTGCGCGGCATCCGCGTGAATGTTCTCGCACAAAAGCGCAATCATCCGGCTCTTGGGGAAGCTTGGCGAACCGGGCAATCGGTACAGCCACAGCACTTCGTCCACCGTTCGCGCCACGCGATCCGCGCGCGCTACCACCGCCTCGCGCTCAATGTTCTCGCAGTAGGCAACAAATTCGTGCGCAGCGCCAGCGTCGCGAATCTCCGCGTCGGTGACGCCATCGCCAATCGCCACAATTCGGCCCGGGAGTTTCAACGCCCGCACTACTTTCGCCTTACCACCCGGCTTGGCTACTGGATTGGCGGCGTCATAGCCCACCACTGCAGTGCCCTTCCAACGAAACTCATTGCAGTGGACTCGCTCGGCGGGAATGCCAAGTTCCGCGCACACCGGCTCCACGTACTCGCGGAAACCGCTCGACACCACATGAATACGGTCAGCATTGCGGCGTACCGCTGCGATGTGCTTTCGAAATGACGGACTCAGTCGACGCTTGAGAAGCTTGACCAACGCATCCACATGCGAACGCTTGATAGTGAGCATCGACAAGCGACGGCGCAGACTCTCATCGATACCGATCGCACCAGTCATTCCATCGCGCGTAATCGCCTCGATCGCCTCCATGGTGCGGGTGCGCTGCGGATCATCCGCGAGCGCGAGCCGCGCAAGTTCATCGAGGCCTTCGATCGCCACGATGGTGCTATCAAAGTCGAAGATCAGTTGGACGGGTTGCGCTTCGGCGGGTGTGCGCGACATCGGGGTTCCTGCTGCGGAGAGTGCGAGGCTGTGGTGTACCGCAGCCGACGCGCTTCGTGTTCGCGGGCGCGGGTGGCCGGTCAATCACGCCGTCCTTGTCGGCATCCACTCCGGGACCCTTGTGCTCCGGCACAACCAAGGGCACGATGTATCCGCCATCAAGAACAATTGCTTGACCCCACTGCCATTCAACCTTGGAGATTGTTCCCGCTACCACGCCTCCAACAAGCACCATGCCCCCCAACGGCACGGCATTGACGACCGGAGCCCGCAGGAACACCAGCGCATGTGCGGCAACTTTGACCGGAATGAGGCGTTCGCCACCGCCGATTGGAATCGGTTGCCCCAGCTCTCCGGTCACCGAACACGGGGCGCCATGTTGTGGAATTCGCCCACTGGTAATGCCATTTCTTGTGGTCGCCGTCACTCGTTCCACCAGTACCCCGGAACACCCCAGGCGCTCAAGGGCCGTACGCGCTTTGTCAAGGAGCTTGGCCGTGGTGGGTGCGTCGGGATCGGTGCACCCCAGCAACGGGATGAAGCTGTCTAACACCGGACTCACGCGCGCGGTACTCAAACTGAAGCCCGTGCCCCGGCAATCTCCGCAGTCCGCACGCGTCTCACGCATGGTGGGAACCGCCCGCGCCGCAGTCAGGTCTCGATGCCGTGTCACTTTCGTACCAGTACCCGCGCAACGTGGGCACTGCAGCGTACGCGTCAGCGCCATGACACGACCAACAAAGACGTCGGGGGGCGCCGTCGACGAACGCACCGCCTCCGGGACCACCGCGCCAGTGGGCAGCGAAATCGGGAAATCAGGCGCGGCGGGCACAACACCCTTGCCAGCGCCTCTCGGCTTCACATCGCCATCTGCGGAACGCCCATACGAAAGCGCAGCGATGCCCCCAAGCAGCAGCGCCACGACGACACATCTACGAATTGTTGAATTGCCCACCATCACCGCAGAGTAACGATCAACTGAATCGAAACCGAAATTGCTGCGGAATTTCTATGAATCTGCGAATACGGAAATCCAGCGAGTCATCGAACTGCCATGCCAAGTCTGCGACCTACTAGCCGGCCCACCGTGCACGCGCATCAACCCAGCGCTGCCGGATTTCCAACGCAGATCGCCAAGAGATCGGTCCTGGAAATTGGCTTCAAATAGAACCCCTCACAGCCGGCGTTGAGAGCGCGGTCACGCTCCACACTCAGCGCTGCCGCGGTGAGCGCAACAATCCGACCGCGGAAACCGCGCGAACGAATCCGCTCCGTTGCTTCGATCCCATCGATACCAGGCATCTGCACATCCATGATCACTAGGTCAGGGCAATAGACGCCATCAAAGCGCGCTACCGCACTCAAACCATCCGATGCAATATCGACACGCGCACCCGCGAGCGACATCAGCGCGGACAGAATCCGCTGCGAATCAATGCTGTCCTCCACCAGCAGGATGTTCTTACCCGACAGTGGACCATTCGCACTACGGGGTGCCGGCGTCGACGGCGTCGGCACCGGGAACACCAGCGCTGGCCCGGCGACTTCTGACTCAAAGATCAACGTAAATACGCTGCCCCGCCCAAGTTCGCTGGCCACGTCAATTCTGCCACCGAGCAGTACCGCCAAGGGGCGGCTGATTGCCAATCCAAGCCCGGTTCCACCGTGCTTCCGTGTGTAACTTGTATCAAACTGCGAGAACGGCTCAAAGAGTTTCGGGATGGTCTCCTCGGACATACCGCAGCCCGTGTCATGCACCGCAATGCGCGTCTCCACGCGCGAACCAGATCGCTGCGCGGACACCACCACGCGCACCGAACCGTTGTCTGTAAATTTCACGGCGTTTCCAACAAGGTTCAGTAACACTTGTCGAATGCGCACTGCATCACTGCGGATCGGCAGCATTGCCGCGTCGCCCTGTACTTCTTTGACCAGGGAAATGCCCTTAGCAACCGCGCGCATGTGCAGCAGTTGCACCACATCGCGCACGATGTCCGGCACCACCACTTCTGCAATATCGAGAGTGCAACCACCCGCCTCAATCTTGGCGAGGTCCAGAATGTCATTGATGATTGCCAATAGATGATCACCATTGCGGCGAATGGTTTCGATGTACTCACTCCGCTCCGCGGCATCGACCCCCTCATCGCCAAGGAGCTCAGCAAACCCAAGAATCGCCGTCATCGGCGTCCGGATTTCATGGGAAATATTGGCAAGGAAGTGCGACTTGGCGGTATTCGCCTCCTCCGCACGAACACGTAGTCCGCGTTGCACGCGCTCCTGCTCGGTGAGCTTGGCAACCATGCGCTCAAAGTCCTGCAGCTGCGTATTCATCGCCTCAATCACCATGGCGTAGTCGGCACTACCGTCATGAGGAGCGAAATCAGCAAGACCTACCGGCCAAGACCAGATGGACGTGTTGTCCACGATCCGTGGGGATCCAACAAATGCAAACTCACCCGCGGACAACTCGGCAAACTGTCCGCGCATTTGCCGCTCGGTATGACGAATGCCCAAGAGCGTTAACTGACCAAAGTTGCTACGAACGTCTGCCAGCGAGTCGGCACGTGGGCGCAACACATTAAACACATCGAACAGTTTCACCCCGACGCAATCAGGAAGCACCTTGGCCATGCTCGCGCCAGTTCTGACAATGACACCATCACCGTTTATCACGAAGTGAAACGGGAACAGCGTTTCCAGCAGTGTTTGTGCCTCTCTGTTCACCACTACTCCGCCTGTTCTAGAAACTCAATGAGGAATACGTCATGATCAGCACCGCTCTCGCGATCCTCAATTTGCGTCACTGCGATTGTCTCGTCGTACATGGCGCCCATGCCTTCAAGCACCCCCTTCACGAAGGGTGCCAGACCGGAGCGAGATGAGAAATAGTGAACATGGATAGCACCACTGTCCAATGTTTCAGCACGAAACTGCGGCATGTTGACGCCCGGGAATGCCAACGCCAATCGCGCGTGCAGGGCGTCAAGCGCCGGCAACATTTCCCGCACATTGGTACCCATGGAGCGCATCACCTTCCCCCACGGTTGGCGCTCGGCATAGACCATCCAAAAGTGTCCGAACGCTTGCAACGCGTCGGCGAGTGACACGCCAAGACGGCGCGCTACGGCAGCGGCAAGGTCAAATGTCACCTGATCCGGATACGGACGCATGATGACAAAGACCGGCTCCTGAACGCCCGCGTCCGCGCAGATGGCAGCCCACACTTCTTCGCCGTGACGTTCGACCACCATCTCCTGCAGTGCGTGATTCACCATTCCAAGCATGAACTGTTACTCCGGTGTGTGAGCGGGTCGAGTGCGAACCATAAACGCATCGCACGGTGCGCCTGCGTCCTTGGCGGCGATCTGTTTGATATCCACATGTTCGCCGTACATGCTTCCAACGCCTTGCACAAGACCAAGAACAAATGGCGCCAGTCCGGGGCGATGCGATCGGTACTCCAACAGCAACCCGCCATCGCGCGGCTCTACGCGGAAGGATGGCGGCTCGAGCGCTGGGAAGCTGACCGCAATCCGGGTGTGCATGGCGTCGAGCGCACCGAGTAGTTCATAGGTGTTGCTGCCGGAGGCCTTCATCAGTTTCCCCCATGGACCCTTGCCAGCAAACTCAATCCAATAGACGCCGAATGCGTGAAGTACATCTGCGATCGGCATGTTCATGTGCTCGGCGACAGCAGTGGCAAGCGCATAGGTCACCGCATCCGGATATTGCTTCATCATGACGAAAGCGGGATCCTCTACCCCAGCACGCGCCTTAATTACTTCCCACTGCGGTGCCCCAAACTTCTCCGTGACCATCGCTTCGATTGCCTGATTGACCATGCCGTACATGCGAATCTCCTGAGCAAACTGGTGACACGTTGCGGGGGTACAAAACGACCGGGTCTGCTTACAGAGAATGCGGCTGCCGCGTTCGCGGCATCGGATCATAGACGCAGATCGCACGCCTGACATTGTCCCGCTGGTTGAGACCGCCGTTCCCACTTTGCCCGGAATGTGCGGTTGCGGTGACCAACTATGCTGATCGGATGATTTGGCAATCCACCCCTTGCTTGCACGGCGAATTTTGTTGGCACGAACTGAACACCCGTGCTGCCGCTGGCTCCACGGCGTTTTATTCAGCACTGTTGAACGCCACTGCTACGACCATTCCGATGCCGCACGGCGACTACACCATGCTGGCCATCGGCTCGCACACGCTGATGGGCATCATGCCGATCAGTGCGGCATCGCCAGCGGACGTTCAGGCGCATTGGGTCGGCTCCATCGCGGTGGACGATATTGAACTGATGACCGCTCGCGCTGCTGAACTGGGAGCGACCGTTCGCGTACCAGTGATGCAGGGTTCTATCGGGCGCTCGAGTGTGATCAGCGACCCAACTGGCGCGGTATGCGCACTATTCCAAGCAGACCCCGGCAAGACGGACGGCATGAATGAACTGGGTCCAGGCGCCGTTGTCTGGAACCACTTGGTGACAGCCGATCCAGCCCGCGCTGTTGAGTTCTATTCTGCATTGCTCGGATGGGAGTCAGAACTTCCACCCGATGGCGGCGCCGACGGCGCGCGACGCATGAACGCGCACGGCCGCTCCGTCGCGGGCATCATGCCCACCTCGCACCCTAATGACGGGTCCGCGTGGCTGACCTTCATTTGTGTTGAGCGCATTGAAGAAGCCGCTCGTACCGCCGTTCAACTTGGAGCCACTGCACTCACGGATGTGGTTGGATTTCCCAGTATTGGATCAGTGATGGTGCTGCGGGATCCGCAAGGCGCCACCTTCTGCGTGGTCGAGCCGGCGCAGCGCGGCGAAGCGTAAATCCAGGTTGCCACGTTCAACCGACTGTCACCACCGGCACATCAAAGAGCAAGGCGATGTAGGTGATAAAGAGTGCAAGGTGCACAACACCCTGCATGGGATTGGCGCGCCCGTGCGTAAAGTTCACGATCGATATGAGCATGGTGCCGAGCAACAGTGCAATCTCCGGCAACTGCAGCCCAAGTTCAATGTGCTGACCAAGCATCCGGGCAAGTATCAGGACGGCAGGAACAGTGAGCCCGATAGTGGAGAGCGCTGAACCCAAAAGGATGTTCATGGTGCGCTGCATGGAATTCCGGCGCGCGGCCTTGATAGCCGCAAGACCTTCTGGCCCAAGCGCCAAGCATGCCACCAGTACGCCCGCGATCGCCGGCGGCAATCCGGTCTGACTCAAGAACCCAGCGGTGGACTTGCCGAGTGATTCAGCCAATATCACCACGACTACGAGCATCACTACTAATCCCGTCACGTCACGCCACAGCGGCTTGTCGAACTCGACGTGGGGCCTTGCAGCTCCAACGTGAAGCGCCTGCTGCGAATCAGGATGCACCCGACCAATATCGTTCACCTGGTCGGCATCAACTTCCGCGGACTCGTGTGCAAAGAACGAACGGTATCGAGAGGTCTGCATCCACAAAAACGCTCCGTACATCAGCACTGATGCAGTTGCGACAAAGATCTCCATGCGCGGCGTCATAAAGCCGCCCGGCTCTGACTCGGTGAGGCGCGGCAGAACCAATGCAATCAGCGCCAGCGGAATGATGAGGGTGATATAGGACGCGGACGACTGCAGATTGAAGAATTGCTCCCGCCGATTGATCCCGCCGGCGAGGAGCGCTATGCCCACCAGCCCATTCATGATGATCATGAGCGTGGAGAACATGGTGTCACGAGCAACGGTCGGCTCGCTGCCGCCACCGAGCATCATCGCGGCGACGATGGAGACTTCAATCACAACCACCGAAAGCGTCAGTATCAGGGTGCCGACGGGCTCCCCAAGTCGGTGTGCAACTACGTCCGCGTAATGCGAAGCGGAGTAGGCGCAGGCGAGGATCACCGAGAAGAGCCAGATAAAAGTCAGCAGTGAGTGCTGTCCGCCCGCCCCACGACTCACCACCACGTTGAGCACGATGGTGCCGAGGCCAATCAAGAGCGGCAGATGGTGCCGAAAGCGGGTCCAGTTCATGAATGGCAGAGCGTAAGGGCAGGAGGCTCGCTGCGGCGGCACCAAGAAGTTTCAAGATAACAAATATAAATGGTGGCCATTCGTGACATTACGCCAATTGGGGCTATCTTCTTGGAGATCCAAGTCTTTTCACGCGCGCCAGGGCGCCTGAGGAACTTAAAAACCGGGCGGCACCATTATCCAGGAACGATCGAGCCATGCCTTACATGCCGAGCACTACCGAATCTGCACGGGCGACAGTTGCCCTCACTGGCCAAGGGTCAGGAACGTTTGAGACCGCAGCCAAACGCGCGCTTGAGCGCCTGCGCGGAGCAACCAAGTCCACCATTGAATCAGCGGGTCTGGGCGACGTCAACTCCTTGGCGCTGAGCCGCAAACTTGCGATCGACAAGAGCCTGTCATGGCGCATGGTGCGATTCGTGGAAGAGCCCAACGCCTTCAGCGCAAGTAAGCACCTTCCTGGAGTAGCGGGCCTCCGAATCTTTGCTCGCGCAGTCAACGCCGCGGGTGCCACCGCCGCCTCGGTAGCGCAGTTTGATGCCGCGCTTGAAGAACTTGAAGGCGTCATCGCCAAGCATGCTGGCACACGCTCCGCGTTCCGCGCGCTGCTCACGCATTGCACCGACGAGCCCCAAGCAGACGATCGAGCAATCGGCTTTCGGCGCGGCGCCTTTGAAGCAAACGCCGCGCTGTGGGGCATCCAAGCACACACACGACTGATGATGGCGTTCCTCACGGTTGGCGAACTCGGCGCCGTTGATGTTGCGCTGGTGAGTGGATTTCTTGGCCTCCGACGTAGCCGACGCGACCTTTCTTGGCCAGTGGCGCGGCGCAGAGTCCTCGGTCACGAAGGACGCAGCAGCGCAGGCAGTGCCGGTAGCGCCCGACCGCTTGATCCGTCCGTGGCGCTCGACGCTGCACCGATGCTGTCGGAGTACTCCACTATCCGCGGCGAAAGCCTGCGCCCGATTGGAACCGACCATGGGTTCTGGTACGAACTTCCTGAAGGAGACATTGGCCTCCGAGGCGCGGTCGACTGCGTCTTTGGCGAACGACTCACCGGTGCAGGACCTGCACTTCGGGACGGCGCGGTGGACGACGCGGAGGTGATGCTCCGCGTCGACCTCCCCGTTGAAAACGTGCTATTAGAGGTGTTTGTTGCGCGCTCGATTCCTTTCACTGGCGCCCCAACGGTGTCGCAATACAGTCTGCTCACGGGAGGCACCGGTGAAAATTCACCTGATCGTGAGCGGGGACGGATTCCGGTTGCCGAGCAAGTTCAGGAATTGACCGATGATCCACGCACCTGGTCAACACCGATTGCCCCCCGACATTGGGAAATGGTGAACGACTGTATGCAGTGGTTGTCACGAAAGCCCGGGGAATTCATCGTGCACCGCGTGAGCATGCAGTGGCCGTTGATGCCGACCGCCGTGGTGCTCTCCACGTTGCTGGGACGTCGTAGCTGAGTGCCGTTAGATTGACCGTCGCACCAATGCGGTACCCACGGTCAATCCAAACACACCGATCGCTGTGAGCACTGCCAGCGGCAGCAGCATTTCTGACATGCCCCAGCTGCGCCACGTCGCGCCCTCAGCCGCCATCACTGCCCACTTGAATGGGCTGAGGTTGCTGGCAACCCGAAGAAATGGCGGCATAAACACAATCGGCACTGTTCCGCCACCGATCATGGCAAGTACCAAGAGCACTGCACGGCCCGCGCCTTGTGCCCCGCCCTGCGTACGGAAACCCGCCGCCAGAAGCATCATGATGCCTGAGAATCCAAACGCGGTCACCAGCGTCACCACCACCATGAGCGGCCAGTGTGAGACTTCCACGCGGAACAAGAACATGCCAAAGAACACCAGCATCCACTCCGTGGCGAGGCATGTCACGAAGCACGCCAGCGCCTTGCCAAACAAGATCTGATTTGGACTCATCGGCGAAACCAAGAGGCGAACCAGTGTGCCGCGCTGCCGCTCTTCTGCAATTCCTGATCCAAAGGAGAGCACTGCACCAAACAGCGCCCACGCGATGCCCTGCATGAAGGAGATTGCAAAGCTGTTCGCGGGCACTCCAGGACGCATGGATAGTTCCGCAATTTCCACGGACACCGGTTTCCAATCAGCAAGGGATTGCGGCTGCGTGGCTGCTGATCCGTCCGCGCCCTGGGCAGACATGGCGCGAGCGCGGGACAGTGCCGTGCGAATAGCCAAGCGATCCGTGAACGAGAAGTCGGATGCTTTGAGTGATTCCTCCATCCGGTCAAGAACCCGCGCAAACTGCACTGGGTCACCCACCGCTGCAAACACGGTACGGAAGGCAACCTCATGAATCTTGCCGACGAGCATGGCGCCTTCGGCGCGGCGTGATGGATCAACGACCAACCCAAGCTTGGCGCCGCCGCCCGAAAACACTCCGTCGATACCCTCGGCGTAGGTAGCAGGCACAATCAATAGCGCCACCGCGCCTCCACTACGAACCAACTGTTCCCCGGCAGCACGCGCATCGGTAACGGTGAGTTTGAATCCACCATCTTCGTCAAGTGCCTTGATCAACATGGCGGCTGCTGGCGACGGCTGCTCCACAAACGCGGCCACATGAAGCGGCTCGCTGGTGGTTCCGCTAAACACGTAACCAAAGAAAAGTGCAATTGCCAACGGGAATACGAAGGTAAAGAACGCTGCCGCGCGATCGCGCAACAACAGACGCAGGTCCTTGAGTGCTAGAAACACAGCGGCGCGCATTAGTCTCGGAGCCGCCTTCCAGTGAGGGCAAGAAAGACCATTTCCAAATCCGGCTGCTCAATACGGACCGCGGTGGCGCCGCCTTCTGCCAGGGCGCGCTCAATTTCCCGCAGTGGTTCACGGGTACGAACCCGATGTTCGCCCGCCAGCGAATCAACCGTCACCACACTTTCGCCGCCGTGCGCTGCAATCAACTCCGCAACCGTACCAATGGCAAGTACTCGACCGCGATCCATAACAGCGACACGCGAACAGATGCGTTGCGCTTCTTCCATGTAGTGAGTGGTGTAGATCACCGCCCTCCCCTCGGTGGCAAGGCGCTGCACTACATCAAGGATCGCCGTGCGACTTTGCGGATCGACTCCGGCGGTTGGTTCGTCTAAGAAAATCGCCGTTGGGTTATGCACAAGGGCGGCAGCCAAGTTCAAGCGCCGCTGCATGCCACCAGAGAACGTTGCCACACGGTCGCGCGCGCGGGGCAGCAGCCCAACCATGTCGAGCAGTTCATCAGCGCGGCGTACTGGCTCTGGCACTCCGTGCACGCGCGCCAAAAAGACCAAATTCTCGCGGGCAGTCAATTCCTCATAGAGCGCAATCTGCTGCGGCGCCAATCCAATGAGTGCGCGTGCACGTGCAGCACGTGGCGAACCTGCCTCACCAATCTCGATGGATCCACTATCGGGCGCCGACTGACCAGTGCACATGGCGATCGCCGTGCTCTTGCCAGCGCCGTTGGGCCCAAGCAGCCCAAAGATCTCTCCGTGATGCACGTCAAAGGTAACTCCATCGACCGCAGCGATCGAGCCGAAGGACTTGCGGATGTCGCGGACGCGGATCACGTGGATAGACAATCTACGCGCTGCCGGGTGGTCAGCGCGCGATCGAGGGCCGAACCTTCATGGAGACATCAATAATGCTCATGGCACGATCGCGCAGTGCGGGTTCAACGGGTAAGCGCGGCAGACGCATGCGTTCGTTGCCCCACCCGGCGCGCGCGGCTGCCAGTTTCACCAAATGGACGAACTGCGGTCCGGCATCCAGGCGCAACAGCGGCAAGAACCAACGATACAGTTCCTCCGCTTCTTCAAGGCGACCGTCCCGCGCCAACTCAAAGAGGCGCACGCTTTCAGCGGGAAATCCGTTCACTAGTCCTGCAATCCATCCCTCCGCCCCGGCCGCTACGCCTTCAAGCACCATGTCATCGATACCGATGTAGACGGCAAGTCGGTCTCCCATGCGGGCACGGATCGCCGTCATGCGGCGAATGTCGCCACTGGACTCCTTGACAGCGTGCAGGTTGGGAAACTCATTGGCGAGCTCTTCCAGTTGCTCGGGGAGCACATCGGTTCCATACGCTGGTGGATTGTTGTACAGCATGCATCCAAGCGGAGTGGCTGCAAACACCCGCGCAAAGTGAGTGCGCGTCTCGCGCCAGTCACCAACGTACGCATAGGGCGGCAGCACCATCAGACCGCGACATCCGCACGACTGTGCGGCTTGGGCAATTTCTACCGCCTCACGCGTTCCGCATGCACCCACTGCAGCCACTACTGGCAACGCATCGCCAAGCACTTCAACAGCGCGCGTCCAGAGTGAGCGCTTCTCATCAAGAGAAAGCAGCCCACCCTCGCCCAGTGAACCGGGTGTCACCAATGCAGTACATCCGTGCCCCGCCATCCAAGCGATGTGCCGACCAAAGAGATCAAGGTCAATTGATTCATCGGCCTTGAACGGCGTGGTGATTGCGGGAAAGACGCCGTTCCAGTCGGCACGCTGCATGGGCTTTGATGATGTTGGCATAAGTGTCATAGTGATGAGTGGACAATCAGCGCACAGCGGACGGAACAATGCCGTGTCGATATGGATCGGTGGGATGGAGTAGCAGCGTTCCTTGCGCGGTAATCCAGGCTCGACCGCGGATAGTTGGCAATACGCCGCCTTGGGGCGCCCGCGCGTACCACGCGTCAAACACGCTGCCAATCAGGGATTCCTGGCGCCATACCTCGCCCGGCGCAAGCGTTCCGTGCGCTTCTAAGCACGCCAGTTTGGCACTGGTACCGGTGCCGCACGGCGAGCGGTCATACGCGCCGCCCGGGCAGTAGACGAAACTGCGGCCGTGATTAGCCGGGTCTCGTGCCGGCCCAAGAAGTTCAACGTGATCAACCGGATACGAATTCACCATGCTCAAACCATCGCGCTCCAGTGCACGTTGAATGGCGCACGCCACGTGGTTAAGCGCGGGCAAATTGCGCAGTTCGATTGCTTCGCCGTGATCTTCGCACAGGAAGAATCCGTTACCACCCCAGGCAATGTCGCCGTGTACGGTGCGTCCATCATCAAGCTGAAGTGTCACGCCGGCGCGATGCACGAAAGACCGAACGTTGGCCACTTCAATGCCATCGGTTGCACCGGAAATCTGCGCTTCTACTACGCCAACTGGTGTCTCTAAACGCACTGGTCCAGGTGCAAGTTGGCCAAGGTGCGCCAGCGTGCGCACTACGCCAATGGTCCCGTGACCGCACATTCCAAGAAGCCCGGCGCTGTTGAAGTAGATGACACCCGTGGCACACGTTGGATCCGTGCTTGGAACCAGTAGCGCACCAACCAGCACTTCATTTCCGCGCGGCTCGCACACTACTGCGGACCGAAACCAGTCATGGTGGGCCGCCAAATCGGCGGCCATGTCTTGCACCGTTCGCCCGGCCAGCGCTGGCGCGCCCGCAATCACCACACGAGTCGGCTCGCCTTCGGTGTGGCTGTCCACGATGGTGATTGCTACGGGCTTGCTCATTCGCGCAGGATAGGCAACCACGCCGTGCTTGCCCGGTAGGCTCTGCACTATGGATCGCCGATCATTCGTACACGCCGGACTCGCCGCCTCCACCGCCGCTGCGCTGAGCGGAATCAGTCAGGGCGCTGCGTCCAGTTCCGTTCATGCACCCGCCGCGCCTGCGCAAGAGCAACCTCCGGCACGGCGCGGTCGCATTCGCCAGAGCGTGTGTGCGTGGTGCTTTAGCGGCATGAGCCTCGATGAACTGTGTGAAATGGCGAAGGACGTGGGCATTGGTTCCGTGGAGTTGCTGTCCGAAGATCAACTGCGTATTCCAGCCAAGCACGGCATCACCTGCGCGGTTGCCAATGGACCGGGCGGTATCACCAAGGGCTGGAACCGCCTTGAGAATCACGACGAGTTAGTCGCCAAGAGCGAAGCACTCCTGCCCAAAGTTGCCGCCGCCGGAATTCCGCAAATGATCGTCTTCAGTGGTAACCGCGCCGGATTGCCGGATGCCGAAGGACTCAAGAACTGCGCCATCGGGCTGCGTCGCATCACACCACTTGCAGATACATGCGGCGTCACTGTCATCATGGAACTGCTCAACTCCAAGGTTGACCATGGCGACTACATGTGCGACCGCACCGCGTGGGGCGTCGAGCTCTGCAAGGCGGTCGGCAGTGATCGATTCAAACTGCTTTACGACATTTATCACATGCAGGTCATGGAGGGAGACGTCATTCGCACCATCCGTGACAATCACCAGTACCTAGCGCACTACCACACCGCCGGGAATCCGGGCCGCAGCAACCTTGATGACACTCAGGAACTCAACTACAAGGGGATCACTGAAGCCATCGTGGCCACCGGCTTCAAGGGCTGGTTAGCTCAGGAATTCATGCCTCGTGGCGATGCCCGCACTGCTCTCGCGGCGGCGGTTCGCATCTGCGACGTCTGAACCCCGGTATCCTTACCCGCCTCGCACCCCCTGCACAAAGCACACACCGATGCCCAACCCAGATTCAACCGGATACAACGAAGCAGACCGCCAATTCCACGAGAAGGATCAGCAAATCCTGCAGTCCATGCGTGCCGGGCTTGATGCCCGCCGCGCCGCAGCGCAAGCCAGCGCCCAGAAGGCCGCACACTGGATGTGCTGCCCCAAGTGCGGCAACAAGATGAAGGAAGTTCCGCTCGGTGGCGTGCTTGTTGATCAATGCACCAGCTGCGGCGGCGTGTACTTCGATGCCGGTGAATTCCAAGCCATGGCCAAGCACCAAGGCACCACCTCACCCATGCTTGAGAAACTCTTCTCTTGGATGCCGTCATGGGGCGTGGGCGCCGATTCACGAGCATCGTGATCGCACGGCGGTAACTAACTCTGAGTGAACTCCCTCCGACCTCCTGGCACACCATTGCACTGCTGCTCGGCGGCGTTGGGCTGTTCCTCTTAGGAATGACCCTGCTGACTGAGGGATTGAAGGCACTGGAGGGACCATCCATCCGACGGCTGCTGCACGGCGTTACCGCGCGACCAGCGCGTGCGTTTGGAGCAGGCTTGATGATGACGGTGGCCACGCAGGCTTCCAGCGCCACTGTGCTGGCCACTATTGGCTTCATCACCTCAGGAATGATGTCCATTGCAGCCGCTATTCCGCTGGTTGCCGGCGCAACCGTGGGAACCTCAAGCACCACTTGGCTGGTAGCCACGCTGGGCTTGAGCACCGGAATCGCTGCCGTCCTCATGCCGCTCTTGGCGCTTGGTGCGGTGTTGCGAACCCTTGGTCGCGGACGCTGGAGGCACATCGGCACCGCCATCGCGGGCATCACCGTGCTACTGCTGGCTATCACCTTCATCAAGGACAATGTTGCGCCGGTCGCTTCGTCCATTGATCTCGCTGGGCACGACGGCGGCACCATCACTGGCCGCTTGGCACTGGTGGCGATTGGAATGCTGCTTGGATGTGCCATGCAATCAAGCGCCGCTCCCATCGCGCTGGTGATGGTTGCCCTGCATAGCGGCACGTTGGGATGGAACGAAGCCGCAAGTGTGACGATCGGTGCCACCATCGGAACAACGAGTACTGGCGTGCTTGCTACGCTGGGCACGCGCGCCTCTGCACGACGCATCGCCGCGGCGTGGACGATCTGCGCGTTGGTACAAGCCACGATTGCGCTTCTCCTATTCACGCCGCTGCGGACTGCTGCCCACGCCATCGGCACCGCTCTTACGAGCGGAACAGGCGCGGAGCCAAACGCGATCAGTCTTGCCGCATTCCATACTGGATTTTCTGCGATCGGTGCGCTGCCATTACTGATCGGCGCCGTACCACTCGCGCGACTACTGGCGCGATGGATCCCTGACCGAAGTGACGTGCCACCGATCGTGGAATTCGATCGCAGTGCCCTGGAAATTCCCGGCGTTGCCGCCGCGACGGCGCGACGCGGTCTCATCGAATCAGGAGTAGCGGTCACGAGCATGGCACTGGTCCTACTCCGCGGCAATGGTCTTGAGAGCATGGATGACCGAATCGCCAGTGCAACGGCGAGTCTTGACGCAACGCGACGTTTCATTGGTGAGATTCAGGTACCAGACGGCGACACTGACACCGTGGAACTGCAACGCGGTACGGTTGGCGCACTTGATCATCTCACGCGACTGGTGGGCGATGTCCGAAACTTGCTCCCTGCTGCCCGCAACATGGCCGCATTACCGCCCGTGGTGCGCACATACCTCAGCGATGCACAGACAGCCATCGAAGTCTTTGATAATTGGCTGCGGAATCAAGATTCGCCCCAGCCAGTGGCAGAATTAAAGCGCATCTCTGCCTCATTGGGCGCACGGCGCAAACAAGAACGTAGCGAAACATTGAACCGCACTGCGGCCGGCGGCACCACGCCGGACACAGCCATCGCTGAACTTGATGCGCTGCGCTATGCGGACCGCATGGTGCATCATGCGGCGAAGGCTGCGAGTTACCTCGCGGTCCGCGTGAACGGCGCGGCGCGTGTGGCGCCTGTAGACAATGCGAGCAGTGATATGGCTGATGAGCCGTCCTGACACTTCGGAGCGGGAGCGACGCAAAGCAAAAACACATCAGCCCGCCGAAGATGGCGGGCTGACGGACTTTTTAAGTAAGTACGGCTCAGAAGCGACCGGTGGTATTCACCGTGTCGTACGGCGTACCGCCTGGCATCTCCATCAACCAAAAGCGGCTCCACTCGTCAGCGAGTGCGCGGAAGTTCTGGTTGTAGATCATCGAGTCATTCTGACGGCGACGGTCCCATGATTCAAACTGACCGTTGAGGTCCGGGGTCGGGTTGCTGGCGATGCTGTCGAAGGAGATCAAGTAGGCATCGTTGCAGGTTTGGTCGAGCTCGGCGACCTTCTTGGTGGTCTCCGGCGAGAGCGGCTGCTTCGCGTTCTTGTCTGATCCCTCTTCAAGAGCAACCAACTGCCGCTGCTGGGTCAATGAATTGCGCAGCGCATGCGGCAAGGCCTCCACGCGGGAGTCACTTTCGCTCAGCGTGTACCAATGCTCGCTGGGGAGCTTCTCGGTGCGATACAGCTCCGTGGGCTGGGGCGCGTAGCAGCCCCCAACAACCATGACGGTCATCATGGCTGCCATCAAGGCCGGCGCTGCAATGAGCTTGGCGGCGGACAGGGTGAGTTTCACGGCGGAGTGCTTGCTCGACATCTTCATACTGATTCCTCTGCGTTCGACCCGCAAACCGATCTGCCGGAGCGGGATTGGCAGAATAGCCGAACCCGATTCTGGCGGTTGGATCAGGCATTCCTACGGCGGCCGCCGACCGACGGATCCCGCAAATATGCCGAGAAATACCGGTGTCGGCGTCAGATTTCAATAACTTCAAAGCGCTTGGGCTGGGTCACCGTACAGCCACCGATGCCGGTCAATGCCTGGGCAAGCACGCCCCGCTGGCGGTCCTCACCATGGGTGAGCACCACCCGTGGCGCGGCAGGCTTTTTGGACGTCCCCATGAACCATTCGATCAAACCCCCCTGTCCGGCATGCGCGCTGAGCCCGCCAACGGTGCGAACGTCAGCCCGTACCACCACGTCCTCGCGGAAGATCCGGACTGTCTTGGCTCCATCGACCAGTTTCCGACCGAGCGACCCGTCCGCCATGAAGCTGGTGAGTAGCACCTGCACCCCGCGCCGCCAAAGATTGTGACGCAAGTGATGCAAGATGCGACCACCATCACACATGCCGCTTCCAGCGATCACGATGGATGGATCCCAACTCTCATTCAAATCGCGACTCTGCTGCGGAGTCACGCACAAGTTCACATTTGCAAATTCGCGCCGCGCTTGCCCACTACGCGCCAGCCCGCGTGACTCATCGTCAAAGTCGTCCGGAAATTTGCTGTAGATCTCAGTGGCGCGGATGGCCATTGGGCTATCAAGATAAACCGGGACCACTGGCGAGCGCCCATCGCGAGCAATCTCTGCAAGCACATGCAACAATAATTGCGCGCGACCAACTGCGAAACTTGGCACCAGCACTTTGCGCTTCTGCCATGCGCTTTGCTCAAGAATCGCCCGCAATTCCGCAAATGTCTCATCAGCAGGTCGATGGTCACGATCTCCGTACGTGGACTCTAAGAACACCAAGTCGGCGGGCGGACACGGCACGGGATCCCGCAGAATGGGCATGCACTTCTGACCAACATCACCAGAGAACACCACAGTCTTGGTGGCGCCGCCTTCAGTGACGCGGAGTTCAACACTTGCAGACCCAAGGATGTGTCCGGCATCTTGAAAGCGCGCGGTGATGCCATCGGCCACGTCAATCCATTGTTCGTAATCATGGCCGCGCATGCGCGAAACGATGGCGTCCACCTCGGCGGTTCCATAGAGCGCCACTGCGTCTGGCGTTGCCCCGGTCCGTTCTTTCCAGCGGTTTTCGCGGGCAGCGTCGCCCTCTTGGATCTTGGCGGAGTCACGCAAGATCAATTCCGCCAACGCACAACTTGCATGCGTTGCGTGCACTGCACAGGCAAGGCCAACCAGTAGCGGCAGCCGACCAACATGGTCAAGATGCGCATGCGTCAACACCACCGCATCAAGGCGAGCGGGAACCACTGGGTCAATCTCACGGTTCTTTTCGTCACCCGCGCCGCGACCCTGGAACATCCCAAAGTCAATGAGCACGTTGGCACGCGCGGTTTGCACCAAGTAACCACTACCAGTGACCTCGCCCGCGGCTCCAAGGATGGTGATTTGCATGCGGTCAGATTACGCCGCCGGCCAACGCGCTGCAGGAATGACTGCAGCGCCAGGTCCAGATGAAACGCGCTGCCATCCCGCCGGACGCTTGAATCGACGCTCAAATCCCGCAGCGATGCGTTCGCCAATACCGGTTCGTGCCGCGTCTGCCAACACGATCACGGATCCGCCAAATCCGGCACCGGTCAGGCGTGCGCCGTACACGCCGCCGGCGGTACCAAGCGCACGCGCTTCATCAACGAGCGCGTCTAGCTCGGGCGTACTCACCGCAAAGTCATCGCGCAGGGATTGGTGACTCTGCGCCATAAACAAACCAAAGAGTTCCATGTCGTCGCGACGAAGCGCGTTGGATGCCAATTGCACACGTTGGATTTCCCGCACTACGTGACGAGCGCGGCGTTCAAACAGTGCTGGCAACTTCAGCGTGCGAAGTTTGGTTTCGTCCAAATCGCGCAACATGCCAACGCCGGCGGCACGTGCGGCGTCTTGCACTTCATGCCGGCGCTCCGCGTAGCGACCATCGGACAGCGAACGATGAACGCCAGAATCAAATACCAAGAGCGCCACGCGCGAAGCTGGCGGAAACGGCACAAAACGCACATCAAGCGACCGACAATCGATGAGCATGGCATGATCGGCACGCCCCAGTGCGGAGGCCAAAGGGTCCAAAATGCCGCATGGAACGCCGCCGAATTCCGACTCCGCCTCTTGACACATACGCGCCAAGGGAATGCCAAAAAGCGGCGCCGAAAGCACCTCTGCCACAGCGGTTGCCAATGACACGGTGAGTGCCGCACTTGAACTGAGACCAGCGCCCAGCGGAACATCGCTTGCAAATGACATCTCCAGCGGTGGCACGCGAACCCCCTCGCGTGCGAATCCCGCTAACACACCAAGCGCCAAGTTCGACCATGCAGCAGCACCGGTCGCACGGGGCGCAGTAGACGCCGCGGCGGGATCCGGCAACTCCGCCAGCGATTGCAAATCATCGCTCCATGCGCGCCACCTGCCATCGTTTGACACGCGCACTGCAGAAACGCAGTCGCGGTCAATGGACATAGGAAGCACTAACCCATCGGAGTAATCCACATGCTCGCCAATGAGAGTGACGCGCCCCGGCGCCCGCGCCAAGACGGTCGGGCGGCCACCAAAGCGCCTCGCGAAGCTCTCAAGAGCGCGCACAGCAACCGGAACTTTGGTGGTAGCGGACATTCTGTGCAGGATACGCCGCGACCAACCGTTTCTTGCGCACATCACCCCATGCGCGGCTAAACTCATCGCCCCATGAAGGAACTGATCGCGGCACGCGGACTTCGTAAATCCTTTGGTTCGTTCGAAGCGGTTCGGGGGATCGATCTCATCGTTCCCGCCGGCCAGGTGTTGGGATTCCTTGGGCCAAACGGCGCAGGAAAGAGCACCACCATGCGCATGCTCACCGGATTTCTTGAGCCCACCGCCGGCACCGTCACCCTGGACGGCATTCCGCTTGCCGATGAACCGATTGCTGCCAAGCGCACCTTCGGCTACCTGCCCGAAGGCGCGCCTGCCTACGGCGACATGCGCGTCGAAGAGTTCTTGAACTTCGTGGCACGTGCGCGCGGCTATGTGGGCGCGGATGCGCGGTCACGCGTCGATCGCTCCATTGAACGCCTGCATTTAGAACCCTATCGCCGTCAATTGGTAGACACGCTTTCCAAGGGATACAAGCGACGTACCGGGCTGGCGCAAGCGATTCTGCATGACCCACCGATCCTGGTACTTGATGAACCGACCGATGGGCTTGATCCAAATCAGAAGCATGAAGTTCGCGAACTGATCCGCCGACTCGGCGACGACCGCGCCGTGGTGCTTTCCACCCATATTCTTGAAGAAGTGGAAGCAGTGTGCACGCGCGCAGTGATCATCAACGAAGGCCGCGTTGTCTTTGACGGCACGCCAAAGGCGCTCGATGCCAAGGCTGCCGCCAACGTCACCAGCAACCGACTTGATCATGTGTTCCGCATGCTCACCACCAGCGATATTGGTGGCGCCCCGCGCACAAAGGCAGCATCACGATGAACTCCCCTGCACGCATCGCAACCATCTTTCGCCGGGAATTTGCGGCGTATTTCACCAGCCCATTGGCAGGCATCTTCTTGGTGATCTACCTGTTCATGTCAGCAGTGCTCACGTTCCAAATGGGCGGCTTGTACGAACGCGGCCAGGCGGACCTGCGGCCGTTCTTTCAAGTGCAGCCGTGGCTGGACTTGTTCTTGGTACCCGCGCTCAGCATGCGGCTCTGGGCCGAAGACCGACGCACTGGAACAATCGAGCTGTTACTGACTCTGCCATTCTCCGTTCGTGACTTGGTGCTTGGAAAGTTCTTGGCAGCGTGGGCGTTTGCTTGCGTGGCGCTGGCACTCACTGCGCCGTTGTGGATCACGGTGGCATGGCTCGGCAGCCCCGATCACGGAACCATTCTTGTTGGATATATCGCCAGCGCACTGATGGCTGGCACATTTCTTGCCATCGGCGCATTTCTCTCAGCATTCACCAAGAACCAAGTGATTGCATTTGTGCTCAGTGGCGTGGCATGTTTCCTGCTGATGGTCATTGGTTTCCCCATGCTGCTTGACTTTGTCAGTGGCTGGCTGCCGCGCACCGCGGTGGAGGCCATTGCAGCGATGAGTGTCTTAACGCACTTTGAAAGCATGATGCGCGGAGTCCTGGACGGCCGCGATGTTCTGTATTTCGTGTCAGTATCGGCGGCGTTCTTGTTCTTGAACGGGATCGTGGTCGAATGGAAGAAGGCGGAGTAGCACCAATGGCAGGACGCACCGAAACTCGACGTAATGCACTCTTGACTATCGCCGCTGTATCAGTGGGCGTAGTTGCGCTGAACACGGTGATCGACATCACCGTGCCGTTCCTTCGCGCTGATTTGACGCAAGACCGGCTGTACAGCACCAGTAAGGGTGTTGATAGCACCCTGGCAACACTTGATGAGCCGGTGCGCATCGATTACTTCTGGACGCAGGAGGGTTCCAAAGATCAACCGCTGATTCGCGCACACGGGCAGCGGGTGCGGGAGTATCTGGAAGAGCTCCGGCAGCGTTCCAACGGCAATCTGGAAATTCGATTCATCGACCCTGAGCCGTTCAGCGAAGCGGAAGATGAAGCACGTGCAGCGGGATTACCCGCCCTGGCCGTTGACGGCAGTGGTCGAACGCTGACGCTTGGACTGGTTGTACGCGGGCCCACTGATCGCAAGGAGACGCTGCCCTATCTCTCGCCAGAGAATGAGCCACTCCTTGAGTACGAATTGCTTCGTGCAATTTCCTCGGTTGGTCGCCCTACAAAGCCGAAGGTGGGTCTGCTGAGCAGCATGCCGCTTGAAGGCGGGGCTGATCCGCGCAACCCGATGATGCAGAAGGGGCCGCCGGTGGTCATCCAGCAGCTTGGCGAGCAGGCCGATGTGGTGCCGATTGACGCCACCGCTGACAAACTTCCCGATGGCATCGCGGCACTGATGATTGTGCAGCCGCG
>CAMDCW010000023.1 GCA_945890745.1 Phycisphaera mikurensis NBRC 102666
GCGATGTATTGGACCGCTGAAGATCAGGGCGTGAACGTCACCATCAAGGACATTCCTGCCGACCTGCAAGACACGGCTGAGCTGTGGCGCGGCGAAATGGTGGAAAAGATCGCGGAAATCGATGATTCGCTCACCGAGAAGTTCCTCACTGATCCTTCGACCATCACCGTTGAAGAGCTCAAGGCATCGCTGCGTCGCAGCGTGATCGGCCTGAAGTGCTTCCCAGTGCTGTGCGGCTCCGCACTCAAGTACGTTGGTATTCAGAGCGTGCTTGACGCGGTTGTTGAGTACCTGCCGAATCCAACCGAGCGTCCAGACGTGTCCGGTGTGGATCCGAACGATCCGAGCATTCAGATGAGTCGTCCTCACTCGGAAGACGCGCCGTTCAGCGCGCTGGTCTTCAAGGTGGTTGCCGACGTCGCCGGAACGCTCACCTACATCCGCGTCTATTCGGGCAAGCTTGAGAAGGGCATGCGCGTTCTCAATCCGGTCAACGGCCGTAAGGAGAACGTCAGTCGTCTCTATGAGATGCACGCACAGAACCGCACCGCTCTCGATGCCACTGGCCCCGGCCAGATCGTCGCAGTGGTTGGTCTCAAGGACTCCTTCACGGGAGACACCCTGTGCGACCAAGACAAGCCGATCATCTTGGAGCGCATGACGTTCCCAGAGCCCGTGATCAGTATGTCGATCGAGCCGCAGACGGCCGATGACAAGAAGAAGCTTGGTGAAGCACTCACCACCATTCGTCGCGAAGATCCTTCGTTCCGCTCCAACTACAACGAGGAGACGGGCGAGACGATCATCAGTGGCATGGGTGAATTGCACTTGGAAATCATCAAGAACAAGCTGGTCCGCGACATGAAGATCGGCGTGAACGTGGGCAAGCCCCGCGTCAGTTACCGCGAAACCATCACCGGTACCGCCAAGGATGTTCGCGGTCTGTTCAAGAAGCAGACCGGTGGTCGTGGTCAGTACGGCGATGCCGTGGTGACCATCAGCCCAATCACTGCCGAAGAGGCGGAGGCTGAGGAGCTGGACATGGAGAACGGCGTGGTGTTCGTGGATGCAGTGCCAGGTGGCGCCATCCCGCGCGAGTTCATCCCGAGCGTTGAGTACGGAATCCGCCAGGCTGCCGCAAGCGGCGTCATCGGTGGCTACCCAGTCATCAACGTTCGCGTTGACCTGGTGTTCGGTTCGTCCCATGATGTTGACTCCAACCAGATCGCGTTCGAACAAGCTGGTGCAATGGCATTCCGCGAGGCGTTCACCCGCGCGGGCCCAGCGCTCCTTGAGCCGATCATGAAGGTGGTCATCACCACCCCTGACGAATTCTTCGGAAACGTCTCGGGCGACGTGGCGAGCCGTCGTGGCCAGATCATCGACAGCGAAATGCGCGGCGCATCGCGGCAGATCACTGCCGAAGTGCCGCTCAGCGAGCTGTTTGGTTACACCACCGCGCTGCGTTCGATGACCCAGGGTCGCGCCGCAGCAAGCATGGAGCCGCTCACCTATCGGCAGATGCCGGAGCGTCTCAAGCTTGAGGTGTTGGCCAACCAGTAAGCGTGAAGCAGGGAGAATTCCCTTCTTGACCGCGAGCTGATGAATGCCTGATTGAACCCCAAGGGGCCCGTCCATGCGACGGGCCTCTTTCATTTGCCGGGGGCGTCTTTCATTTGCCGGGGACCTCTTTCATTTCCAGGTGCCTCTGTCAATTCCAGCGCCGCGATTGAATGCCAACGCTCGCGCCAAATACGCATCAACGGTTCGTGGTCGTGACCATTGTGGACTACCCTATCCCGCATGGCTGATGGAGCGGCGAGCACGCTATTCAAGGCGGAATACGAACGGGAAATGGAGTCGTGGCTCCGTCGCCGCTTCGGGTGGCTGCTTGGCTCCACCATCGCCTACGAGTTGCTGTCGTTGCTGTTGGCGATGGGCGGCCTGCTCATCTATCGACTCACCAAGAACACGGATCTTGGGGCCATCACCGAGACCGATGCGAGCCGCGAGCAACTTGAATCACTGCGCGAAAACGCACCGGAGTATTTGACGCTCAACATCTTGGGCACGATCTTGATGTTGGCAGTGGCTGCTCGCGCCTTCACCGCGGTGCGCCCCAAGCTGGAGACACGCGAGCAAACGCTGCGCGCTGCCAACTGGTTCATCTTGCAGATTGGCGTCATCTCCTACGGCGCGGATCTGGCAACCCAATTGCTCTTCACTGACAATACTGGTCAGCCCGGAGCGCCTGGTCTTTCCTACATCCTGTTCCTGCATGTGCTGCCAAGCATCTTCCTGCCATGGAGCCCACGCGAAAGCCTGCGACCCATCTATCCGCTGGTCTCCATGTTCATCTTGGAACTAGTGATACTAAAAGTTGCTGGACGGATTGGCATGGGGCAAGTGGTCATGATGCTGGTGGGCGTGCCGTTGATGCTGGTCCCCGGGCTCATCATCAACTGGTGGCGACTACGCACGCATCGCCGCCGCTTCGATCGACGCATGGTGACCAAGGGATACTTCTCCATGCGCCGCGAACTGGCGCAGGCGCGCGCGCTGCAAATGGCGCTGTTTCCGAAGCCGGTTCGTGCTGCGCATCTGGAGTTTGATTTCACGTATGTGCCTGCCAATGAAGTGGGCGGTGACTTCATCCACGCAAGCGTTTCCGAGAGCGGCCGCGTTGACATTGTGATGATGGACGTGACGGGCCACGGAATGACCAGCGCGCTGACGGTTGCGCGGCTCTCTGGTGAAGTGGAACGATTGATCGCCGAAGATCCGGACATTGCGCCCGGATCTGTGTTGCGTGCACTGAATCGATACGCCACACTGACGCTCGCCAAACACGGCGTGTACCTCACCGCGCTTGCAATTCAGGTGGATCCTGCCAGTGGCTTGGTTCGATACGCCAACGCCGGCCATCCCCCAGCATGGGTGCGGCGCGGTGATGGAAAGGTGGAGCGATTTGATTCCACCACCTTCCTATTGGGCGCGGTTTCCGACGCTGACTTTGAAGACGACGAGATGGAGATTGTTCTGTCCGCAGCCGACGTATTGGTCTTGGTCACCGACGGAGTACACGAATCGATCGATCGCGCGGGCCGGCAATTTGGATTGGAGCGCCTGCAGGATGCGCTGGGTCGAACACCCGCGCCGGAGCGATGGTCGGCGCATCTCACGCAGGCGGTCGAGCAGTGGTCGGGCCGGATTGGCGATGACGACGTGCTGGTTGCCACTGTGCGCACACCGTTGGCAGCCGTGCGATTGCCGAAAACCCGTTCATTTGCTGAAGATATTGAGATGGAGACAACACTTGGCATGAGCCGCGTGCCCACGATGGGGGCTACGCAGAGTGTTGCTGCCGGCACGCATGGCGTTGCTGCCACTGAGGGCGTCACTGCCGCCGTGCCGGAGGGTGTTGAGGCCACTCCGTGAATGCGTTGATTCCGTGGATGGAACGCGCGGCCCGCGTGGCACTCCGCGGTCACGGGCAAGCAGAACCAAACCCGATGGTGGGATGCGTGATCCTGGATAGCAGCGGGAACTTTGTTGCCGAGGGATATCACCATCGTTGCGGCGGAGCACACGCGGAAGTGGATGCATTGCGCCACGCGGGTGCACGCGCGCGCAACGGAACAGCCATTGTGACTCTGGAGCCATGCAATCACCATGGACGGACTGGGCCGTGTAGTCAGGCGCTGCTGAACGCGGGTGTGGCGCGGGTGGCGTACGGATGTTGCGACCCCAACCCGAAGGCTGCTGGTGGCGGCGACATGTTGCGCGCCGCGGGTGTTGATGCATTTCACCTGCCGTGCGCCGCGGCGGAGCGGGTGACCGCGCCGTTTCTCTATCGCGTTCGCACCGGTCTTCCGTGGGTGGTTGCTAAGTGGGCGCAGTCTGCGGATGGTCGTATTGCGACGCGAGCGGGCGAGCCGCGCTGGATTAGTGGCCCCGAAAGCCGCGCGATGGTGCATCGCGAACGCGGTCGCGTGGATGCCATTCTCACTGGAATGGGCACCGTACTGACTGATGATCCCCTACTCACCGTGCGCGAGGTGCGGGCGTCTCGCACGCCGGTACGGGTGGTGTGGGATCCGCGCCTCAGTATTGGCGTTGATCGCGCATTGGTTCGCACCGCGCGTGAAACACCCACGGTGGTGGCGTGTACGCCGGAAGCGCTTGCGAAACGAAGTGCGCACGCCAACACGCTGCGCGAGTGCGGCGTTGAAGTACGAGCGGTTGATGGACTGCGCGCGCTGCTTGCTTCCCTTCGAACGCAGTGCGCAACGCTTCCAGCTGGCGACCGGACCGGTGCATCCACCGTGTTGGTGGAAGCGGGCGCGGGACTCGTTCGATCATTGCATGCTGAAGGACTGATCAATGATGTGTGGGTGTTCACGGCACCGCACACCATCGGTGATGCAGGGCCGCGCAGCATGGCGCCGCTGAGCGCCGCAGCGTTGGCGGGGTTGCCGTGTGTGTGGCACGGGGCGCGCGGCGTTGATGCGGTGGAAGTGCGTCGAGTTGGCGGATGATGATGCGGGGCGCGCGGGATGCGGAGGGCGCGTGATGCTGAGTGCGAGTGATGCCAACGGCGCGGTAATGGTTACCGATTCACTTGGTACGCGGCAGCATCAATCGCAAGATCAAAGCCCTTGGGGAAAACGCGTAGCACGCCGTCGTCACTATCAATCGCCCACTGTCCGTCGGGCTCATGTGCAAGGCGAACGCGAGCAAGTTGCGCGCCGCCAGCTCCAAAGAGGGTGAATTCACCAATCCGAAGCGCTTCAGGCATGCGCTGAAAGGCCACTGCCGGCGCGCGGGCTTCGCACAATTGTGCAAGAAGTTTGCGCGCGCGTTCGGTGCTTGCGGGGCGCGGATCAGCGCCCGGAGTGGTGATGTTCCAACCATCAAGGGTGCGCTCGAGGCGGAACGCGGGCACAGGCGCAGCGCCTGGTGCGGCGGCAGCGGCATCACTGACGCCGGTCGGATCAAACGCAGTGAATGTCACTGCGCGCACGTCGGCTTGCACGACATCGGAACCACGTGGGTCAACAAAGAATGCTGGCGGCGGAAAGAGTGCCGCCAATGCTTTGGTTCCAAGTTGCACCACCGTTGCGCGCTCCGCGATGCGGCCGAATCGTTCCTGTGCACCTTCGGCAGCGGTGACGCCAACATCAATCGCGCCAATGATGACAGCCGATGGCAACGCTGCCGCAGGCGAGGACGAACCGGCCGCCGCGTCACCCGGGACTGCGTTTTCGGTCACAGTCGCTGCTGCCGCGTTCGCTGCATACAAACGCACGCTGCGCTCGGGAGCGGAAAGTCCGAAGGTACTCCAGTCGTTTGGACTGTCGGTGACAAATGCATCCGCTTGGGCGCGCGCGAGTGCCTCCAGATATCCGCGTACCGCGTCGGCATCGGCGCGTGTGGATACGGGCGACTCAATGCGCCACTTCCCCGCGGCGCGAGCAAGCGTCAGGCGCTGGCTCGGCGCCAATCCGTAGCGCAATTCAATACCGCCAACATCAGTCGGACCCGGCTCATAAAGGTGCGTCGACCGCCACTGCCGCGGATCGCCATCAACAGCAATGGCATGGAGCGATGCGTCAATACTGGCGGCTTCTGCACGGCCAATCACGTGTGCCCACGCTCGACCCGCCACGGTGCGACGTCCAAGTTCAACGCTGCGTTCGCCACCCGGCCACGCCAATTTCAACGTTGCAGCGGGCGGCGTCAAACCAAGCGCCGCGCGCGCTGCTGGATCAATGGACGCCGGGTCAACGGCGCGCGTGGTTTGCAGTGCCGCGCTGACGTCAATCACTTCGCGGATGGATGCAGGATCTGCTGGATGCGCAAACGGAGACTGTTGTATCCACCCCATTTCGGCTCGAACAAAGACGATCGGTTCTTCATTGCTGCGCGTCAGTTCAATGCGATCAATTTGTTCAAGTGGAATTTCATCCGCTGCAAAGAGCGAGGCGCGCGCGGTGCGATCGGCAGATGCGTTGCTCGGCCCGCGCACGGACCACCAACCGACCACGGCCAGCAACGCAACGACGGCCAAGATGCAGATCGAACGCGTCTTCATGTGCGCATCCTCCGGCGGACCACCACCCATGCGCCGAATGCGGCGATGAGTGAAGGCACTGCGAACGCTTCCATGGATCCAACCACTCCAACCGTTGCGCGAGACAATCGAGGCAGTCGACCAACTTCGCGACCAGCACCAGAACCCGCCAGCAAATCATCACGACCGGCGAGCCACGCCACTGCATTGACAAGCAGATCACGATTGCCAGGGTTGCGAAGCGCAATCCGCCCGCCGCCAAGAGCGTCGGCTGAGTCAGCAACCGCCGTGGTCATCCATGTGGGCGAACCAACCAGCATGGCGCGTGGAGCATCGGAAACCAATACCACTGGAACGTCGGCGTCAAAGCGTTTGGATTCTGGCGCCTCCATGCGACCCTTGAGGTCGCGGCGCCAATCGTCTTCAATCCAACGTTCCGCGGCCGGTTCAATGCCAACCACTACGGAAACGCCCGCCGCGGCAGGGTCTGATTCAAGGGGGATCGGTCGATCAAGTCGCAGGCGCTGACCGTCAATCGCACGCCCAACGGCACTATCGATGCCGCCCGCCACCGTGGTCTGCACCGCGCTGGTTTCTGCACGATCCGGACCAGTTGGCACCAGTTCCAACACGGTGCGCCCAGTCTGCGCCGCCATGCCGCGACCGCGCAACAACGCACCCCATGGATCCTGCTGGCCAAGTAATGGCAACAGACTTGGGCCAACGGAAAGCAAGACTGGCTCACCCTGCGCAACCAATCGGCGCGCCACGGAGAGCAACGCGCGCTCGCGCGGCGACTCATCAACGGAATCACGATCAGCCGGCGGCACGATGATCCACACGATGGTTGTTCCTGCGGCAACTGCTGGCTGCGGACCATCGGCGGGAGTCCATTCGCGCACTTCAAAGCGCGCGCCCCGCAACGCATCAGCCGCGGCGGCGTGGTCGCTTCCGTCGGCAGAGGGTCGAAGAATTCCAAGCGCACCAGCATGTACAAAGACCGCCACGGGTGGCTTGCCAACTTTGAGCGCGCGCAGTGCGGACGCAATGGCCTGCTCGCCGCGGAATCGGCGATCGAAGGAAATGGATCCGCCGCTTGCACCGGCAACTAATTGCCACGCGGGAACCGTGGCAACGCCCGATGGCCCGGTGATGATGGCGCAGTCGCCAGCGGCGAGCGCTGCGCCAACTTCTGCACCCCACAACTTGGGGAGGCGATCAAGACCGTCTTGTGCGACACGCAATTCGCGAGCGAGCGCAGTGAACTCCGCGGGCGCGCCGGTGAGCCATGCAGCCAACGCCGCCGAATCCACGCGCTGCGCGGCGCGATCGGCCAGCGCGCGCGCAGCGGCAGCCAATTCTTCGCTCCAGTGCTTGAGATTGGCAGCAATCGCAGCAGCGGCGCGCGCCTCATCAGGAAACGGTCGAGCGTCCGACGCACTGCGCAATTGCTCAATGGAACGGTCAAAGGCACGCTTCTGAATAACCAATTGCACAAACCCGCCGCGCAATGCGTCAAGCTCCGCCCGGGCCGGGTCCTGCGCGGGCAGCGCTGTCACCAAGTCTTCCAAGAGAGGCGCCTGCACCGCGGCAACGCGTGTCAATCGATCGAACGCTGCGCGACCCGCGCGGATAGCTTCAGCGTGTTGCTGCAATGCGGATGCATCACGCGACTGCACCGTTTCCAACGCAGCTTCATAGCGCGCGGCGTCTGCCGGCTGGGTTGGATCAATACGCGTGGCGCGAATGTGACCGTCCTTGGTTGGGCACTCAGCAATGCGCGCGAGTACTTCATCCACTTGACGCGCCACACCGGCATCCGGCGCACTGAGAATCACCGCGATCTGCCAATCGCCGTCGAGTGCGCCAAGCGTTGCGCGCGTTTCGCTGGCAAGCGTGTACGCGCGTGACTTGGTCATGTCACCCACCACACGCAGCCGCGGCGCATCGGCCATTCCAACGATTGCCACTGCAATGATGGCACCGCAAGCAAGGCCAAGGACAATGCGCCACCGCCCCGCCACGTGTGCAGCCAGTGACGCACGCGCCACCACCACGGAGGCCGCACACAGGAACCACGCTGCAATGACTGTGAAATACGCAACGTTGCCCGTGTCCATCAATCCGAGCAGAAAGTCATCAAGGCGGCGCAGCGGGTCGATCGAAAATCCAACATACGCAGCGTTTCCAGAGAGAAGCGCTGGAGCACTGCGTGCGATGGCAATCCAGGTCAGCCATAAGAACACCGTCAACAGGTACGCCGCCACTTGGTTGCCAACCAGTGCCGACATCAGAATGCCCGATGCTAGGTACGCGCTTCCCGCCAAAAGCAAACCGATTACTCCAGTGCACGCTTCCAAGTAGTCCGGCCGTGCGAACCATTCCAGCGCGGCAAGTTGCGCCACCACTGGAACCGTGATGGTGAGTGCAAGCAGTGCCAGGAGCGCCGAAAATTTTCCGCCGATGATGGCAGCAAATCCAACCGGTGACGCAGCAAGCGATGACCACGTTCCGTTGCGACGCTCTTCCACAATGGAGCGCATGGATATTGCAGGCGCCACCAACAACACCGCCCAACCGAGCGCAATGAATGTTCCGCGCAACGTGGCGGGCGCGCCGCTACGAAAAACTGCCACCGCAAACACCGTGCCAGCAAGTGCAGCAAACGCAGCCATCACGCTCCACCCGAGTGCCGATCCCAATTGCATACGCCACTCGCGACGAGCGACGGCAATGGCGCTGCGAATCAATGTCATGACTTCGCCCCCGGCAGTGATTGCGGCCCGCTTGATGCGCGTGTTGGTGCAGCAGTGGCGGTAGACGTACCCGAGCCTGCCCCAGCAAGTATGCGACGAACGATGGCTTCCAACGGAACGGCGGACCGTTCCAATCGACGTACCGCGTTTCCAGCCAATACCAAAACGCGCCCAGATTCTTCAGCGAGCACAGTGGCGTCAGCCCCGTCGGCTGCATCAATTTCACATGCAAACCAGCCATCTGCCAGGCGCGTGCAGCGCACCGCACGTACTCCGCGCACTTCGCGCAACGCGGTACTGGCGTCGGCCGCGCACTCCACCAGCAGACGCTCGCTGGCGGCGCCGACCGTTCGCAATTCAGCCATGGTTCCAGCGGCTACCACGCGACCGCTATCAATGAGCACAGCGCGATCGCAGCTTGCTTCTACTTCCGCAAGCACATGACTGGAGAGCAAGATGGTGGTCTCGGCACGCAAGTCTTGCAACAGCGCACGAAAGTCAATCACTTGACTTGGATCAAGGCCGGAGGTCGGCTCATCAAGTACCAAGACGCGCGGCGCATGCACGATGGCCGCCGCTAATCCAACGCGCTGCCGATATCCCTTGGAGAGTTGCCCACACAATCGGTGACGAACATCAGTGACATTGCAGCGCGCCAAGGCACGCGTCACCGCATCGGTACGCAGCGCGCGCGGCACTCCGTAGAGCTCAGCGCGGAACCCCACAAACTCGTTGACGGTGAGGTCTGGCTCCACCGGACTTTCCTCCGGGAGGTATCCGACCACGCGGCGCGCTTGGGCGGATCCCGCGTCCATCCGCAGCCCAGCCATGGACACTTCGCCGGCGTCCGGTGCAACCGCGCCCACCAGCATCCGAATGGTGGTGGTCTTGCCGGCGCCGTTTGGACCAAGGAACCCGCACACCGCACCCGCGGGAACGGAGAATGTCACGTGATCGACGGCGATCACGCGTCCAAACCTCTTCACGATGCCGTTCGCTTCAATCATTGGGTGGAGGCTTTCGGCTTAGATGGAACCAAGCGGAAAGTATCCCCGAATTCTAACCAACAGCCGGGTTACACTCCGCCCTGTATCAGTCCGAACGCCTACGGAACGCGCGATGTCACCGCAAACCCGAAACGATCTGCATGGAAGCGACCCCGTCCTACTCCTTGAGGAGATCGGCGACGGAATTGGCGTGGTGGACCGCGCCGGTGAAATCCTGTGGATGAACCAACGGCTCGAAGCACTCACCGCGGAGACGCTGCGCCGTTTCTGTGACTGCTGCAGAGACCTGCTGGCGGAACTTGCCAAGGACGGTAGCGGTCGCCGCACCCACTTGCGCAGCTTCAAGGCTGGCGACAGTGCATGGGAAGTGGCGATTACCCCACTCGACGGATCCACTGATCGCAAGGCAGCATCAACACGCGCAGTTGGAGTGCTCCACAATGTCACGAGCCGGCAACGCGTCTTGGACCGCGTTGATCAAATCGATACCGCTGGTGCTGACCTGTTGGCGCTCGACGCAAAGATTGTCAACCCGCTGAATGTTGGCGAACGCCTCGGTCTGATTGAAGGAAAGATCGTCGCCGCGTTGGAGCGACTCTTTGCGGTGAACGACTTTGAAGTGCGTCTGTTGGACAACGCAACACAGCGTTTGGAATTGGTGACTAGCCGCGGAATTCCTCCACTGCCACCGGGACGATTTCTGTACTCCAGCCCCGAAGGCAACGGCATCTCTGGACATGTTGCCGCGTGCGGCGAGCCGTACTTGTGCACCGATTCTGAGGCGGACAGGTTGTATATCCCAGGTCTTGAGGGCGGGCGATCAAGCATCACCGCTCCGCTCCTTCTGCATGACAAAGTAGTTGGTGTCATCAATATGGAGAGCAAACTGCCGAACCAGTTTGATGATGAAGACCTGCTGTGCCTGGAGTTGTTTGGCCGCTATGTCGCTATGGCGCTGAATATTTTGGACATGCTGGTGGTCGAGCGTTACACCACCAACCAACGCGTGAGCGGTGCGTTGCGTGACGAAATTGCTGCGCCAATCACTGCTATTCGTGGCGCGGTGGAGCACCTGAAGCGCGACCCCGATGTTCCGGCGGCTGCCATTGCAGAACTTGAACGCGCCATCGCCAGCGTTGAGAACCGCGTGCGTGGCGCAACCGGTGGACCACAAGTGGTGCTTGGGGTTGACCGACTTGATCGCAGCAAAGGTGTTGATCCGGATATTTCCGGAAGACGCCTCGCGGTGCTTGATGATGAAGAACCAGTGCGTGATGTGGTTGCCAACGTGCTTGCCGAAGTTGGCGGCGCCGTTGATCGGTTCTCTTCCAGTAATGAAGGATGCGAAGCCATCGCTCGTGCCGCTGCTGAAGGCAAGCCGTACGACGTGGTAATCAGCGACGTCCGCATGCCGGAACGCAATGGCTACGAAGTGTTCCGCATCGCCAAGGAAGCGTGCCCGCGCACTCAAGTGATTTTGATGACCGGATTCGGATACGACCCCAATCACTCCATTGTGCGCTCCACGCAAGAGGGGCTGCACTGCTTCCTCTTCAAGCCGTTCCAAGCGCAGCAACTGGTGGACGAAGTCCGCAAGGCCATTGCCGAGTGGCGCGGCGAACGACCGTTGGTTGGCGGGCGCTAAAGGTCGGTTGATTGGCAGCGCAGCGAACACCCGCCATCACGCCCGGCTGATCACTTGCGTGTCGCCACCAGCATCCGCCAGAATCCTTCGAAATCCTTCTGCATTTTCAGATCGGCAAGGTGGGGATTAGCGGTTGCGGCGGCAAGTACGTCGTCATGCTGCCGATGACCAATCTCCACAACGAGTCGCCCGCCCGGCACAAGCCAGGTGTGTGCGCCGGCAATCAACGGCGCCAGAACATCCATGCCCGCGGCACCTCCTGCCAACGCCGTGCGCGGCTCGTGATCCCGAACATTGGCATTCATTTCTTGCCACTCATCATCACGAACGTAGGGCGGATTGGAAACCAACACATGGAATATTCCCTGCTCCGCCGCGGTGAGCGGTTCATAGATCGAACCCGCACGGAATTCGATGGCATCCGTTGCACCATGCGCTGCTGCGTTGGCGCGCGCAAGGTCAAGCGCGGCGGGAACCAGGTCGGTGGCAACGATTTGAATATCAATCGGAAGTACCGGCGGATCAGTCGGCTCCGTTCCGCGCCGCTGACCACGAAGTGCGGCAGCAACACACGTGGAGATGCAACCAGTTCCGGTACCAATTTCTAACATGCGCACCGGGCGCGCTCCATTTGCCGCAGCAGCGCGGGCGGCCAGCACTGCCTCTTCGACAAGATGTTCGGTGGCCGGACGAGGAATGAGTGTGGCGGGGCCGACGGCAAATCGCTTTGACCAGAACCACGCCTCCCCGACCAAGTACTGAACGGGCTCATGTCGAGACGCCCGCACCACCAGCGCGCGCAAACGCTCCAGCTCCGTAGCGGAGGCCGGTCGATCAGCTTCCATATACAACTGCATCCGCTCAGCGCCCACCACATGACCAACCAGCATCTCCGCGCATACTCGCGGGGCATCGATGCCCTTGGCGGTTAGGTGGCTGTCGATCCATCGAATGAGTCGACGCGATGTCCACACATCAACCTGAGTATTTGCGGATTCATGCTCAGAGGAGGTGCTCATGGATCAAGTATCCTACGCCGCCTCAGGGAGAAAGCACACATGAGCAACGAATTGCAATCACTCGTACAACTGGCGCTCGATAGCGGTCGATTTCAGAACGCAAGCGTCAACGGTTCCGCGGTTCGCTGCCGCGCCAAAGATGCTTCTGCCGAGGCGTGGTACGTGATCGACAAGACCGACGGGCACTGGTCCGTTGCACTGGAGACTGCGGACCGATGGCTGAGCGAGTCCATTGAGGGCGACATGCTGGAAGGCCGCGACACTGCAGAAGAATTGGTGGACGATGAACTGGTGAACTTGGACTTCCCAAATCGTTGCCCGCAAGTGAAGCACTACCGCGACGACGCCAAGGTCTATGTGTTTCGCAGTCGCGTGCCGTTGGAAGGCATCGCCGACGAAACCGCTGGCGTGGCTACCTACCTCTTGGCATTTGAGGCAGCATTTGCGCAACTTGGCGATATGCAGGAGAGCGCCGCAGAATGACCGCACGTCGGCCCAAAGTGGTGATGCTCGGGTGGGAGTTCCCTCCGTTTATAACGGGCGGACTCGGCACGGCATGCCATGGGCTGACCAAAGCACTTGCGGGAATGGATGTGGACGTGACTTTTGTTCTACCCAAGGGCGTGCGCGGGGACGAAGCGTCGCATGTTGATCTGGTGGTGCCGGGGCACGGCGCGGACGCACCGTCGATCGCCACACGCTCAACGGCCGGGGATGCAAGCGGACTTGCACAAGACCGTCGCGCCACCGATCGTGGAATTGCCGCCCGCCGGGCAGCGGGAATGCCGGATACCAACGCACGTGCTGCCGCTGCAGCATTGGCCGCCGCGGGCCTTCATGGTGGGCTGAATACTGGAGGCGGCGGCGGATTGAGCGCTGCGGCTGGATCGATTTCTGGAGCTCATGCCCTCGGCGCGCGGAGTGCGCGGGGCATCACCGACAGCGCCCTCGGCAAGAGTATTCGCATGATTGCTGCGCCATTTCTGGCAAGCGGCGCCTACACATCGGCGGGTGCACGGATGGTGCTGGAGCGCATCGCACTTGCCAGCGCAGCTCCACAACGACTCTTGCGCCCGGGCGCACTGAGTAGCGAAACGCTTCCAGAGGAACTGGCACCCGAACTCTTTGCAGACCTTGATGACAATGCACGGCAAGAAGCACTCACCATGCTTGAAGCATGGGAACGATTCGGCACAGACGATCCAGCCGCCGTCGCTGAGATGGTGGAGATGGTGCGCGCTGTTCGAGCGGCCGTACCAGAGTCGAACGGTCGTGGCGCAGCGTTGGCCCTGAAGAGCGGCACCGGAACCCCGGATTACTCGGGCGATCTGCTTGCGCAGAGCGAGGCATACGCGCGCTTTGTTGTGGAATCGTGCCGCGACCGCGACTTTGATGTGATTCACGCCCATGACTGGCTCACGTATCCCGCAGGCATTGCACTGGCGCGGGTGACTGGCAAACCACTCGTGGTGCATGTCCACTCCACGGAGTTTGATCGTTCTGGCGAACACGTGAATCAAGCGGTTTACAACATTGAGCGACGCGGAATGCACGCCGCCGTGCGCGTGATCACCGTGAGCATGCTCACCAAGAACATCTGCGCTAATCGATACAGCGTGAGCCCCGCCAAGTGCGAAGTGGTCTACAACGGAGTGGATCTTGATCCGAAGGCGGTTGGCCTGAGCACCATTGGGCGCCGCGACAAGATCGTTCTGTACTTCGGTCGCATCACCATGCAGAAGGGTCCCGAGTACTTCGTCCAAGCGGCCAAGCGTGTCTTGGAAAAAATGGATGACGTGAAATTCGTGGTGGCGGGCTCCGGTGATCAGGCGCAATCGATGATCCAACTTGCTGCCGAATTGGGCATTGGGCACAAGGTCCTCTTCACTGGATTCTTGCGCGGCAAGGACATTCCGCGCGTCTTCAATATGGCCGACCTCTATGTCATGCCCAGCGTGAGCGAGCCATTCGGCATCGCTCCGCTGGAGGCACTTGGTCATCGCGTGCCGGTATTGATCAGCCGCCAATCCGGCGTGAGCGAAGTGCTGGTCAATGCGCTCAAGGTTGACTTCTGGGATGTGGAAGACATGGCGAACAAGATCATTGCCGTGCTCCGCCATCCACCACTGCAACGCACGCTGACCGACCATGGCTTTGATGAGGTCCGCGGCATTACTTGGGACGGCGCCGCCAAGAAGTGCGTGGGCGTCTATCAGCATGCCATCGACGACGTGCGCGCACACGCGCGCCGCTGACGCGCGCCGCTTGCAAGATCACATGTGTAGACGGGCAGATGTAGTGCAACGGCGGCTCGGAGCCGACCTATACTCAGCGCATGGCGTTTTTCACGCGTAAGAAGCCCGCTCCCGTCCGCACCTCCGCACCTGCTGCATCGTCGGCAGGGCGCGCCGCACCCCGTGACCCGGACTTTGAGAAGCGCGTCAAGGAGATCGGTGCCGAGTACTTGGCCGCCGCACGCAATGCGGGCGCTGGCGTCTTCGCCGGCAGCCTCTCGGTGTTCAAAGACAAGCTCATGGACTGGGCCATGCAGGACGAAGCATTCCGCGTCCAACTGTTCCGGTTCGTTGACTGCTTCCCAACACTTCGCAGTAACGATGCCATCTACGAACACCTCTCTGACTATCTCTCGCAGCCCGGAGTGAAGGCGCCGCCCGGATTTGAACTGGGTATGGCTGCTGGTGGACTTGCCAAGGGCCTGATGGCCAAGACCATGTCCAGCCAGATTGAAGGCATGGCATCCAAGTTCATTGCTGGCACCGATGCCGCAAGCGCCCTGCCCGCCTTGGAGAAGATGTGGAAGAACGGCATGTGCTTCAGCGTGGACCTCTTGGGCGAGGCATGCGTGAGCGACGAAGAGGCGCGGCTGTACCGACAGAAATACCTTGACCTTGTTGAGAACCTGCCCAAGCGCGTAGCCACGTGGCCAGTAAAGTTGGTCTTGGAGTCCGATCACCTTGGGCCTGTTCCGCGCACCAACGTCAGCATCAAGATCAGTTCACTCAGCGCACGCGTTGACCCCATTGATACGGAAGGGTCAATCCGCACGCTGATGGCAGAAATCATGCCGATTCTGGAGAGTGCTAAGAAGCACGGCGTGCTGGTGAACTTTGACATGGAGCAATTCGCGCTGAAAGACCTCACTATTGAGCTCTTTAAGCGGTGCTGCGAAGCCGTGGACTTTGAGGCCGGACTGGCCATGCAGGCCTACCTGCGCAGTGCCCCCGATGATGCACGCAGCGTGGTCGATTGGGCCAAGCGCACCGGGCGCGTGGTCACGGTTCGGCTCGTGAAGGGTGCATACTGGGATTACGAAACCATTCACGCTGAGCAACAGGGATGGCCGGTTCCGGTGTGGAGCCGCAAGTGCGACACCGACGCATGCTTCGAACGCGTTGCGCAGTACTTCATTGAGAACACGCCCCGCAAGCGCGGCGAAGGCGGCGTGAAGTTGGCGCTTGGATCACACAATGCACGATCGATCGCTGCAGCGCTCGCGACGCTGGAGAAGTGCGGCATGCCGAAGTCGGCGATTGAGTTGCAGATGCTGCACGGCATGGGCGACCCGCTCAAGGCAGCGGCCATGGCCATGGGTCTGCGCGTGCGTGAGTATGTACCGGTTGGCGAGATGATTCCCGGAATGGCCTACTTGGTGCGGCGCCTCTTGGAGAACACCTCCAATGAGAGTTGGCTCAAGGCCGGTTTCTTAGACAACGCCGACGTAGAAACGTTGGTGGCCAGTCCATTCCGTGAGCATGATTCCGACCCAGGGATCGATCGCATCCAGAATGCCCCCGAGCGACACGCGCTATCCATCGCTGTTCCCGGATTGGGCGATGGTCGGGCGTTCTTCACTGAGCCAATGCGCAACTTTGCAGTTGCGGCGGTTCGCACGCAGTTTGCGGCAGCAGTTGCTGCCACCACCGTGCCGGTGGTGCGCAATGACTCCGCAGTTGCAGACGCCACGCGTGCCGTCGCCGACGCTGATGCCGCATTCCCACGTTGGCGCGATACCCCGCACACCGAACGCGCCGAGGCGATTGTTCGTGCAGCAGCACTGATGCGCGCGCGTCGCGATGAACTCTCGGCGATTCTGATCCGCGAAAGCGGGAAGACCTGGCGCGAGGCCGATGCCGATGTGTGCGAAGCGATTGACTTCTGCGAGTATTACGCACGTGAGTCGTCCGCATTGTTTGGTCGAACACGCCTTGGCAATTTCGTCGGCGAACTTGATGAACAGTGGTACCAGCCGCGCGGTGTGGCAGCGATCATCAGTCCGTGGAATTTCCCGCTAGCAATTTGCGCGGGTATGACTGTGGCAGCGCTCGTCACTGGCAACTGCGCAGTGGTGAAGCCCGCGGAGCAGACGCCAGGAATCGCCAAGGTCATGTGTGACATCTTGTGGCAGGCGGGTATTCCGCGCGATGTCTTGCACTTTGTGCCAGGCCCCGGCGAGACGGTCGGCGCGGCGCTGGTGCGCGACCCGCGCACCGCGTTGATTGCATTCACCGGCAGTAAGGCTGTTGGGCTTGACATCATTAAGGCGGCGGGCGAAACACATCCTGGCCAAGAATTTGTCAAGAAGGTGATTTGCGAAATGGGCGGGAAAAACGCCCTGATCATTGATGAAAGCGCAGACCTTGACGAAGCCGTGCTGGGTGTTCGGCAGAGTGCCTTTGGATTCCAAGGCCAAAAGTGCTCGGCATGTAGCCGCGTGATTGTGCTTGACAGCGCGCACGATGTGTTCTTGCACCGATTGGTGGAAGCAACACGAGCACTGGTGGTTGGCGATCCGCGCGAGCCGGGAACGGATGTCGGCCCGGTGATTGATGCGGAAGCTGCCGCAAAGATTCGTTCGTACATTGAACTCGGAGCGCAAGAGGGCAAAGTCCAACTCAGCTTGCCGATCCCAGCGGGACTGGAGGCGAAGGTTGGCATGCCGTTTGTTGGACCAACCATCATCAGTGGCGTGCGTCCCGATGCGCGGGTGGCAACCGAAGAAATCTTTGGACCAGTCTTGGCGGTCATTCGCGCCAAGGACTTTGACGAAGCGCTCCGCATCGCCAATGCGCCGGCGTACAAACTTACCGGTGGCATCTACACGCGCAAGCCCGCACACCTGGAACGCGCCAAGCGTGAGTTCCGTGTTGGCAATCTGTATGTGAACCGTGGTATCACCGGCGCGCTGGTTGGCCGGCAGCCGTTCGGCGGATTCGGAATGTCGGGCGTCGGCAGCAAGGCCGGCGGTCGCGACTATCTGCTGCAATTCGTGGAGCCACGGGCCTGCTGCGAAAATACGATGCGCCGCGGCTTCGCCCCGGGGCTATAAACCTCAATCGCTTCCGAATACCCCCGAGCCTGATTTCGGGCGCGTTGGGTGCGCCCATGACCGATATCTTGGTGCTTTGCAATCGGGAAATTCAGTTGTGCGCGCGTTCACTTTGACGTTGGTCGGTAGACTCCTCCCTCTACCGCGGGAGCATGTCGACTGCACCTCGCCACACTTACAAAGAATGCACTACCAACCCATGATGACCCTTACCGGATCGCTACTTATCGTCAGCGCATCGCTGTTCAGCGCGCCCACGCTCGCCATGCAGGCTCCGCAAGCTCCCGCCGGCCAGACCGCCGCGGTTGCCTCTGAGTGGCCACAGGCCGTCACTGAGAACGGCGCCACGTTCACCGTCAATGAGCCGTCGTACACCGCGATCTCCGGCAACAGCGTGACTATGCGCGCGGTTGTGACTGTGAAGCGCGGCACTGCGTCACCGACAAGCGGAACGTTGGAAATGACTGCAGTCATCGCCACGTCAGACACACCGGGCGTCGTTGAATTGAACGAGTTTGTAATCACCCGCTGCGACTTCGCAGACGGCTCCGGCGAAACCGCCAAGGCTGAATTCACCAAGTTGCTCGACGGCATCGGCTTTGATGCCACTCTCTCCACGATTGTTGAGGGAATTGCCATCGACGCATCGCGCGATGTCACCGGACTCTCCAACGCAGTTCCAACCATCAAGGTGGTGGAAAGCGCAGCGGTCCTCATCTCTGTGAACGGCAAGCCGCAGTTCGGCGGATGCGGCAGTAGTGGCTGGCAGCGCGTAGTGAACACTCCGTGCATCCTGCTCAAGTCTCCCGACAACGCGTGGTACGCGCGCCTCGGTGGATCGCAGTGGGTCAGCGCAGCATCGATGAATGGTCCTTTCGCAGCTGCAACGGACACACCGCCCCAGGACGTGATTTCTGCCATCGGTAAGGCACCAAATCTGCCAGAGTCGGTGAAGAGCGCAACCGCTGCAAATCCAGTGGTCCGCCGCGGCGGTCCTTCGCCGCAGGTGATCGTTGCCACTGTGCCGACCGTGCTCATTTCCATCTCCGGCAAGCCACAAATGGCTGCTGCATGCGCCGACGTGGAGAGCGTCACCAACACCGCTGACACGGTGCTCCGCACCGCAGGCAAGTGGTGGATCTTGGGTGCAGGACGTTGGTTCTCTGCGTCAAGCCTCAACGGGCCGTGGACATTTGCTGCTGCATCACAGGTGCCAGCTGCATTCGCCAACCTTCCCGCAACAGGTCGCATGGTGGGCACACGCGCGAGCGTTCCTGGCACCACCGAGGCCAAGGCCGCGGCAGTGAGCAGCAACCTCGTTCGAACGCTCACTGTTGAACGTTCCGCGCCATGCAACGTGAAGTTCCGCGGCAACGCAAACTTCCTTCCGATCGATGGCACCCCGATGACGTACGCATCGAACTCATCGCAACCCGTTGTCAATATCAACGGAACGATGTACTGCTGCGACAACGGCGCGTGGTTCATGGGCACCAACCAAGGTGGTCCGTGGTCGGTGTGCGATTCGGTTCCTGAGCAGATCTACTCCATTCCACCATCGTGCCCGATCTATGCGTGCACCTATGTTGAGGTGTACGGAAGTACGAGCGACTCAGTGACGTTCGGCGCGACGAGCGGCTACATGGGCACGTACATGCAGGGCGGCACACCGGTCTATGGAACGGGCTATGACTACAACGGCACGAACCCGCCGACCGTGGGTCCTGAGGCTGCTGCGGCTGCCAACGTTGAGTCGTACCTTGCACCGGCATACCCAGCCACGTACGGCAACCAGGCCGAGTACTCACCGGCTGACGGCACGTACGCCCCTCCTTCCAGCAACGACTACGTTGACGATTACCCAGACGTGTACCCAAGCGTCTACAACGATGGCTACGGCGGATACGGCTGGAGCCCCTACTGGGGCGCCGCATACGGCTACGGATACGGTGGCTACGGCTATGGCTACGGCTACAACGACTGGGGTCGCTGGAACCGCAACTGGGGCATGGATCGCCGCTTTGGTGGCGTTGGTCGTGTTGGCGGCCTCGGCGGTGTCGGCGGCATCGGCCGCGGCGTCGGCGGAGTCGGCGGCGTTGGCCGCGGAGTTGGTGGAGTCGGCGGCGTTGGCGGCGTGGGTCGCGGCGCGGGCGGTGCTGGCGGTTGGGGTCGCGCTGATGGCGGACGCAACGCCACCGGCATGGCTGGTGGCGAGGGCCGCGGCGAGACCGGCATGGGCGGATACGGCCGCGAAGGCGGCAACCGCGAGGCTTCTGGCATGGGTGGATACCCACGTCAGGGCGGCGCAGGCAACCGCGGTTCGTCGGGCTTCCATCAGGCGCAGTACCGCGGTGCTGGCGGCGGTGGGCGACGTGGCGGCGGCGGCGGCGGACGTCGCTGATCGGTTCGACATTTACACGTGAAGCAATCACGGGCGCTGGTGCCGATGGCATCAGCGCCTGTGTTCATTTTGCGGGGGGCGGTGATGCATCACGGTTGCGTGCTCGCGCGTTGTTGCAACACGGTTGCGTGCTGGCGCGTTGTTGCAACACGCTTGCGTACTGGCCCGCATTCGCCTTACGAGGACGGCCGCTGAGCGCGGCCCTGTCCTCTCCGGCGAGCGCGGCCAGGGGAACGGGTTCCAAACCCTGCTTGTCAACGTGATTTCCGTGTGCGAGCCCCCGCAGTGAGCACGGGATCCTCGGTAAGCGGCGTGTGAAACTGAGAAGTCCGGCAGTTGGACGTGCGCCCCGTGGGTGCCAACCGGACGAACAGTTTCGCCCGAGGCTAAGCGGAACCTTGTGGAGCGCAGCCGTCCGCGTCCGAGGGTCCCGCGCGCAACGGAGGGGGCGGTCAACGACTCAACTCACTTCAACCGCGCCCCGAAAATAGGGACAGGGGTGAACGGCACCTATTTACAGTTCAGCGAACTGCATATCTGAAGACTGTTCGAATGACAGGTCTGGGACGTGCACTTCATTTGCGAAGCACGCAAGACCGGGAACAGCCGCCATGGCGGCGCGCGAAGCTTCTGCAGTG
>CAMDCW010000024.1 GCA_945890745.1 Phycisphaera mikurensis NBRC 102666
GACTCACTGAGCGCGATGGCGTTGGTGCTGGAACTGCTCGCGCACCAAGGAAAGCCGCTGTCTGCGGTGGTGGCGGACCTGCCGCGTTGGTCGATGGTAAAGAAGAAATTCGAACTGTCAGCAATCGGCGGCATGGCAGCCGTAGCGCCAGCATTGGCAAAGGCGCGCACGGCGCTTCCCGGCGCACGCGTCAGCGACACCGACGGTGTCCGCCTCGACGTCGACGCTGGCTGGGTACATCTGCGCGCGAGCAACACTGAGCCGATCATCCGACTCATTGCAGAGGGCCGAACGGCGGCAGAGGCCAATGCCTTGATTGCCACCTGCGCGGCAGCAGTCGGCTTGTAAATAGGTGCCGTTCACCCCTGTCCCCATTTTCGCCGGTGCGCGCTGGTGAAGTGAGTTGAGTCGTCTACCGCCCCCTCCGTTGCGCGCGGGACCCTCGGACGCGGACGGCTGCGCTCCACAAGGTTCCGCTTAGCCTCGGGCGACTCTGTTCGTCCGGTTGGCACCCACGACTCGCACGTCCAACTGCCGGACTTCTCAGTTTCACACGCCGCTTACCGAGGATCCCGTGCTCACTGCGGGGGCTCGCACACGCAGGACGCGTAAATGCACAGTTTGGAACCCGTTCCCCTGGCCGCAGGCGCCGGAGAGGACAGGGCCGCGCTCAGCGGCCGTCCTCGTAAGGCGAATGCGGGCCAGTACGAAAGCGTGATGCAACAACAAGCCCCAGTACGAAACCGTGATGCAACAACCGCGCGAACCGCTAAGCCGGTCGGCGCTCTCGCACCCGATGTGTCATTGGCTCGGTGCTGCAGTCAATGTCCACGCTGAAGAACCCGCCCCGATGTGTGCGCACCAATGGCCATAAAATCTCGCGATCCGTCACCGGAATCGGCAATCGCTCTACGTCCGCTGCTGCGACCCATTCGAGGCGCCCTTCGTCAAACTCAGACATCGCGATTTCGTCGGCGCGGACATGACGCGTGCATTCGAACAGGAAGATAAGCCAGTGCATCTCGCCTTGGTAGGCGCGTTCGCTCACCATGCCGAACATGCGCATGTCTTCTTCCGGAAGTGCGAGACCCGTCTCTTCATGCAGTTCGCGAATGGCGCACTCGTGCGGACTCTCGCCACGGCTAATTTCCAGTTTGCCGCCGACTGGGGAGTACATGTCAACGTTCGGCTGCTTCTTGCGATGCAGCATGAGAATGCGACCCTCAGCGTCCCACAGGTAGCAAAGAACAGCCACCTTGTATGGAAGCGCTGCTGTGTCGTACTGGGCGGCGTGTAGGTTCAATGGGCTGCCCCAGCGTGCATGCTGACGGACGCGACGATTCCAGCGTTGGCGACCAGTTCGCGGATGCGAATCGCCGCCTGCGCGGAGACGGGGGCGAGTGGCAATCGAACCGCACCGGTATCAAGGCCAAGCAACGAAAGTGCATACTTGACGGGCACCGGATTGACGTCAATCGAAAGAAGTCCCTTGGAAAGCGGCAGCATGGACATATGGACTTCAAGAGCCGCGCTGAAGTTGTTGGCGGCAAGCAATCGGCACAGTTCTGCAACTCGCGCAGGCACCAAATTGCTCACGACGCTGACTACACCTTTCGCGCCGACTGCTGCAAAGCTTGGGGTCAAACTGTCATCGCCGGAGAGCACCGTGATGTTGCATCGCTGCCGAATTTCACTGGCGGAATCCATTGATCCAGTGGCTTCTTTGATGGCCTGGATGTTGGGATGCTGCGCCAGACGCTCAACGGTTTCAGGGGCGATCGCTACCGCGGCGCGGCCAGGGATGTTGTAAAGCATCACCGGCAAGTCACACGAATCTGCCACCGTCATGAAGTGGCGGTAGATGCCCTCTTGCGATGGTTTGTTGTAATACGGAGTGACTTGCAGACCAGCATCAGCGCCCAGTTGACGCGCAAGTTTCTGCAAGTGAACGGCATGAGCAGTGCAGTTGGAACCCGCGCCAGCGATCACCTGCAAGCCGGCGGCGCGACCAACGCGCACCGCGGTCTCGACGACACGCGCATGCTCCTCTTCGGTAAGCGTTGGACTCTCGCCAGTGGTGCCGCATGGAACAATGCCGGTGACACCACCCGCTGCTTGACGACGGACTCCTGCTTCAAGTTTGCCGAGGTCCACCGTGGAACCGTCATCAGAAAAGGGAGTGACGATGGCGGTGTAACAGCCGTGGAACGAGAGGCGTGCGGTCATGCAAATCAGTGTACGGCGGGCGCGGCGATGTCGATACAGGAACGCATGCGCTGCACGGCTGCCCGAATGCCAAGAAACACCGCGCTACTGACGATGGAGTGCCCGATGTGTAATTCGTTCAAACCAGGTAAAGCGGCGATCGGTCCAACATTCAGGAAATTCAGCGCATGCCCTGCATTGAACTGCATTCCGAGTGACTGAACCATCTCGCCGGCCAAACGAACCTTGTCCAGTTCGGCCAGAGCCGCCTGGGAGCGGCAGTCGTCGCCATGGTCATGTACGGCGTGCGCCCATGGCCCAGTGTGCACCTCGCACACCGCAGCGCCGCAGCGGTGCGCCGCAGCGATCTGTTTGGGGATCGCATCGATGAAGATGCTGGTACGCACTCCGCCCGCGTGGAGCCGCGCGATGACCTCGCGAACGCGGGACTCCTGGGCGATCACATCGAGCCCGCCTTCAGTAGTCACCTCGTGTCGGCCTTCGGGGACCAACATGGCCATGATCGGGCGAATGCGAATCGCGGTCGCCACCATCTCGTCAGTGGCGGCCATTTCGAAATTGAGCAGTCCCGGAAACGCATCCGCGAGCGCGGCAACATCAGCGTCTTGAATATGCCGACGATCCTCACGCAGATGCACGGTGATGCCATGAGCGCCACCCGCCATTGCCTCATGCGCTGCGGCAATGGGACTCGGCTCATAGGTGCGCCGCGCTTGGCGCACCGTGGCCACATGGTCGATGTTGACGCAAAGTCTTGCCATTGAATTCCACAGTATAGGAGTGCGCACGCTATGTCATGCGCGGGGCGATGTACGATCTCCGCCATGCATACTTTTCAAGAGCGGCTCACCGCGCTCGAGCACGATATGGTTGAACAAGGCGCACGTGTCCTGCACCTCTGCACGATGGCGGTGGAGAGTTACTTCGACCTGGACCTGACCAAGGCTTCAGGAATCGAAACGCTCGACACAGAAATCGATCGTATTGACGTAGAGATCGAGAAGCGCTCGGTGCCGCTGCTAGGCATGGGGCAGACCGACGAGCACTCCATACGCTCGGTGTTGACGATCGTGAAGTGCAACAACGAATACGAGCGAATCGCTGATTGCGGCGTGAACATTGCCGAACGCGTGCTCGAAGAGCGCACGCGGCAGATGCGTGTTCCAGACACGTTCCGGGTCATGTCCAACAGCGTCATCGGCATGCTGCGGGACACCAACCGCGCCCTACTCCGTCATGATGCAAACCTGGCTCGCCAAGTGCTGCTCTTTGATGACACGGTGGACCGATTCAAGAAAGAGATTGTGATGAATGCGCAGGAACAGGTGGCTGCTGGGCACCTGACTGTTGGATTTGCGTTTGGACTCATGAGCGTGACCAAGAGCGTTGAGCGCATTGCCGACCATTGCACCAATGTGTGCGAGCAAGTGATCTACCTAGAGAGCGGGCTGATTGTCCGCCATCGACCAGAGGGCTGGAGCGCCCCGATCGAACCAAAGGGATGACACTGCGACTTCAACAGGAACAACGATCGATGCGTACGACACCATCTGTGGCAGAAACGAAACAGCGACTTGAGCGGACCGGCCAGCAGCATTTGTTGGCATTCTGGGATTCGCTTGATGAATCACGACGCGAAGCACTGCTTGAATCGATTGTGCAACTTCCGCTTGAGCACCTGGGTTCCATGCTGTCGCAAGCTGCATCGCTGGCACGTCCGGCGGCCGCTGACATTCGACCAGTGCGCCCATACGTGCGCACCATGGCGGATGCCAACAAGTACCGCGCTATCGGAGATGACCTCGTAAAACGCGGCAAGGTTGCTGCGTTCATCGTCGCCGGCGGTCAAGGAACGCGGCTCGGTTGGCGCGGCCCCAAGGGCACGTATCCAGCAACACCAGTGGCTGGCAAGCCGCTCTTTCGAGTGTTTGCTGAGCAAATCATGGCCGCCGAGCGCGCATACGGCGTGCGTATTCCGTGGTTCGTGATGACCAGCGAGGCGAACCACCACGAGACCGAGCGGTTCTTCGATGACAACCGCTGGTTCGGTCGTCCGCGCGGCGACACAATGCTCTTTGCGCAGGGCATGGTTCCAAGTGTCTCGCTCGACGGGCAGGTACTGCTTGAGCATGCATGGCAACCAGCGCTCAATCCGGACGGGCATGGCGGATCGCTCAAAGCGCTTCGACAAGCGGGTGCGATCGACCACATGCAAGCGTCAGGCATTGAACATCTCTGCTACTTCCAAGTAGACAACCCCAACGTTCATGTGATTGATCCGCTCTTCCTTGGCCTGCATGTCGCGGCGCCGGATTCGAGCGCGGAGATGAGTTCCAAAAGCGTGCTCAAACGCGATGTCACTGAGAAGGTGGGCGTCTTTGTCAAGGCGCCGCGTCTCACAGTTCTTGAGTACAGCGACGCCCCCAAAGAAATTGCCGAGGCACGCGATGCATCCGGCGAGATCGTGTACGGCGAAGGTTCCATTGCGATCCACGTCATCGGTGTTGAGTTCATCCGCAAGCTCACCGACCATCCACTTGGCTCCGTATTGCCTTGGCACCGAGCGATCAAGAAGGTGCCGTTCGTTGACCCAATCACTGGCCAACGCACGGATCCGCTGGAACCGAATGCCATCAAGTTGGAGAGTTTCGTATTCGATGCATTGCATGAGGCGGAGAGCCCCATTGTGTTGCGCACCGACCGCGTTGAGGAATTCGCGCCGATCAAGAATGCATCCGGTGAAGACAGCCCGGCAACCAGTAAGGCCATCCAAGTGGAACGCGCCGTGCGCTGGCTGAAGGAAGCGGGCATTCCGGTGCCATGCCATGCCAACGGGCAGCCCGATTGCGTGGTTGAAATTTCACCGCTCACTGCACGCGGACCAGAAGACTTGCGCCGCACTATGCACGGCAAGTCCATCCCCGCCGGCGCGGAAGTACTGCTCTGACACCACATCAATGCGTAACGCGGAACACCGCCGCGTTACATCGCATGAAGTCGCATGAAGTCGCATGAAGTCGCATGGCATCGCTGTCCCTTACCCACCCGGCGATGCACGAATGTCTTGCACCACCAGTTGCACGCGTCGCACTCCTCGGTACACCTCAATAGACGGTTTGACGATGAGGTCGATCGGTACACCTTGGCGCACAACACTTGATCGCTCGACTGCGCTCCACCAGATGCATCGCGAGCCGCCTGGCAGAAAGAACTCCACGTGATTCTTCGCCGAACCAAAGAGGGTCGGAGCCGCCACTGGCCTGACGTTGCGAATGAGAAATGCTGGCTCCGGATTTCCACGACCAAACGGTCGCAGAATTTCCAGCGGCTTTAACTCGGTGGCGGTCATTTCCGCAGGCTCTGCCTCCGCGTCGTACCGTCGAACTGGCCCAACCGCCCCGCCACTGGCAAGTGCCGTACATTCGGAACTCACTCGCCGTGCAAACTCCGCGACATCTTCTGCGCGCACGGTGAGTCCCAAGGCATACGCGTGACCGCCGCCGCGAATCATCAGGTCGGATGCCACTCGCTTCACGGCAGCCAAAATGTCGAGTCCTTCAATACTGCGCCCACTGCCCTTGGCAGTGCCATCGCCACGGAGTGCCATCAGAATGGCGGGCTTTCCATGCCGCTCCGAAATCTTCGCCGCCACAATGCCAACGACGCCCTCATGCCAGCGCTCATCAGCAAGAACAATGGCTCCCGCGTCCGCGATCGCCGGATCCGCATCGATGCGAGCACATGCCTGTTCAAAGTACTCGCGGTCCATCTTCCGACGCTGTTCGTTCAAATCAGCCAACGTCTTCACGATGGTGCGCGCACGCGCTGGATCATCAGTGATCAACAGTTCAACCGCTTCCTTGGCGTGCCCCAATCGACCGACGGCATTCAGACGCGGCCCAAGTCGGAAGCCGACATCAGACGCATCCACGCGACGGCCCTTCTCAAGTTCCGCATCGTCAAGAAGCGCACGCAAACCAGCCACTTCCACTGATTGCATCGTTGCTAAGCCGCGCGCGACAAAGACGCGGTTCTCATCAACTAACGGCACAACATCGGCAATGGATCCAACCGCCACCAATGGAATGCACGCCATCAGCGCATCCTTTAGGACAGCAGCAACGTTCTCGCCGCCGCACCACAAGCGCGCGAATTCCGATGCCACTTTGAAAGAAACCGCTGCTCCACATAAGTCCACAAACGGCGCAGTTTCACGACCGGGTAACGCCGGATGCGCCGTGGCAATTGCCTCCGCCGCGCATCCTGGATCGACATGATGGTGATCAGTAATGAGTAGCTCAAGTCCCAGTTCGCGCGCGCGCCGGGACGGCCCAACTGCTGACGCGCCACAGTCAACCGTCACAACGGTCTTCACTCCATCCGCGGCGAGCGTTTCCAGCGCCGTGTCATTCAAACCGTAGCCTTCATCAATACGGTCCGGAACGTAGAAGCAAACATTGGCGTCGGCACGGGCGGCCTTGATCACGCGCCACAGGATGGCAGTGGCGGTAATACCGTCTGCGTCGTAGTCGCCGTAAATGGCAACACGCCGACCGGCGCGCACTGCTGACTCCAAGCGCTCGGCGACGGCCGTGGCGCCCGGAAGAGTGCGTGCTTGGTGCAACAGGTTGGCGCGCGGAGCATTGAGTAGCTCACGCCCGCGGGGATCCATGGGATATTCACGAGCGGCCATCACCCGGTCAAGCAGGCTTCCAGACTGGTCCTTTTCGGCCCCCAACCAACGGCTCTCGATCGCTGTCATCTCCGCAGGGTATCGGGTTCGAGCCCGGAGGCACTCCCGAGAACCCGTCAAGAATTTGCCACGAATTTCTGCGCTGTCCCGGCATCACGCACCGATACCCCCCGCCCCGGGCTGTAGTCTGAGTTCATATGGATCGATACAAGACCATCCTGCTCTTCGGGGCACCCGGCGTCGGCAAGGGAACGCAAGGCAAGATTCTCGGGCATATCCCCGGCTTCTACCACTTGGCCTGTGGCGATGTGTTCCGCTCGCTTGATATGACCAGCGATCTCGGCAAGAAGTTCCTGGAGTGCAGCTCCCGAGGAGAACTGGTGCCGGATGAACTGACCATTGCCATGTGGAAGCAAAATATCCACGCGCAGACGATCCTGAGTATCTACAAGCCCCAGCAAGACCTATTGGTACTTGATGGCATCCCGCGCAGTACCGGGCAGGCCGTGGCGCTCGACCCCTACCTAGAAGTACTCAATGTCATCCATCTGGTGTGCCGTGATGTGGACGCCATGATCATGCGCATGCGGCGGCGCGCACTGAAAGAGAATCGCCTTGATGACGCCGATGAGAAGGTCATTCGTCGACGCTTTGAGGTGTACAAAAACGAAACTGCACCCGTCCTGAATCACTACCCGACCAGCATCGTTCACGAAGTTGATGCAGTGGGACCGCCCGCCGTGATTCTGCAACGGATCTTGGACATCCTTGCTCCAATTCAAGATGGGCATTTCCGGAATCCCCTCGCTGGCGACCCCAAGTTATGAATTCCTAGAATCTGCGGATCAACATTTGCCCGCGATTCAATCTCTTCCTACAGTTCGTTAGTTCGTTCATCCAAGCCCCCGGAAGCTCGTTGCGTTGACTTTACCGTCCGCAACGAGTTTTTATTTCAGCGCACCGACTTTGACTGCGGAACGCTGCTGGATTCAGGACGAAGTTCCTCAGGAATCAGTTCGCGATAGCGCTCCACAACCGCCTGAAACCACGCACGTTCTTCGTCGGTCAGGCCGGGCGCTCGCGCCGAAGCCTCCAACGAATCAAGTCGCGCGCGGAGCACCGAACGAACACCCGCACCCAGTCCGAGACCGTCCGGACGGGCCAGTTGACCTTGCAATTGAATGATGTCTGGGTGCGAATCAACAGCGATCGATTCACCAGGAACTCGCTCTATGCGCATCAGTTGCACTGGCGTTGGGAACGTTTCTAGCAGCAGTTCGGACATTCGATCACGACCACTGTCGAAGATGGGCGAGTCCATTCCTCCATCGCCAAACTTCTCAAGATCAGCGCGGGAACCCACCTCAATCTCCAATTCGTGCCGGGTCTCTACTGGCCGGCCGTCTGGTCCGCCCACCACGCGTCCAACGGCATCGCGCTGGCCGCGCATGACTACTAACGCAATGCGCTCGCCCGGGCGCTTGGTCTGCACGATCGTTGAAAGTTGCTGGCTCACCTGAATCGGCTTGCCATCAAGTTCCACAATGCGGTCGCCGGGACGCAGTACTTTCTGCGCGGGCATGTTGGGAATGAGCGCCGTCACGGTCACACCATCATTTTCGCCCATCCGACCCGCCATTTGAATTCCGAGCGCCCCGCGCGGTGCATCCTTGATGCGCGTGTAGCCAATATCAAGAAGCCGCGCATGGGCTTCATAGGAGAGGCCACCCGGTGTGCTCTGCAAGTGGATCCAAATCTGTTCGTCGGGGACCTTGGCATCACGAAGTGCCGTGGTGGCGGCATCACGTTGCGCGAAGTCTGTTGCTCCAAGGGCACGCACCAAGGCGGTGACTGCTGGGTCTGCAACAACGCCCCTCATGCGCGCGGGTGACCATGGTGGCAGATCGATGACGAATGCCGCACCGCGATCAACTCGGCCGCGACCAAGCTCTATCCCCTGAAAGTCGCCACGCATTTTCATCGGCGGCAGCGCGCGAGGCAGATCTTGCCCAGGCACCTGCGGGACAATCTGCTGGCTTCCGAGCGCGGACGCGACTGCCATCACCATGGCAAGCGCACCACACTTCACAGCGATTCGATGAGCTGGGCGTTCGCTTCGATCCATGCTGTCTTTCGTTCGATGAAGGACAAGAACCCATCCGCGCGGAGGTGCGCAAACCGACCCGTTCGTGCAATCGGCACGATGCTTTCCAGCGTGCACGACTCAATCATAAGCCAGGGCAGCGCCTGTCGTTCTCTGGCGTGCAGCATGGCCCCCATGCCGTGGCCGATTCCTGAGACCAAGGCCGCCATCCGCTGTGGGTCAAGTTCGGCACGCCAGCGCTCGGGCGGCAGCCCCGCAATTGGATCATTGCCAAAGTGGACCAATGCATTGGCCGCTTCGCAGGCACGATGGTCAAGCCGGGCACTATCAAAGTCCAACAGTGCTCGCACATTTCCTGAGTCAAACAACGCATTACCGGGATGCGTGTCCCCGTGCACACACAAGCGATCGACATCATCAAGCCCCACTGATTCCACCCGCGCATAGGCGCGCGCGCCGCGCTCCAGCAGCGCATCAGTGCATGTACGCAGTGCGCCTTCGTTGGTATCCGGGTCCGCGCGCATGGCAGCCGCAATGATTGCGGACGCAGCTCCATCGAACGTGCCAGCGCGGTGATATGTAATCGCCGGCACATGCGGACCCGGGACAAACGAGCGCGAAGACTTCAACATGCTGCCAAGCGCTGCGCCAATGGCCGCCGCTTCCGCCAGTCGCTGTGTCCAGCGAGCACCGTCGACCCACTCAAACAATTCGTATGTACCCAATGGACCAACCACGGCAGTGCTGCCCATTGGCGTGCGCACCAAACGCGGCACCGGAACGCCGGCATCGGATAGGTGCAACTGAAACGCGTGCAGAAACGACAGGCGATCCGCGCCCCCCATGTCGGCCGCTCGACGCTTCAACATGTAGCGACCGCCGGGCGTTCGCAAACTGCTCTTGGCACTGTTACGGGAGCCGCGCCCGATGGGCTCTGCTTCAATCGGCCGGCGCAGGCCAAACTGCCGAGAAACTTCACGCACCTCCTCAAGAGAGAGGAGCTGGCGTTGATGAGCTTTCATTCCGCGTTCTGCGCCTGTTCCTTGATTCGATCGATAGCGGTCTTGATCTCCACCACACGGCGACTGATTTCTACATCACCGCTCTTTGAAGCAATGGTGTTGGCCTCGCGCAACATTTCCTGGGCAAGAAAGTCGAGCGCCCGTCCCGCAGGTTGCGGATTCGCTGGCTCAATGATTGAGCGGAACTGTTCAACGTGTCCACCAAGGCGCGCGATTTCTTCAGCGATGTCGGAACGTTCCGCGAAGATGGCTACTTCCTTGATGACATCGGAGTCACTCACTGTGGATCCAAGGTCCTTCAGCGCGGCGGCCAGTCGAACCCGTAGCCGATCTTGGTAACTGGCCACCACTGCGGGCGCGCGCACGCGCACCGCATCGAGGCGCTCTTGAATCTGCTCTCCAAATTCGCACAGCAGCGCGCGGAGCGCATCGCCTTCCCGTTCACGCATCACCATCAACGCATCGCATGCTTCGGACAAGAGATTCATCACCATTGGACGGGCTGCTTCCGAAACGGCCGCGGATCGGTCATCGGAAACAACGCCCGGCAATGCCAGCAGGTCGGCAATGCGAATTTCCTGCGAAAGGCCGGCGGGAGCAGCGTTTCGCAGCTGTTCCGCATACGCCTCCAGCGCCGCCACATTAATGCGCGCCACATTGCGGGTGGCAATTTCAGTCCAGCGAATGGTGATGGTGACACTACCGCGTGTCAGTCGACGCATGACTACCGATTCAATATCTGGCTCCAGCGCTTCAAAGTCCGAAGGCAACCGCATGGACGCCTTGAAGAATCGGTTGTTCACCGATCGAATTTCCACAGAGCACCGCGCGCCATCCTGCTCGCGTGCGGCAGAGCCGAATCCGGTCATCGATCGAATCACTGTGGTGCCTCGCGAATCAGTTCAGGGAGATGTCAAGGAGCAGCAGGTGCTGGTGCAGCGGGTGCCGGTGCAGCAGGTGCTGGTTCTGCAGTTGCAGGCGCTGGTGCAGCAGGTGCTGACTCAGTCGGTACCGTTGTGGCAGGCGCCAGTGGAACCGTCACCGAAGTGGTGCCCGGATTGGTTGCAGGTACTGGCGTCACAGGAATCGAAACAGGCGCAGTAGCTGCCTGCTCAGCAGCGGGCTGCTCTTCTTTACTGCCCTTCTGCAACTTCAGGTCAATGATGTTCAGCGCAATCGCCAAGACCAGGTATAGGCCAAAGGCGGTCACGGTTGCGTAGGTCAATGCATCGCCGGTGCGACCACCGAAGGCCGTGTCGGTACCGCCGCCACCGCCGCCGAATGCCTGGGCAAGTCCGCCGCCCTGTGGTCGCTGAACCAGGATGATCAGGACGAGACACACTGAGACGATGAGGAAGAGAATGGTGAGGAGCGTGAATGCGACGCCCATAGCTGTTAGTCCTTCAGTGCCCACCAGCTGCGGACCATGCCTCCGCCGCGGCGCGGCAGATCGAAGCGAAGTCCTCAGCCTTCAGGCTGGCACCGCCAATCAGCCCCCCATCGACGTCCGGCTCCGCGAAGATCGCCCGTGCGTTCTTTGCGTTGACCGAACCGCCATAAATGATGCGGGTCTGCGCGGCGAATCGAGAATCATACAGGTCGGCAAGCACTCCACGGATCGATGAGTGCATGGCCTGCGCATCTTGTGGCGTAGCGGTCCGACCGGTGCCGATCGCCCACACCGGCTCGTACGCCACCACCACGCGATCGGCGGTCTCCGCCGTCAGTGTCCCGAAACATCCGCGCAATTGCTTCGCTACCACCGCTTCGGCCAAGCCGTCATCGCGCTGCGAGAGGGTTTCACCCACGCACAGGACGGCCTGCAGCCCACTTTCAAGGGCGATCGCCAGTTTTTGGTGCAGCAATTCGTCCCCCTCTTGAAGCCCGTGCCGGCGCTCAGAGTGTCCAATAATTACCGATCGGCACCCGAGGTCGCACAACATGTCCGCGCTGACTTGCCCGGTGAAAGCACCGCTTGCTTCAGCGGCACAGTCCTGACCGCCCAGGAGAACGTCCGAATGACCGAGGGTTCGTCCCACGGTGAAGAGGTAGGGAAACGGCGGATAGACCGCCGCATCGATGGCGCCTTCGGTGCCTGCGGCCACCAGCGCCGCCAGCAGCGCATCGGCCAGCTCCGCGCCGGAAGCAAGGTCAGTATTCATCTTCCAGTTGCCGCCGACAAAGGGTCTGCGTGAAGGGTGCATGTACTCAGTCTACGCCCCGGATCCGCCGGCACCGCAACACCCCAGTGGGTCCCACGTGCGTTCCCAGTGCGTCCCCCGTGCGTTCCCCGTGCGTTCCCAGTGCGTCCCAAATGCTGCAAGCCCCGTCCCTACACTGCGCCTCCCATGCACACGCCCGCCCGCAATGCCGCCGATGTCCGCCGCGCCTTCATCGCGTTCTTTCAGGAGAAGGCCGGTCACACCGTTGTGCCATCGAGCCCGGCGATCCCATTTGAGGATCCCACCCTGCTCTTCACCAACGCGGGGATGAACCAATTCAAGGATGTGTTCCTCGGCCAGGGCACGCGCAACTACACGCGCGCGGTGGATACGCAGAAGTGCATTCGCGCCGGCGGCAAGCACAACGACCTTGAGGATGTGGGCCGCGATACCTACCACCACACATTCTTTGAAATGCTCGGTAACTGGTCGTTTGGTGATTACTTCAAGGAAGAGGCCATCAGTTGGGCCATTGAGTTGCTCACCAAGGTGTACGGACTTGACCCCAATCGACTCTACGCCACGTGGTGCGCCGGCGATCCCAAGCAAGCGGTGGCGCCCGACGATGAGAGTCGCAATCTGTGGCTGAAGTTTTTGCCCGCGGACCATGTCATCCCTGGCAGCATGAAAGACAATTTCTGGGAGATGGGCGAGACCGGTCCGTGCGGCCCCTGCACCGAGATTCATTACGACCGCATCGGCGGACGCAACGCAGCAAGCCTGGTTAATAGCGGCGACCCGGATGTGCTTGAAGTGTGGAACTTGGTGTTCATTCAGTTCAATCGTGAGCCAGGTGGCAAACTGGTGCCGCTTCCAGCGCGCCACGTCGATACCGGCATGGGACTGGAACGATTGGTGAGCGTGCTGCAGGACAAGCGCAGCAACTACGACACTGATTTGTTCACGCCAATCTTTGATCTCACCGCCAACATCACCGGTGCCAAGCCATACGCAGGAACCTTGGAAGGCGCCACCGATATCGCCTATCGCGTCATTGCTGACCATGTTCGATGCATTTCCATCGCGGTCGCTGATGGCGCGGCCCCTGGCAGCGAAGGTCGCAACTATGTCTTGCGCCGCATCTTGCGCCGCGCTATTCGCGCTGGTCACCAACACTTGGGTGCGCGCGAACCATTCATGTTTAAGCTGGTTCCGGCGGTCATTGAGACGCTTGGCGAAACATTCCCAACGCTGGTGCAACAAGCCACCAAAGTGGTGCACACCATTCGTGAAGAAGAAATTGCGTTCGGCAAAACGCTCGAGCGCGGCATTGCCCTGTTCGACGAAGCTGCCAAGCGTGCCGGCGCGTCCAAATGCATCTCTGCGCAGGATGCGTTCAGCCTGCATGACACCTTCGGATTCCCTGTTGACCTCACCCAAGTGATGGCCGAAGAACGCGGCTTCACTGTTGACGTTGCGGGCTATGAAAAGTTGATGGAAAGCGCACGAGAGCGAAGCCGCGAGGGCGGAACAAAGGCCGACGGCATGCGCATGCCACCGCCGGATGCATTGGAGAAACTACGAACCGCATTGCACATTTCTGGAAGCGATGATTCCAGCCGCGACGATCCCAAGCCAACCAATACAGATATTGCAGCCATTTGGGATGGCAACGCGCTCATCAACAAAGCGGTCGAAGAGCAACGCGTGGCACTGATCACCCGCAAGACTCCGTTTTACGCTGAAGGCGGCGGACAAGTGGGCGATGCCGGTTTCTTTGAAATCTCCTCCGACGCTGGTCGCACCCATCGATTCAAGGTGGAAGACACGCAGCGTTCCGGCGAATTTGTCATGCACCTTGGTCGCATCGAACACGGAACGGTCACGGTTGGCGAGCACGCCACACTCACTGTGGAGCGCGGCCGCCGCGAGCGTATTGCCGCCAATCACACTGGCACCCATCTCATGAACCATGCGCTGCGCGAAGTGCTCGGCGAAGATGTTGAGCAGCGCGGCTCGCTTGTATCCGACGATCGCCTGCGCTTCGATTTCACGCATTCCAAAGCCATGAGCGCTGATGAATTGGCGCGTGTTGAAATGTTGGTGAACGCTGCGATTGCGCGCACCATGGTGGTAGATGCCGTAGTGGTTCCGCTGGAATTGGCCAAGGGAATCCACGGCGTGCGCGCCGTGTTTGGCGAACGCTATCCCGACCCGGTACGAGTGGTGTCGGTGGGCGCCAAGGTCACGGACATGCTTGCGGAGCCAGCAAATCCAAAGTGGCGGGAGTGCTCTGTGGAATTCTGCGGCGGTACGCATACCCGCAGTTCCGAAGAGGTTCAGCACTTTGCAATCCTGAATGAAGGTGCATCAAGCGCTGGCGTGCGGCGCATCTTTGCAGTCACTGGCACCGCTGCACATGCTGCAGAAGCAACCGCCACTCACATTGAGCAGCGACTGGCTGCCGCTCGCAAGCTGACTGGCGAGGCGCTTGCAGAAGAAGCCACCGCCATCGCCAGTGCGCTTGCAGAACTTCCGGTCTCCACCGTGTTCCGCCACCGCATGGAGCCCGCTGTTGCCGAACTACGCGAACGCGCGAAGGAATGGCGCAAGGCACAAGAAGGTGCGAACCGTGATGTGGTAGTTGCGCAGGCTCGCACCATCGCCGAGGAAATGAGTGGTGCGATGATTGTTGCCAGTATCAGTGGTGCTGATCCCGCCGCGTTGCTCTCTGCGCTCAGCGCGGTGCGCGCCAAGCGCCCGGAAAGTGCCATCCTTCTCATGAGTGCCGACGAGGCTGAGGGCAAGGTGGCGATCGCCGCTGACGTCCCGAAGGCCATTCAAGACAAGGGCCTCAAGGCTGGCGACTGGGTGCGCGCGGCCGCGGAAGCATGCGGCGGCAAGGGTGGCGGCAGGCCAGACTTCGCGCAAGCGGGCGGCAAAGAGCCGGCGCGCCTGCCCGAAGCATTGCGCGCCGCCAAGGCGTTTGCCGGCGCACGGATTGGTGAGTGAAGCGAGCGGTCAGGGACTGCCCTCCCACACATTCTTTGCCCATTTTTTACTGACAGACGAAGCCGCCGTCGACGCTGATCAGTGATCCGGTCATGAATCGACAATCATCGGAGAGCAGGAACATGACTGCTTTGCCGATTTCTTCCGGCGTACCAAACCGCTGTACGAGCTGCGCGGTGCGCATGGATTCATCCACTGCAGTGCGATGCAACCCAAGTGCACTGCCGATCCGTTCCACGACTGATCGAATCATCGGCGTCTCAATGGTGCCCGGGCAGATGCAGTTGATTCGAATGTTGTGCTTCGTGTAGTCCACTGCCAAACTCTTGGTGAGTTGTGCCACCGCTGCCTTGGACATTCCGTACACGGCGCTGCGCGCTTTGCCAACGAACGCTTGATCAGACCCCATCAGCACAATGTTTCCGTACTGCTGCGCGCGCATCACGGGCAGCACCTCCTTCAACACATGAAATGTGCCGTTGACATTGACTGACATCACCCGCTCAAAATCCGCCAGGCTGGTGTCTTCAAGCGTTGCAAAGTGATGAACGCCAGCCGCTATGAACAACAGGTCGATACGCCCGTCCCGCGCCACAATTTCAGCAATGCAGGACTGAACCTGTGAGTGGTCACGAATGTCGCAGTGGTGAAATGCTGCGTCGGTGGTCTCGTGGATATCAAGGACATGCGTCTTGCATCCAGCGGCGACCAATTGCCGCACTACGGCATTACCCATGCCCGTGGTTCCTCCGACAACGATCGCAACTTGGCTCCTGAATCCGCTTGCTTGCTGCATAGTGCAATGGTCCTTTGCTGACGAATGATGGCAGGCTACATGTGTGAAGCAGAGGTATCGTCACAACTATGTCGACCGACTCTTCCATTCAATCAGTCCAGTCCGAAGATCGTCTGTTCCCGCCGCCAGCGGACTTCGCGGCTCGCATGGGGACGGTGCACATCCCCGACATGGACGCGTACCGGGCCATGCATGAGCGTTCCATCCGCGATCCCGAGTCATTCTGGGCGGAAGTGGCGGGTGACTTTCATTGGTACAAGCCATGGACCAAGGTGCTCGAATGGAATCTGCCTGACGCCAAATGGTTTGTGGGCGGCACCACCAATGCGTGCTTCAACTGTGTGGATCGCCAAGTAGAAAATGGACATGGCCACGAACTCGCGATCATTTGGGAAGGCGAGCCGATGTCCGGCCACACCCCCGAAGTTCGCCGTATCACCTACAGCGAATTGCGTGACGAGGTTGCCCGCTGTGCGTCGGCACTCGAGTCGCTCGGTGTGAAGAAGGGTGACGTCGTCACCTTGTACATGGGCATGGTGCCTGAGCTAGCGATTGCCGTGCTGGCGTGCGCCCGTATCGGTGCGCCCCATAGCGTGATCTTCGGCGGATTTGCAGCACAAGCGATCATCGATCGCGTGCACGATGCCGGCAGTACGGTGATCGTGACCTGTGATGGCGCGTGGCGGCGCGGATCAGTAGTGCCGCTGAAAGCGAACGTTGATGCCGCATGCGCACAACTTCCCAGCGTTCGCAAGGTGTTAGTACTCAAGCGGACCAACAACGAAGTGTCGATGCATCCAGAGCGTGATGTGTGGTGGCATGACTTGGTGCCAACGCAACCAACCACTCGCGCGTGTGAGCCCGTTGATAGTGAGCACCCACTGTTCCTCTTGTACACATCGGGAAGTACTGGTAAGCCCAAAGGAATCTTGCACACCACGGGTGGTTACATGGTGTTCACTGCGGCCACTGCGCGCTGGACATTCAATTTGGTGCCCGGGCACAAGCAGGTGTACTTCTGCACCGCTGACATCGGGTGGATCACCGGGCACAGTTACATCGTGTACGGAATGCTGCCCAACCGCGTACCGACGCTCATGTATGAAGGTGCGCCGAATGTCCCAGCCGAGGATCGATTCTGGGGGATCATTGCGCGCCACCACGTCACGCACTTTTACACCGCGCCAACTGCCATTCGCAGCTTCATGCGCTGGGGCGATATGCATCCGGCCAAGCACGACCTTTCCAGCCTTCGGGTCCTGGGAACCGTGGGCGAGCCGATCAATCCGGAAGCGTGGATGTGGTACCACCAGATCATTGGTGGCGGTCGATGCCCGATTGTTGACACGATGTGGCAAACTGAAACGGGCGGACATGTCATTACCCCACTGCCTGGCGCCACGCCAACCGTGCCAGGGAGTTGCACGATCCCAATGTTTGGTATCGACGCCGCAGTCGTTGACGATGCCGGCAATGAGCAGAGCGCGAACGCTGGCGGTTTGCTGGTCATTCGCAAGCCATGGCCGGGCATGTTGCGCGGCGTGAATGGTGATCGGCAGCGATTCATCGAAACGTACTGGAGCCGCGTACCTGGCATGTATCTCGCCGGCGACGGCGCGCGCCGCGATGAGCGCGGATACTTCTGGATCATGGGCCGCATTGATGATGTTCTCAATGTCAGTGGGCACCGACTTGGAACCGCCGAGGTAGAGAGTTCCCTAGTGGGCAGTAAGTTGGTAGTGGAAGCAGCAGTCGTTGGCATGCCGCATGAGATCAAGGGCACCGGGATCACTGCTTTCTGCGTGCTGCACCCCGACCATGCGCACGATGCCAGCGACTCCATGCGTAAGCGACTCATGGAATTTGTTTCCAAGGACATCGGTCCGATCGCACGTCCGGACGTGATTCGATTCACCAATGCGCTGCCAAAGACCCGGAGCGGAAAGATCATGCGCCGACTGCTCCGCGATGTTGCTGCGGGAAACGAGATCACGCAAGACACCACCACGCTCGAGGATCTCGGCGTCTTGGCGAAGTTGCGTGAAAGTGACGGAGAATGAATAGGCACGGCACCGCGATCTGACAAGTCAGGACGTACATCAACGCGCTACAAGCCCGTGCTATCGCATGGATTACACAAAAACCTCACCAGAACTTCGACCCCCTCGCAAACTCACTGCGTAGGAATTGGTGGGCGTATGCCCTTCGTGACTGTGATTGATTCAGTTCGAGCATCCTTTACAACAAGGAAGACCAATGATGAACAGGAAGATCTGTACTGCGATTACCTGCCTACTTTCCGCATCGGCCAGCGTATTTGCCGATGCGACATTCTCATTTACCAACCAGTGGAGCGGCGGAGGCCAAGGCGCTTTCCGCATCAGTAACGGCTCTACCCAGGCGCTGCAGGGGTGGACGCTGGAATTTGACTGGAACGCGGAGATTGGCAGTGTGTGGAACGGCGTTATTCAAAGCCATGTGGGCAATCACTATGTGATTGCTCCCGCGGCATACAACGCTGAACTGCCTGCCGGTGGCGTCATTGATATCGGCTGCGTAGCGAGCTTTGCCACGGCTGGCCTGCTTCCAACCTCACTGGTGTTCAGTGGTGGCGATAGCGGCGGCGGCGGTGGCGGTGGCGGTGGTGGCGGTGGTGGCGGCGGTGGCGGCGGGCCAATCCCAACAGTCAGCATTGCCGATGCATCCGTGACGCTGGCAACCACTGGCGGCAATTCACCCGCGAATGGATTCTTGTCCACCCTTGGCAATCAAATTGTTGATTCCAATGGAAACCCGGTGCGCATCTCTGGCGTGAACTGGTTCGGATTTGAAACCTCCAACAAGGTGTTCCATGGCTTGTGGACGCGCGGATACAAGTCCATGTTGGACCAGGTGAAGCAACTTGGATTCAACACACTTCGCATTCCGTTCTCCAACGAGACCCTCCGAGCCGGCGCAACCACCAGCAGCATCAACTTTGCGCAGAATCCAGACCTGCAGGGCCTAACGCCGTTGCAGTGCATGGACAAAGTCATTGAGTACTGCGGCACCATTGGCCTGCGCGTCATTCTCGATCGGCATTCCGCCAAGGCCGACAACTACCTAAGTGAAGACGTGTGGTTCGTTGCTGGCGACAGTTACCACACCGAACAGCGCTGGATTGCTGACTGGGTCATGCTGGCGCAGCATTACGCCGGTAATCCAACAGTCATCGGCGCTGATCTGTTCAATGAGCCGAAGCGCAGTGCAACCTGGGGAACCAATGCTCCACTCACTGACTGGAACAAGGCCGCGGAACGATGCGGCAATGCAGTGCTTGCTGCAAATCCATCGTGGTTGATTATTGTTGAGGGCGTTGAGCGCTACAACAATCAAACCACGTGGTGGGGCGGCAACCTGAAAGGTGTCGCCTTTGATCCAGTGGTGTTGAGTGCCAGCAACAAACTCGTTTACTCCATGCATGAGTATCCGAAGAGCGTCTATGCGCAGACCTGGTTCAACGACCCAACGTATCCAAACAACATGGACGACGTTTGGAACGTGCACTGGGGCTACATCTTCAAGAATCAGACCGCACCACTCTTGCTTGGTGAGTTTGGAAGCAAGTTGGAGTCCACCAGCGACGCGCAATGGCTTGACAAGTTGACCGACTACATCGATGGTGACTTGAACCTCGATGGCAGTCGTGATCTACCTCCTGGCCAACTGGGCATGAGCTGGACGTACTGGAGCCTGAATCCCAACAGTGGCGACACTGGCGGAATTCTCAAGGATGACTGGACCACCGTGGATACCGCCAAGATGGCCTATATCCAAGCAAGCCAGGCACCACTGATTGGCTCTGGAGCTGCCGCCTCACAGCGAATTGATTTCCCCATCACTCTTTCGGAGGCTCCAACCAGCGCCGTCAGTGTGACCTGGGGTACCGCCAACGGAACCGCGCTTGCGGGCATCAATTACCTGTCTGCATCAGGAGTTCTCACCATCCCTGCTGGGCAGCTTCAAGGTCAAGTATCCGTAGTAGTTCCTGCGCAGGCTGCCAGTGGCACGAAGCAATTCACTGTGCAACTGTCTGCACCGGTGGGCGCCACGCTGTTGGATTCGATTGCCACGGGCACCTTGCGCACGGCGTGTGCAAATGACCTGAATGGAAATGGAGTCGTTGACGGTGCAGACTTGGGTCAACTGCTCGGCGCATGGGGTCCATGCTCGGGTTGCAACACTGACCTCGACGGCGACGGCGCCATCACGGGCGCTGACCTTGGATTGCTCCTGGGAGCATGGGGTGCATGCCCCTGAATTGAACCGGCGTCATACCGCTGTACTGGGAAGGCGATTGCGCCCCCCAGTACAGCGGGCCGGTCGCGATAAATAGGTGCCGTTCACCCCTGTCCCTATTTTCGGGGTGCGGTTGAAGTGAGTTGAGACGTCCACCGCCCCCTTCGTTGCGCGCGGGACCCTCGGACGCGGACGGCTGCGCTCCACAAGGTTCCGCTTAGCCTCGGGCGAATCTGTTCGTCCGGTTGGCACCCACGGGGCGTACGTCCAACTGCCGGACTTCTCAGTTTCACACGCCGCTTA
>CAMDCW010000025.1 GCA_945890745.1 Phycisphaera mikurensis NBRC 102666
GTTTACACCGGCAGCTTCGATCCGATCACGCTCGGGCATCTTGATGTGTTGGCGCGCGCGCGCGGGATGTTCGATGAGATTGTGTTGGCGATCGGTCACAACCCAAGCAAGCCGGCGCTCTTTAGCTTTGAAGAGCGCCTTGATCTTGCACGCGGATGTGTGGCGGACATGCTCAAGGCAGAACCCGAGGGCGCGCCCGTTCGCGTGGAGGTGTACACCGGTCTCACGGTCGACTTTGCGCGATCGGTTGGCGCGGTGGCCATTGTGCGTGGTATTCGTAACGTCACCGACCTTGCCAACGAATGTCAGTTGGCAATCACCAATCGCCAGGTCGCAAACATCGAGACGGTGTTTGTAGTGACCGGCGAGAGTTACGCATACACCAGTTCCAGTTTGATCAAACAGATTGCGGCGTTTGGCGGAACGCTTGACAAGCTGGTGCCGCTGGTGCCGAAGCGCGTCATCGACGCGTTGGCACGTAAGAAGGGCGACCCCACGAATCCGCTTGGCAAACTCGCGGCGGAGCATCATGGGGGCGGGGAGGCTTGAGGGTGCTTGCCATCGAGCGCCTTACGCCAGCCACTCGCGCATCACGCGCCCGTGCACGTCGGTGAGTCGCATGTCGCGCCCGCCGAAGCGCATGGTCAGGAGACGATGGTCGAAGCCCAAGCAGTGGAGCATGGTGGCGTGCAGGTCGTGGATCTCCACGGGATGCTCCGCCACCTTGTAGCCGAACTCGTCGGTTGACCCATACGTGATGCCGCCCTTGATGCCGCCGCCGGCGAGCCAGACGGTGAAGCCGTGGGGATTGTGGTCGCGGCCGTCGGTGCCCTGCGCAAACGGCGTACGTCCGAACTCGCCGCCCCAGACCACGAGCGTCTGCTCAAGCAGGCCGCGCCGCTTCAGGTCCATGAGGAGCGCCGCGATTGGCTGGTCGACTGCACGTGCGTTGTCCTCGTGGCCATTCTTGAGATTCGAGTGCTGGTCCCAGCGATCGTTACCGCCGGTCTGCGGGCAGAGCAGCTCGATGAACTGCACGCCGCGCTCCACCATGCGGCGCGCCAGCAGACACTCGCGCGCGAAGATGCGCGTGGGCTCGTACTCGGCGTCCAGGCCGTACAACTCGCGGACCTCCTTGGTCTCGCCGTCGAGCGCCATCAGATCGGGAACGCTCGACTGCATCGCGAACGCCAGCTCCGCGTTGTGGATGGCACCCTCGAGCGCGTCGGGGCGACCCGCGCGGCTGGCGAATGCCTCGTCCATCTGCCCTGAGAAATCAAGCAATTTTCGCTGGCGTTGCGTTTCCAGCGCGCCGTGCACGTTGGGCATGCCATCGCCCTGGGGACGGAACAGGCTGCTCTGGTATGCCGACGGCAGGAACCCGTTGCCGAGGAGCTCGCGCCCGCCCGGCGGGATCAGACCGCCGTTGATCACCACGAAGTTCGGCAGGTCGTTGCGCGCATCGCCAAGGCCGTAGGAAACCCACGCGCCCATGCTCGGCCGCCCCACGATGCTCGCGCCCGTGTGCAGGAAGTAGTTGGCGTTCGTGTGCTCGTTGAACTTGCTGGTCATCGAGCGCACTACGCAGAGTTCGTCGGCGCAGCGCGCCACGTGCGGGAAGAGGCTCGAGACCTCCAGGCCGCACTCGCCGTGGCGCGTGAATTCCCAGGGACTACCGAGCGTGGCACCGTTGTTGTTGAACTGCGTCGGCTCCATGCTCGCGGGGAATGGCTTGCCGTTCCACTTCGCGAGCGCTGGCTTCGGGTCGAACGTATCCATCTGCGACGGACCGCCGTCCATGTAGAGGAAGATCACGCTGCGCGCGGTGGGGGTGAAGTGCGGGCCGGCGACGCGCGCGGCGCCGATGGCGGCTGCGCCCGCCGCGCCGGAAGCGCCGGCGCCTGCACCCAAGCTTCCGGCCGCCTCTGCCGCGCGAATCACTTGCGCAAACATCCCGGCAAACGCCGCGGCACCGAAGCCGCATGCGCTGCGACGCAACATGTCGCGACGGGAGATGGCGTGGGGTTGGTACTTGCCGCAATGCATGGTGGGTTGCGCCTCAGCGCAGGAATCGGAACTCCGCAGAAAGCAGGATCGCGTGGGCGAGGTCGCTCCACGCATTCGCATCCGGGACAGTCGGCGCGGCATCGGTGGATACGCCCAAGAACGCCACGGCGTTCATTACCTCTTCTTCCGTGGTCGGGCGCGCGTAGGCCGCCATGCACATGGCGCGCACGGTGTCTTGCGTGGCCGTGCGCGCGGCGATGTCTGGCAACCCACTCGACAGTGCGCAGGCTCCGGCCGCTCGGGCCGCCATCGCCGCACCCCAGCGCTCGGCCTGGCCGCGGACGAACGGGTCGTTCATCAGCGTGAGCCCCTGCGCGGGGACGTTGGAGACACTGCGCGCGCCCACCGTGGTGGTGGGAATTGGTTCGTCGAACACCAGCATGAACGGGTTGAGGAAATTGCGCCGCACCTCCTGATAGACGCTGCGGCGGCGCGCGCCGTCGAGCGGGCCACTGTTGCCCGGACGTCCGCGGCCCTGCATGGCGTCAGTGAGGTGTACGGGGATGCTCGGGCCGCCCATGGTGAGATCCAGTCCGCCAGCCACGCTGATCATCGCGTCGCGCAGGGTCTCCGCGTCCAGGCGCCGGAGCGGGCGATCGGCCGCGGCATACGCGGAGCTCAGCGCGATCTGCCGAATGAGTTCCTTCACCGAGCCGTGCGCGCGTAGGCGCATGGCCAGTTCATCAAGCAACGCCTTGTCCGCGGGCGCCTGCCCAAGCACGCCGAAATCATCGGTGCTGGGCACGATGCCGCGGCTCGTCAGGTGGTGCCACACGCGGTTGGCCATGACGCGCCACGTGAGCGGGTTACGCGGCGAGACCAACTCGTCGGCCAGTTGCAAGCGACCGCTTCCAGTGACGGTGGCCGAGCCGTCGGCGCCCGGCTTATCGCTGCGCAGCGCGGTGATCATGCCGCGTGGCACCGTGTCGCCCGCGTTGCGTGCCACGCCGCGGACGTAGAGCGGACTGTCCATACCCGTGCCATCTTCCATGGCGAGGACGCGCATGGGGCCGGGGATGTCGAGCGTGGGCGTTAGGGCCGGTGCGGTGCTGGCGGCAAGCGTTGCGTCCGCATCGGTGTTGCTTGTGGCGCCGGGCGCGCCCTCAAACGGCGCAGGCTCCAGATCCTTCCCCGTCACCATGCCGAGCGATACCCAGTCCATCGCAATGCATCCGTCACCGTCATCGATCACCTCGATGTACGCCTGCTCGCCCGCGTAGCGCTTGGCGTCCCACGCGTGCGTGCGCCATTCGTTGGGGTGGTCGACGGCTTGGGTGAAGCTCTCAAAAAGAAGCGCGTTGTGGTCATCCAAGTAGTAGCCGTCAATCACCAAGCGCAGTCTGCACTTGCTGCCCGCGCAGCGCACGCCGATGCCGATTTCCGGCACCGTGAACGTGGGCGAACGAAGCGTGCCCTGCAACTTGTCGGAGAGCGCACCACTGAACGCCCAACCGCCCGCCACCGTGACTGGCGCGTGTCCGTCCGGCGCAATGCGGTCCCCGCAGTTGACGGGCGTTTCGCCGAACGCCCAGCCGCTGGCGGTCCATCCATCGAACGTGCCGCGGTCGAAGGTCCACGTGGCGCCAACAGGTGCAGGTTTCGCGGCCGCCTTGGCCTGCGCGGCGGCGCGCTCCCACTCGGCGTTGCTGCCATCGGCGCGCGCGATCGTGCGACCTGTGTCCTCGCCCATGCGCAGCGTCTTCACCGCGAGTCCGATGATTCCGTGCGGATCCTGGTACGCGTACGCGCGGCGCGAGCTCTTCACGATGCCGAACAACGCGTAGTAGTCGCGCTGCGAGACTTCGTCGAACTTGTGGTCATGGCAGCGTGCGCAGCTGGCGGTGGTGCCGAGGAATGCCTTGGTCGCCACGTCGATCTGGTTGTCCACGCGCTCGGCCTGGTCGAGGCGCACGTCCACCGGCGCATGCGTGCTCTGCGTCATCCACCACCAGCCGGTGGCGGTAACGCTTTCGTTGGTGCCGTCCGCGGGGTTCAGGCGCGGCGTGGACAGCAGGTCACCCGCGATCTGCTCGCGCACGAACTGCGCGTACGGCACGTCGGTGTTGAACGCGCGGATCACCCAGTCGCGCCAGCGCCACGCTTCGTCGACGGAGTAATCGAATTCGTGGCCAAGCGTCTCCGCATAACGCATCACGTCCATCCAGTGGCGGCCCCAGCGTTCGCCGTAGCGCGGCGAGGCGAGGAGTGTGTCGACCACGCGCTCGCGTGCGGCGGGCGAGTGGTCGGCATCGAAGGTGCGGACGTCGTCTAGCGATGGCGGCAGGCCGACGATGTCGAAGTGAACACGGCGCAGCCAGGAATGGTGATCGGTGGACGCAGCGACATCCACATGCAACATATCGGTGCGCGCCGCACCGTCGGGCAACGCCGCCCACGACCAATGCTTCGCGTACGGCGCGCCGGCCGTGATCCACGCGTGCAGCGCATCGATCTCCGCGGCCGTCACCGCCACATGCCCTTCGACGGGCGGCATCCGCTCATCGGCGTCCGTGCTCATCACGCGCGCAAGCAGTTCGCTCTCCTCGGGCTTCCCTGGAACGATCGCCGCGCTGCCACTCTTGCCGCCCTTCAGCGCGCCGGCGCGCGTATCGAGGCGCAGGCCGGACTTGCGACTCGAGGCATCCGGACCATGGCACTGGAAGCAGCGCGCGGCGAGTACGGGGGCGATGTCGCGGGTGAAGTCGACCGCGGGCGCGGAACGTAGCGCCGGCGCCGGAGTGCCAACGTCTCCCCATGCACCCATTGCGGCTGCAGAACCACCGACGGCAACCGCCGCGGCACGCAGAGCCAGGAGCAACGGCGGAACCATCACCGGAGAGATACTGCCTGAGCGCCGCGGCGTTGCAACGGGATTCACGGCAATTGGTGGCTGATCTACCCCCAATAGGTCTTGCGCCGCTGCTTGGGCACGTCATTGTGCTTCAACGGACCAGCAACATCGATCGAGCAGCGGCGTGTCTTACACTTCCCCCATGGCACACTTCCGCGTTATCTCGATCGGCACGCTCGCGCATCATCCGTTGTGGGGCGAGCGCGGCGATGTGCGGCCGGCGCATGCGACTACCACGCTGATCGACGCGGGTGATGCCAAGATCTTGGTTGATCCTTCGCTACCAGAGCAGATTCTGGTTCCGCGCCTCTTGGAGCGCAGCGGTCTGAAGCCCGAAGCGATCACGCACGTGTTTCTCACTAATTTCCATCCGATGCGGCGGCGCGGCATTACCGCGTTCGATGATGCGCAGTGGCTCGTTGGTGAATTGGAACGCGAGAGTGTTGGTGCGCAACTTGTGGCGAAGTTCCAAGAAGCCGAGGGGGCGGGCGACAGCGATCTTGCCAAGTCATTGCGCGCGGAGATCACGCTGTTGCAGCGCTGCAAGTCTTCGCCGGACACGCTGGCGATGGGCGTTGATTTGTTCCCGCTGTACGGGGTGACGCAGGGCTCGTGCGGGCTGCTGTTGCCGCAGCCAAGCGCCACGGTGCTGGTGGCGGGGGACACGGTTGCTACCTACGAGCATCTTGCGGAGGGCAAAGTGCTGTCGCCGGTCTTCAGCCTTGAGCAGGCGCAGGAAAGCTTCAAGGAAGTGATTGAGATTGCCGACCTGATCGTCTGTGGCCGCGATAATGTGGTGCAGAACCCGATGCGCCGCTGATAACCGGCGCTGGAAATTGCCGCTGCACTGTACGGCGATGGTGGCGGTCCCCATTTACACTCCCGGTATGGCTGACGCTCCAACGAATCTGACATTGCGCGACCTTGGCCGCATGGCGAAGTCTGGCGCAAAATTCTCCTGCCTCACGTGTTACGACGCCACCACGGCGCGCTGGCTGGAAAAGAGCGGCCTGGAAGTGCTGCTGGTTGGTGACACCGCCGCGGAGATGATTCTGGGCTACAAGTCCACCATCAACGCGCCGCTTGATTTCATGGTCACCATCACTGCCGCCGTCAAGCGCGGCGCGCCGTCACGCATTGTGATGGCGGACATGCCGTTCATGAGTTACCAAGCGGATGATGCAGAGGCGATTCGGAACGCTGGTCGATTCATGACTGAGGGCAACGCGGACTGCGTGAAGTTGGAACTCGATCGTTCGTTCGCGCCGCTGGTTGAGAAGCTCGCGCGCGCCGGTATTCCGGTGGTGGCGCACATCGGTAGCCGTCCGCAGCAAGCGAAGATGAAGGGCGGATACACGAGCGCAGGGCGAAGTGCTGAGAGCGCATTGCGCATCTTGCATGATGCTGCGGCCCTTGAAGCGGCGGGCGCATCCATGCTGCTCATTGAGGCGTGCCCCGCAGAAGTTGCGGAGTTGGTGGTGGAACGGGCGACGGTTCCAGTGATTGGCTGCGGTGCTGGCACGGCGTGTCATGGCCAGGTAGTCGTCCTCAACGATCTTCTTGGATTGACGCATTGGCAGCCTGCCTTTGCGCGTCCATTGGCTGCAGTGGGCGCAGAAATCGAACGCGCCGCGCGGGTGTGGCGCGACCGCGTTCGCGATGGCGATCTTGGCGAGCATCCGTACACGATCGCGCCCGATGAATTGGCGCGGTTGCAACAGATGGCTGGCCATACATCATGAGTGAATCCCGCTTGCTTCGCGCGCTTCCCGCGGCGCTGTTGTTGGCAGCCGCGGCGGTGAGTCTTTGGACTGTCCCTGCGTTGATTCGGCTTGCGCAGGTGGAGCGCACCGCGCGCTCCATGGATGCTGCGGCGGATCGACTGGCGAGTACCAATGCCTTGGAAGCGATGAGTGCATCGATGCGCGATATCGCTGCTGCGGTTGAACCGGCGGTAGTGCATGTCAGTGTTGCGGGTGAAGCAAAGGGGCGGCTTGGGGCGCGTTCGTTTACGCAATCTGGTTCTGGTTGGATCTGGGACGCGAGCGGCAACGTCGTGACCAATGCGCATGTGGTGGATGGAGCAACTGCGCTTGAAGTGCAGCTGCATGATGGATCGCTTCATCCGGCAACGCTGGTTGGACTTGATCCGCGCACTGACATTGCGGTACTGCATATTCAAGCCGATGGATTGCTGCCGGCAACGCGCACCGCCACGCTTCCTGCGCAGGGTGATTTAGTGTTTGCGTTTGGCTCGCCGTTTGAGTTTCGATTCAGTATGTCCAGCGGAATCGTCTCTGGAGTGGGGCGCAGTGCCGGACTTGCCGAGGTGGAATACGAGAGCTTCATTCAAGTGGATGCAGCAGTCAATCCGGGAAACTCGGGCGGTCCGTTGACGGATGTGCGTGGTCGCGTGATCGGCATCAATACCGCTATCGCCACGGGACGCGGTAGTACTGTTGGCAGTGGGCAGTTTGCAGGTATTGGATTGGCCATTCCCATGTCGATTGCTGAGAACGTGGTCACGCAATTGATTGCAAGCGGAAGTGTGACGCGCGGGTTCATGGGCGTGAGTATGGTCGATGCGGAACGGTTGAAGACCATGTCTTCGCGGAATCCCATCTTTCGCGCGGTTGCCGAAGGATTTCAGGGTGAAGGTGCGGTGATTACCTCAATCACTCCCGGTAGCCCCGCCGCGAACGCAGGGCTTCGGCTTGGCGACGTCATCACCGCGCTTGGTGATCGACGCATTGATTCGCGTGATGAAGTGCTCAGTGAAGTGGGCACTAAAGCACCCGGCACGGAATTGCCAGTGGCGGTGTGGCGTGCGAAATCAAATAGCGCAACGGGCGAACGTATTGAGTTGCGAGTCACGCTTGCCACGATGGATCCGAGTGTCAACGCCGGTTTCTTTCTTGAAACATTTCAGCGTGCCGGGCTTTCTGAGTTAACGAATAGTTCGCGCGGTGGGCGACCGGGCGTGTTGGTTGGCGCTTCGCAAGGGCCGATCGCTGCAGATGTCCCAGCGGGCTCCCTGATCGTTGAACTTGAGGGGCAGCGAGTGGCGTCCGTTGATGACCTGTGGGTGCGCCTCGCCCGGAGTACGGTGGGGCGTGTCCGGATTGCCGCACCGCCTGCGGCCAACATGACGGTCCTGCGGCCGGACGGGACGGAACGGGATGTTGAAGTTCCGCTGCGCTGACGGCGCCTGCGGTGCCGGATAGCATCCCTGCTCCCAATGGTCGCCCCTGCACAGGAATCCCCGAAACATTCTGGCGAACAGCCAGTGATCCTTGATGTGCGCGATTTGCACATGCATTTCCCGATTCGCAAGGGTGTACTGCAGCGGGTGATTGGCCAACACAAGGCGGTGGACGGCGTGTCTTTCAAGATTCGCCGCGGCGAGACGCTGGGGTTGGTGGGCGAGTCTGGCTGCGGTAAGACCACGGTGGGGCGTACGGTCTTGGCGCTTCAGCAGGCCACATCCGGACAAGTGCTCTTTGAGGGTAAGGATGTATTCCGGCAGAACGCCGCCGACATGCGCCGTATTCGTCGTGACATGCAGATCATCTTCCAGGATCCGGGCGGCAGCCTGAATCCGCGCATGCGCGTGGGGCGCATCGTGGGTGAACCACTAGAAGTGCATGGCATCGCTACCGGTGACGCGTTGCGTGAGCGGGTGGAGGAGTTGTTGGAGCAATGCGGTCTGTGGCGCGCCGCGGCGGATCGGTACCCGCACGAATTTTCTGGTGGTCAGAAGCAACGCATTGGAATTGCACGCGCGCTTGGATTGCAACCCAAGTTGATTGTGTGCGACGAGCCAACCAGCGCGCTTGACGTGAGTGTGCAGAGTGAAATCTTGAATTTGTTAGGTGATTTGCAGGAGCAACTTGGTTTGAGCTACCTGTTCATTAGCCATGACATGGCGGTCATTCATCATGTGTGCGATCGCATTGCAGTGATGAAAGATGGCAAGATTGTGGAGGAAGGTTCGCGCGAAGATGTGATTGGGAATCCCCAGCATCCGTATACGAAGCGACTCCTGCTTGCGGTGCCAGAGTGCGACCCGCGTGTTGATGCAGTGAAACGCGCCGAGCGTCAGCGCATGTTGGCTGAGGAGATCGAACGATGAACGAGTATCCGCCGCAGATGACGCCTGAGCAGGCCGCTCGCAATCGCCGCGTGATTGTTTGGGTGGCAGTGATCTTTGTATTGGTGTGCATTTCAGTGTCGGTGTGGGGATTCATGGTGACCCGTGCTTCGCGTGATCGTGCCAAGCAGACGGACGCGGCGCTTCGATCCGTGGCGTGGAGCATTTTGTGCTACGCCAGTTCCAACAACGGCGCGTTTCCGACCTCAGATAAGGCGATTGAAGTATCCACTGCTGGCGTAGCGCCCCCGACTGGAAAGCCCTGGCCTTCGTCGTATGAATCTGCCATGGGCGGACTGCCACCGATTGCGCTGGGTACCGCACAGACGATGATCGGAATCAGTTGGGGAGCGACTGCCGATGTTGTTCCCAACCTGAATACCAAGGGTCTTCCGAGTACCTTTGGAACGGTAGACACAGTGAATGGATGGATGGCGGAGTACGCCAAAGACAAGATTCGTGAGCGTGCGCCGGGCGGCGCAAGTGCTCCGGAAAGTAACAGCGCCCCTCGCGGCGAGAAGTGAGAAGTGAAGTGAGCACCGCATCCAAGCATTCAACCGCAACCTCACCGGCTATCAAGATTGTTCCGCCTGAAGCTCCGCTGCGCGATGTCATGGACGGAGCGTCGCGCTGGGAGATTCCGTGCTTGGATCATGGTTTTGTTGCATTGGTGGACTGCATGCCACGGCTGGTACCGGAGGGCAAGACTGCAGACTTTGCCATTGTGCAGAGCGCGCGCGTGAGCTACGGCCAAGGCACCAAGCATGTCAATGAAGATCGCGGGCTGGTTCGGTACCTGATGCGGCACCGGCATTCCACGCCATTTGAAATGGTGGAATTTAAGTTCCATATTGCCATGCCGATCTTTGTTGCACGGCAGTGGATTCGCCATCGCACGGCCAATGTGAATGAGTATTCAGCGCGCTACTCGATCGTTCCGGATCGCTTCTATCGCCCGGATATTGATGCGGTGCGTAAGCAGTCCAAGTCCAACCGACAGGGCGGCGACGAGCCGATCGATGTTGGCACGGCTGAGGAGTTCATGCAGCTCTTGGAGAAGGCTGAACTTCTCTATCAGGATTACATTGGCTTGACGGAGAAGGGCGTGGCGCGCGAATTGGCGCGTGCGGCTCTGCCGGTGAGCGTTTACACCGAGTGGTATTGGAAGTGCGATCTGCACAACATCTTCCACTTCCTTTCGTTGCGTCTTGATCCGCATGCGCAGCTGGAGATCCAGGTCTTTGCGCAGGCGATGTATGACCTGCTCAAGCCGATCGTTCCGGTGAGTGCGGAGGCCTTTGAGGACTATCGTTTGGAATCGATGCACCTCACGCGCCTGGAGATCGAAGCGATGCGAACCGGTCAGCCGCTCGCCACGGACAACAAGCGTGAAACCGCCGAGTGGGAAGCCAAGCGGGAGCGGCTTGGGTTGGGATGACTGGCGCGGGGGGGTGAATGCGATCGTTATTGGTCATTGAATACCTGCGTGCGGGGTTGCAACTCGATCGTTTATTGGCGGTATTTGCCGGTAGATGAAGCTTCGCTCGACGTATCCGCTACTGGTGCTTGCCCTCATGCTGCTTGGGTTTGGCATGGGTGGTTGCTCGCAGCAGATCGGCGTTGAAGGTCGGAGCGACCGCTTGTATGCCGAAGCAAAGGGCGCGCTACTGAGTGAGGGATTCCGATCGGTGGGCCGGTCGGGTGCGGTGGCCGGTGCGCAGGGCAGTGATCCACGCACGGGCCGTTTGCAGTTCCTGTATTACGGCGACACCTTGGCCCCAACGATTGTTGAAGTGCAGATTCAGCCAAGCGTCGCTGGTCCGGATGCAGAGCAAGCCACGGTCGCAGTGGCACCGACTCCAACATCAGGCCGGCCTGGAGCGGATGGCAAAGCTGGTGATCAAGTTGCGCCGGGCTCCAAGGCTGCTGTTGCGCAACCTCCGGTCTTGCTGGGCGCGCATCTGGTGATTGTCAAAGCGTGGTCGAGCATCACCTTTGCTCCCGATCCATTCATCACCGACTTGGCGATGGGTGTTCTGCGTCGCGCGTACTCACTGTCTGGCAACGCGCCCTGATCAGTGACTTCAGCGTTTCGCGGTTTCCGGCGGCTTGGAGATCAATCCAATCAGTGGCGATTCCGGGGTGACTTGGATTTGTACGAGCACAATCGGGGTGGGTTCAAAGTAGCGAAACCATCCGCCCGGGAATGGGCCTTCGCCGCGTTCGTCCCAGAAGGACTCGATCGCTAGATCAAGGCTCTCGCCGGCAAGGAGCGCGTCAACGTGCCGTACATAGCGCTGGTTGATCCAAAGATCGAAGTTTCGATATGAAACGGCGGTGGGGTTCACCACCTTGATGGTGCCCTCAGTCACCGTGGGGATCACTTGGATGTCCACCATGGACGCCTGCTTCAACTGCTTTGGAAATGGACGAGTTGCCTTATCCGGGTCATAGGGATAACGCTGACATGCAACCGGTGCCACGGCTAGCAAGAGCGCGCAGGCGATGAAGTTCATGCGTTGGCGATGCATCGGCTACGTAGTATCCACAAAATCGGCGCAGGGCGTGCCGTGCTCGCCCGCAGTGGGTGCTGCACCCGCGCCGCGCCGGGCATCTATGGGCGTTGAACTCAACCCTTCCCGCATTCCCCCTCGCGAGCTTTCGCGTTCCGTTGAAGAGACGGCGCGGCTGTTGCGCATTGATCCGCGGATTCCGGCGGCAGTCCCCGGGTTCGACGCGCCGTTCTTCCAAGCGGGGCTTGCGGGATATTCCGACGGCGCCATGAGGCTAGTGGCGCGCATGCATGGTGCTCCATTCTGTGTCACGGAGGCGCTCCTTGATCGCACGCTGATCAATGGCGGCAAAGGGCGCCGCAAGGAAGATCCGGATCTCATCGCCAGTGAGATCGGTATGGGAGAGATTGAAGACAACTGTGCGGCGGGGGTTGGTGATCATCCATTGGCCGGGCAGATCATGGGAAGTTGGCCTGATGAGATTGCTCGCGGAGCAGAAATTCTTGCGGCCATGGGACATGAGGTGATCGACGTCAACTTGGCATGCCCCGTCAAGAAAATCAAGCGCAAGGCGCGCGGCGGGCATTTCTTGGCATTCCCGGAAGAGGCGATTGGCGTACTGCGCGCGGTTCGCGAAGCCGTTCCAGCCAACATTCCCTGCACGGTGAAGTTGCGGCGTTCCTTTGACGACACGCCGGAGATGGCGCATGCATTTGAACAAATCTTTGAAGCCTCGTACGAGATGGGCTATGTGTGGGCGACCGTGCATTGTCGCACCGTGCAGCAGAAATACGCCGGTCCGGGGCGCTGGGAGTTTCTCCGCGATTTGATGAAGCGCCGACCGGATCGCATCGTGTTTGGATCGGGTGACATCTGGACAGTGCGCGACATCTTTCGGATGATTGACATGTGCGGCGTGCATGGGGTGAGTGTGGCGCGCGGCTGCATCGGCAATCCATGGATATTTAGGCAAGCGCGGCAGATGATGGCCGGGCTCACGCCGTTCGGGCCGACTATTGATGAGCAGCGCGAAGTGTTGTTGGCGCATTATCGATTTAGTGAAGTGATTCATGGTGCGCGGCGCACCAGTCGGCATATGCGTAAGTTTGGAATCAAGTTTGCGCAACATCATCCGCATCCATACGCGGTGAAGCAGGATTTCATTCGCTGCGAGGATGCCAGCGAGTGGGCGGCAGTCATTGATCGCCACTACGGGCGTGAGGCGGTTGAACGCGCTGCCTCCGATGGTTGGGTTCCGGCCGCGGTCACCGACGCTTCAGCGGCGCTGGCCATGGAGGACGCGGACCTTGATTGTTCGCCCGCTGATTGCAGCCCCACTGATCCCGCCACCAGCACGGGCATGGGACCGTTATAGCTGTAGAGATCCACCGATCCAGCTTCAAGCGGTCGTTCTTGGTCTTGCCGATGCCCGACGGCAAGGAAGTAGCGCGGGCCTGTGCGTGTGCTTCCGTGCGCGGTTCCAAATGCAAGTCCTGCTCCGAATCCATCGCCGGCGCGTGGGGTTCGTGCCAGCAGGCGCTCCATGGCGAGCGAGCGAAGTTCCACGGCCCATGCGGCACCGACGTCTTCGGAGTCGGAGCGATCGTTCGCTGGCCCATCGGTACCTGGTGCGCCGATGGCTGCCCAACCATTTCCGAGCGCCACCGCCATTCCGAAAGCGTCGCCCGCACGGCCGCTGGGTGCAACGATCACTCTGCGTGTTAGCCACTGGCCGTCCTTGAGCGAGCAGTGCACCGCGGCCCCGCACGACACCGTTGATCCAACTGCGCGTGCAACCGGCGCGCCGATCAGCAGCTCGCAGCCCGCGAGCGCGACACTGGTACCGAACCAGCCGACCGCGCCCGCGGGTGCACGCAAGGATGACTCGATCTTCCACCCATCCGCGCTGCGGTGCACAAGGTGGACGACGCCTGGACGGGGATATGTTTCGCCGGCGCCGGGTTCGCCGATGGCGATCCAGTCGGCGCTGACCGCCACAGCTGCACCGAATCGTGCACTGGCGCGTGGTGACGGTGGGCGCAGACGTGTGACGAATGTCACTCCGTAAGCTGGCGCTGGTCCGACTTCAAAGATGTCGACTGCACCACCATCGCGGTCCGGCGAGTCGGCGCGTGGCGATCCCACCACGATCGTGCGGCCATCCGTGGCCACCGCTGCGCCAAACTCCGACGCAGGATTTGCGTCAGGGCAGGTGACCTCGTCGACTGACCACGATCCGTCGTGATCGTGTGCAACCAGATGCACCTGCCCCGAATCGCATCCGCGCTCGCGGCAGCCTGCGTGTGGTGAACCCACGACGCAGATGCCCTGTGCTGCCGCAAGCGCAAGTCCAAACCCCGCATTCCGCGCGGCTGCCGGATGTTCGACCATGACCGGGTCGAACGAGGGCAGCCCGAAACCGGCGCGGATGCCGAAGGCCGTGACCTGTGGCGGTCCGTCGCCGACATCCGTGTCGCGCGCCGGGCCGATCCAAAGGCGGCCCTCAGTCACCGCAACCGCGGGGCCGAATGTGCCGGAGACCGGTCGTGCCGGAATCTCCGTGCGTACTGGGCGCCAGCGTGGTGCGTCATTGGCTGCCGATGCCGCAAGCGCGATGACCGCGCAACTCACGGTGAAACCGGCAACCAAGACTCGAGCGGGGATATGTGAGAGGTTTCGCATGACGCGCATCTTCAGGCCTGCGCGGAAAGGCACTAGCAGTGGCCGCCCTTTTTCTTTGCACTTTCTTTTTTTGCCATGCGCAGCCGCAGCTTCCATAGGATGCCGCTCCACGCCCGCTTTCCAAGAGAGTGGTTACGCCCGCTAGTTGAACGAGGAACTTCCATGCACGCAGCGAACGAGACATACCGCGACGGATCCACTGAGTTTGAAGGTTTCTTGGCCTACGACGGCGCACGCGAAATGCGTCGACCGGCGGTCTTGGTGTTCCATCAATGGTCGGGATGCTCTGCGCTGGAAACGGAAAAAGCGGAGTGGCTCGCCGGTCTCGGCTATGCGGCGCTGGCGGTCGACATGTACGGCAAAGGCAAGCGCGGCACGACTCCTGAGGAGAACACTGCATTGATGACGCCGATTGTCAGCGATCGGGCACTGCTACGTCAGCGTATGGAGGCAGCCGTGCGACATCTGAAGTCGCTTCCGATGGTGGATTCAGAGCGCATTGGCGCAATCGGATTCTGCTTCGGTGGATTGTGCGTTCTTGACCTAGCGCGCGCGGGCATGAGTGGAATCCGCGGAACGGTGAGCCTGCACGGATTGCTCGGCTCATTCGATGCCGCGAAACTACAGCGACCCGCGCAGATGCAGACCAAGGTATTAGCACTGCACGGCTGGAGCGATCCCATGGCACGCCCCGACGCAGTCGAAGCATTTGCACGTGAAATGACGGAACACGGCGCTGATTGGCAATTGCACGCATTCGGTGGCTGCGGCCACGCATTCACCAACCCAGCGGCGCAAGACGCGAAGGGTGGCATGCAATACAACCCGCTTGCGGACGCGCGCAGCCTGGAAATGGTGAAGGACTTCCTAGCCGAAGTCTTTGGCCCAGCCTGGGGAACCAAAGTCACCATGTGCCCGATGCCGAAATAGGTGCCGTTCACCCCTGTCCCCATTTTCGGGGCCTCACTGCGCTACCAACGGCGTCAACACCACTGTGCTTCCGAAGATCATGACCTGGCCCGCAGGCGCCGGAGAGGACAGGGCCGCGCTCAGCGGCCGTCCTCGTAAGGCGAATGCGGGCCAGTACGAAGGCGCACGGTGAAGTGAGTTGGGTCGTCCACCGCCCCCTTCGCTGCGCGCGGGACCCTCGGACGCGGACGGCTGCGCTCCACAAGGTTCCGCTTAGCCTCGGGCGAAACTGTTCGTCCGGTTGGCACCCACGGGGCGTACGTCCAACTGCCGGACTTCTCAGTTTCACACGCCGCTTACCGAGGATCCCGTGCTCACTACGGGGGCTCGCTCACGCAGGACGCGTAAATGCACAGTTTGGAACCCGATTACCTGGCCGCAGGCGCCGGAGAGGACAGGGCCGCGCTCAGCGGCCGTCCTCGTAAGGCGAATGCGGGCCAGTACGAAACCGTGATGCAACAACGAGCCCCAGTACGAAACCGTGATGCAACAACGACCCCCAGTCCGCACGCGCAGCGCCTCAACACCGACCCAGTCCGCAACTCAGGGTTTGACAACCTGCTTCACGTTCGTCCCATCCGCCTTATGGAATGTCACTTCGAACTGCCCACCCCGCGCCAGCGGTAGAACGGCCTTGCCGTCCGCCCCCGCCGTTCCGCGCGCGACCAGCTCCCCCGCCCACATGACTTCGATGTTCGCCGCACCGCCACCCGGCACCGTCACCGGATGTTCCACTGCGTCCGTATAGAAGCGCGTGATATTCACCGCGGGTACGTATTCGATTTCGAACGCCCACACCAACGGATACTTCGTGTTGGTTGGCCGCCACACGGCTGCATAGACAGCGTGCACCCAATCGTCCGGGTCGGTTTCGGTCAGGCAACGTTCTTGCACCCAGTCCACGCCGCGCGGATCACTGCCCGAGTCGCCGACGTTGTACCAACGGTTCCACCACACTTCTACCCAGTTGTGGTTTCCCTGCACCTTCTTCCACGCCGGACAACCCACCATGCGTGCCGGAATTCCACACGCCCGACACGCATCGATCACCAAGATGCTCAGACCGGTGCAACTTGCGTAGTTGAGTTCCATGCTCTCATACGGCGATTGATCAGGCTTCTTGCGCTTGGTGGCGTGAAAGTGCACGTTGAGCGCATCAGGAAGATGATCGTTGATCCACTTGGTGGCATCGATCGGATCCTTGAACTTCCACGCCTCCTTGGTGAAGCGATCGAAGAAATCTTGGCGCCAATCATCACGGCGCTCATTGACGTTTGCGTACGGAAGCACGTACTGGCGGAAGATGGACTCCGGCATGTCCTTGCCCCATGGAGCCTCCAGCCGCGCGCGTTCCGCAAGGCGCACGTTCTTCAATATGAACTCAGCCTTGAGCGCCTTCAAATCGATCTCCGGCATGGTGGCGATCAGCCATTCCATGTCGGCGCGGTACGCGGGCTCAATAGACTCGATCGCACGCTTGAGTTCAGCAACGTTGTCACCCGCGCGTTCGAGCGAGCGAGCAAGATCAGGCTGCGACTCTGCGGGTGTGCTTGATGTTTGCGCTGGCGGAACGGGAGATGCGCTCGGCACCGGAGCGGATGCCGGTGGCGCGTTCGAGGCGGCGGTTGGCGGCGTCTGCAGCGCAAGTACCAGCATGGCAATGATCATGCTTGGATTCTAAGAGATCAGATTTGAACAGGCGGAGTGGGGGCGCGTGAGTAAGTGACAGTAGGCAACGGCAGCCGTTTATGCGGCCGTACAAAATGGGGACAGTGGTGAACGGCACCTATTTACTATTTACCAGCTGCGTTTGCCGCGGCGGCCTTGCTTGTACTTGGAGCGATCGCGGCCCTTGCGGCCTCGTTCTCCTTGGCCGGGTGCGAAGCCACCACCGTCGCGCGGGGCAGAACCAGGCTTTTGCTGACGGATATTGGTGAGGTCGCGCGGACTCAAGTTGTCCAGGTCCTTGCGCGGCGAAAGTTTGGTAACCGTGAGGTCCATCTTGCGCGCCGCCAGGTCAATCATGGCAATCGTTACTTGCACGCGATCGCCCAGACCGATCGACATTCCGCTGCGAGGGGCAACCAATCGGCCAGTGAGTTCATTCAGGATCCAATGGTCAGCGCGTGTCATCCCCGCAGGCAATTCACTGACCCGCGCGGCGCCCTCTGCCAGAACTTCTTCGAGGCTCAAGAACACCAATGACGTACCGCTGAGCCCGGTGACCAACGCATCGAACGTATCTGCCATGCGATGCTCTTTGAGATAGCTCAACACCAAGAAGGTGCGCAGATCGCGCTCCGCTTCCTCAGCGTTGCGCTCCGTCTCACTGCAGTGCATGCCGATGCGCACCAGTGTGCTTTCATCGATCACTCGATCATCCGCTTCAAGTCGATGCGCCAGATCGCGACGCTTCTTGCCGCCGGTCTTGGTGCCGTTTTCTGTTGCATCAAGGTACGCAGCAAGCGCGCGATGCACGGTGAGATCGGGATAGCGGCGAATTGGGCTTGTGAAGTGCGCGTAGTGCTCACTTGCCAATGCGTAGTGGCCAACCAGCGCCGGCGAATAGGTGGCCTTGGACAGCGTGCGCAGCACTGCAAAGTGAATGGCACGCGCGGCCTCGCCCTCAGCAGTTGCTTGCAACAACGCCTGCAAATCGCGGCGAGTTGGCTCTTCCGGCAGGCGGAATTTGGCGATACGTGCAAAGGTTCGCAGCGTTTCCATGTCGCCAAATGTTGGCTCCGGATGGATGCGACGCAGGAGCGGGAGGCCCAAGTCACTAAAGGTGCGTGCCAGCGCTTCGTTGGCTTCCACCATGAACATCTCGATCAGTGTGTGCGTGAAGCTGGTGTCTTCACGTTCGACACCCTTGACGTGTCCGGCGTCATCAAACAGCAAGTCAACATCAGGCAGATTCAGTGCAATCATGCCATCGGAACGGCGCCGCTCGCGCAGCAAATTTGCCAAGCGATTCGCGAGATGCAGCGCGTCAATGACTTCCGTGTCGCACTCGGTCTCCGTCTTCGCGTGCGCGCGCGCCTTGACAAGATCGCCATCAATCACAGCTTGCGCTTCAATGTAAGTGAGTCGCTTGCGGCTGCAGATCACGGTGCTGGAGAGCCGATGCGAAACCGGCTTGCCGTGCGAATCGAAAGTGATGAACACACTCTTGCAGAATCGATTCACGCCTTCTTGCAAACTGCAGATGCCGTTCGAAAGACTTTCGGGAAGCATGGGAATCACCAAGCGCGGCAGATACACACTGTTGCCGCGTTCGCGCGCGCCCTCGTCGAGCGTGCTGCCTGGTTTCACCCAATGCGCCACGTCAGCGATGTGCACGCCAAGTTCCCAATCGCCGCGCACGGCATCGTGCTGGATACTGATGGCATCGTCAAAGTCGCGCGCATCGGGTGGATCGATGGTGAATACCAATTTCTGCGTGAGATCTTCGCGGTCTTCCCACGGACCAGTGGATTCTCGGTCGAATCGACGCGTGGCTTCGCGGGCCTCGTCGACCGCTTCTTCCAGAAACTCAGTCTTGAGATGGAAGACATCAATGACGGCGCGAGTTTCAACGTCCGGGCGCCCAGCTTCGCCGAGCACCTCAGTGATCACGCCTTCTGCGTAATCCAGATCAGTGGGGTAGCGGATGATCTCAAAGACCACCTTGTCGCCAGCCTTCGCGCCCTTGGCGCCGGCGTCACGAACCACCACCGGATCGCGCAGTGATCGTCCATCGGGAACCACCAGCCATTCGCGCCCAGACTTCGTCAGCGTTCCTGCAAAGCGCTGCTGTCCGCGTTCGAGCACTTCAATGATTCGTCCGGTTGGTCCTTCTTGCGCACCGGTTCCGCCGCGGGTCATGGGATGGCCGCCGCCCTTGCGCAACACCTTGGCGCGCACGCGATCGCCGTTCAATGCATCCTTGGTTTGGCCTACTGGAACGAAGAGATCACCTTCGCGGGTGGGATGATCCGGCACCACAAATCCGAAGCCGCGCGGATTGAGCTTGAGCTTTCCTTCGACCTCGTCCTTGTAGCGCGGAAGCCGGAGCTTTCCATCAGGCCCCACTTCCAGGCGGCCTTCAGCCGTCAGTCGTTCCACAGCTGCTGCAAACGCCTCGGCGTCGTCAGTGCTGACACGCATCTGCTTCCTCGCCTCGTCGATGTCGACGGGGCGATAGTTGTCATAGGCCAGATGGTCTTCAATGCGCTGGATGAATCGGAGTGGCACGCAGCAAGGTTACTTGCACGGTCTAGCGCAGACCACGCCGGGTGGAGCTGCCGCCAAACTTTGCACCCGATTTACCGTGATTCTTACCGGGAGGGCCAAATTTGTTGCGTTGGCGTTGGATGGCGTCGCGCACATTTCCCGCGCCGCGACCTTCACGAGCCGGATGCGTTGCATTCACCTTGCCGCCGTCGGCGGGTGCGGCGGTTTCTGGGGCCTTGGGAGTGTCGGCGGCTGGCTTGGCAGTGTCGGTGCTGCCGGCTGCGCCAGCCTTCGCGGGCTCGCCCTTCGCTGCGTCAGCGGGTTTGCCGCTGGTCTTCGCTGCGTCAGTGTTGGAAACCTTGGTCTCAGTTCCAGTGCCCGTGGCCGTGGCCGTGGTTTCCACCGTAGCAGCAGCGCTCTTCGCAGCGGTTTCACCGGCTGGCTCAGCGGCGCGCGCGCCGGTAAAGATTGCCGCGCCCATCCCGATCTTGCGGACGGCGGTCATCTTGGCGCACTTGGGGCATTTACGCTCGGCTTCAGCCTTGATTGATTGGAACAGTTCCCAAGCATGGCCGCATTTCGAGCATTCGTATTCGTAGGTTGGCATGGTGTTCCTTCGGTTCAATCAGGGCGCGACCGCCACCTTTGCGGCGCGGAGCACGGTTTCACCTAAGCGATAGCCGGGCTGCAGCGTCATGCTGACGTGCCCGCTTTCAATCCCCGCCGCGGCATGTTGCATGATTGCCTCGGCGTGGTGGGGGTCAAATGCATCGCCGGTCTTGGGCTGAATCAACTCCACACCCGACCGCTCCAGGGCCTTGATCAATTCAGATCGAACCATATGCATGCCATCGATGGCCGCGCTCACGGTCATCCGTGCCGGATCCTGAGCAAGCGCAAGGTCAAAATGATCAAGCACCGGAATGACCTGACGCACCACCATGCCCATGGCGTTCTGTCGCATACGTGGCTCCTGCTCAGAGGTGCGGCGCTGCAAATTCTGAAAGTCAGCCACGGCGCGCAGGGTGTCGCTCTTGGCCTGTGCCAGTTCGGCGTTGAGTACGCGAATGGCGGTTTGCAATTCTTCGCGCTCTGGGGCGCAGTCATCCACGAAGGGCTGCGCCTCCGATTCAGCGTGGTGATGCT
>CAMDCW010000026.1 GCA_945890745.1 Phycisphaera mikurensis NBRC 102666
AGCGGCAGCGCCATCAGGATGGCAATGGTGGTGGTGATGGCTGCAATCAGCGTGGCGTTCAGCAAGCCGCGCCGCGTGGCGGGATCCTCAAAGACCGATGCGATGTGGCGCAGCGTGAACCCGCCGTCATCAGTGCGGAATGCGCCGTCGACGGTGAGCAGGATGGGATAGACAAGCCCCACGCCGAGGACCGCGACGATTGCAACCAAGAGGAAGGTTTGACGCCATGAGGTCCGCATCCCGGGCGGAGTCTAGTTGTGTTGCGGAGTGTTCGGACGGAGTGTGCTTACGTCCATGAACCGAGCAGCAATCCAAGATCAGCGCCGTTCACCACGCCGTCGTTGTTGAGGTCGCCAGGGCCCGAGGTGCCCCATGCGCCAAGCAAGAGTCCCAGATCAGCGCCGTTGACCGCACCGCTGCCGTCAATATCACCAAAGATCACCGGAAGGTCAACAAACCACGAGACCGCCGACCCCGCGGAGATGGAAAGCACGTCATCACGGGTGACGCTCAGGACGTAGCTACCAGCGGAGAGCGCCTTGATGTACAGGTGCTCAACGTTGTCTACCGCGCTGGCGCTGACGACATTGCCGCTTGCAAAGAGTCCGATGCCTGCATCGCCGGTGATTGATGTTGGAACGCCAGCAATGACTTTCTTGAGTTCAAGGCGGAGGTTGAGAACACCGGGCGCGGATCCGGATGTCCATTGCGTGCCGGGGGCTCGGTTCCATGCGAGCAGGACTGAAACATCGGCGGCGGCGTTCAGGTCGATGCGGTAGTGACGCTGCGTCCCGGGTGCGTAGGTTTCGTAATCCCAGGACGACAGAGGTTGGGCGCTTGCAACCGCGGCGCTGGTGGCGGTACTTGATGCAGTCGCTTCCAGTCCGGTGAGAATGCGATGCGAACGATCAACATTCACGGTGCCTGCACCATAGATCGGATCGATCGGCTTGACGGTGATTCCACGGTTCGGTCCGGAGGTGGGCGTTTGATTCTGCCACGTTGCGCTGTGTGTGGCGCCACACATGAGTGCGCTCTTGATAGTGACGCCCTTGCGACGATTGGTGTTGCTGCTGTAGGGCAGCGTGTTGGTTGTTTCGTACATCAGGGCGGCGGCCGCGCTGACGACTGGCGTAGAGAAACTGGTGAATTGCCCGGGTGCCACCAGTTCTGGCTTCATGCGCCCGGTTCCGTCGACACCCGTTGCTACATCGCCCGCACTGTGCCCGCCAGAGGTCAGACCCACGGCGATACCGTTGTAACCGCAGGACATCAGTGAACTCATCGCGCTACCGGTGCCGTTATTTTCTCCGCACACGAAGAGCGTGTCGTCGCGATTCATGGAATAGTCGGCGCGGCGCAGCACTTCATTGTCAGCGGTGACATTTCCAAACGAACCGATCCAACTGTGATTGAAGATGCGAAGTGAGCCAGGCGCAACCAACGGCAACGTGGAAGGATTGCCGTAACTGAGGTTGGCACCCTGCGCAAAGGATGCGGCTTCGTACACCCAGATGCGATTCACTCCGGGAGCGATACTGGTTGTTGATCCGTAGGCATTCTGACCAACGAAGGTGGCGTGGCCACTGTTGCCGGATGCGCCGCTCATGTCAGTGAATGCCTTGCCGACGAATTCCGCAAGAAGGCGATTGGGGCCGAAGTTGCCCGCCGACTCCGAAGCCTCTACTTGACCGATGCCGACATTAACACCCGTGGGAGCGGTTGCGCCCAATCGAGCAACCAAGTCATCGCGGCCAATTTCGTCGGCCCACGCGGCTGTTGGGAATACCACCGTTACGGCGGTCAGGAAGGCGATGGCGCTAGTGGAGATTCGCATCTGAAGCTGTTTCGAATCCATGGTGAGGTTCGGTGGCCGCGACGGTGAAAGACGCAAGGCTATGGGACAAGTATTGCTTCCCCCTACGACATGGGGCAACTGGAAAGTTCGCAAAGTTTGCAAGTTCTCGGGCTTATTGCGGCATTTGCCGTAGCCTTCCCGCCATGAGCGCCCGCATGACCGTCATCCAGACCGAACACCTCGCCGCGCCGGCCGCCAAGTGGCTCGCCGAGCGGGCTGAATTAGTGGTGGGCGATGCGGAGTCGGCGGCCTTCGCGGCGGCCGCCCCGCGTGCCGCCGCATTGGTGGTTCGGACCTACACACAGGTCAATGACGCCCTGCTCGCACGGCTTCCGGCGCTGCGGGCGGTCGGGCGCGCGGGGGTTGGACTGGACAATATTGATGAGGCTGCGTGCGCGCGACGCGGCGTTCGTGTGTTCAACACGCCGGATGCCAATACGCAGGCCGTGGTTGAGTATGTCACCTGCTTAGTGTGCGACGCGCTGCGGCCACGGTTGTTCCTTGACGCGCCGGTCAGCAAGGCGCGCTGGAATGAGATTCGTGAAGAAGTGGTGGCGCATCGGCAGATGAATGAATTGCGCATGGGCATTCTGGGATTTGGGCGCGTGGGTCGCCGGGTAGCCGATGTTGCGCGCGCGATCGGATTTGACGTGGTGTTTCATGATGTACTGAATGTGCCCGAATCTGAACGTCGCGGGGCGCGATCGGTGAGCGCTGCTGAATTGTTTGCAACAAGCGATGTTGTCACCGTGCATATTGACGGGCGCGCTTCGAACCGTGGATTTGTGAATGCGGCGCTGATCAATGCGATGAAGCCGGATGCCTTGTTCATCAATACCAGCCGCGGCTTTGTGGTGGACCACGTGGCGCTTGCGGCACATTTGCGGGGATGTCCCGGCGCGCAGGCGATCTTGGATGTTCATGAGCCGGAGCCGATTGACGCGGCACATCCCCTGCTTGGAATTCCCAACGCGCACCTGGCGCCGCACCTGGCAAGCAGAACCGACACGGCGATGGACGCGATGAGTTGGGTGGTGCGTGATGTTTGGGACGCGATCGCGCCCTGACATGCGTTCGGCACGCGAACTAGCAATACTGACAATACGGGGTGCACCAACGCCGCATTTCCGCGGGGCGGTTTCGTACACTTCCGAGCCACACCGCACTGAGGAGCACACACCATGTTTGAAATCAATTCCATCCACGCCCGTCAGGTCCTTGATTCCCGCGGAAACCCAACGCTTGAGTGCGAAGTGACCTTGGAAGGCGGATCGTTCGGACGCGCCTTGGTTCCGAGCGGCGCATCCACCGGCGAACACGAAGCCGTGGAACTCCGCGATGGAGACAAGAAGCAGTGGATGGGTAAAGGCGTTCTGAAGGCGGTCTCCAATGTCAACACGCGGATCGCGCCGTTGGTGTTGGGGATGGACGCACGCGACCAAGCCGCGATTGATCATTCGATGATTGAGTTGGACGGCACGTCCACTAAATCAAAGTTGGGTGCGAATGCGATTCTGGGAATCAGTATGGCCACCGCGCACGCTGCTGCGGCGGCGTGTCGCATGCCGCTGTGGCGTTACCTGGGCGGCGCGGGCGCACGACGTCTGCCAGCCCCGATGCTCAACATCATTAACGGCGGCAAGCATGCAGACAACAGCGTCGACTTCCAAGAGTTCATGATTCAGCCGTTTGGTTTCAGCAACTTCCACGATGCCATGCGCGCTGGCGTTGAGTGCTACCACACGTTGCGCAAGGTGCTGCACGACAAGGGACTCTCCACGGCCGTTGGCGACGAGGGTGGCTTTGCGCCAAATCTTCCGTCAAATGAGGCAGCATGCGAAGTGATTGCGGAAGCGGTCAAGAAGGCTGGTTATGACCTTGGTCGGCAGATTGCTATCTGCCTTGACCCCGCTATGAGTGAGCTTGCCAATGAGGCGAAGGCTGTGAAGAAGAAGGGTTACCGCTTCTTCAAGAGTGACCCCAAGCGCGTTGCTTCCAGTGACGACATGATTGCCATGTGGGAGAAGTGGTGCAAGAAGTGGCCGATTCGTTCGCTGGAAGACGGCCTCGCTGAGGATGACTGGAAGGGCTGGAAGAGCTTGACGCAATCCCTTGGTAGCACGGTGCAGCTGGTCGGTGACGATTTGTTTGTCACCAATCCGGAGTTCTTGGCGCGCGGGATCAAGGAAGGTTGCGCCAATGCGATTCTGGTGAAGGTGAACCAGATCGGTACGCTCACTGAGACGTTCGACGCCGTGAATATGGCTACGCGCAACGGCTACCGCGTGATCATGTCGCACCGCTCCGGCGAGACGGAGGACACCACCATTGCCGACCTCGCGGTGGCAACGAACTGCGGCCAGATCAAGACTGGTGCACCGGCGCGGACGGATCGCACTGCGAAGTACAACCAATTGTTGCGGATCGCAGAAGACTTGGGCGAGTGCGCGGTGTTTGGTATCGCGGCGCCGTGAGATGACGGTTGGTTGCGCGATGAACGACGCTGGAGTGGTTCCGCTTATGAGTAATGATTCATGACGGATATCCCCAAGCGTCAGCCTTCGTTCGCTCTTGGACGCCTGGGCGATCTATGGATTGTGCTTGGCACTGATCGTCCGCTTTATGCAGGCGCCATTGCCGTGCAGGCGTTGGCAGCGACTTTCTCATACGTGGTGCCGCTGGTTCCGCAGGCGGTCATTGACGGCGTGTTCTCGGCGCCGGGCACGCGTATGGGGGCCATGAGTGCGTGGATCATTGAGAAGCTGGGCGGCGCAGAGGTGGTGCGTGCGGATCTCTGGAAGCCGGGCGTGGTGATTGCGGTGGCGGCGGTGGCCGCTGGGCTCTTAAACGTCTTGCGCGGATGGATGACGGCGCGTGCGGCGCAGCGCAGCGTGCGGCGGCTACGCGAGCGTGTTCATGCGCGGCTGGTGCGTCTACCGGTGCCCTTCTTTGATGCCAATGAAAGTGGCGATTTGCTGCAGCGCGCCACCAGTGATGTGGACACTGTGCAGAATGTGCTTGCCAATCAGATTGCAGAAATGGGGCGAGCGATACTGCTGTTGCTGATTGCTATACCGCTGATGTTTGCGATCGATTGGCGCATGGCGATTGCGTCCACTGTGTTGGCGATTCCGGTGGTTGCTTTCGCAGGCTTGTACTTCCGTACCGTGAGCGATCGATTCCGCACGAAAGATGAGGCCGAGGGGCGCCTGACCGCGAAAGCGCAGGAGAACATTGCAGGTATCCGGGTGGTGCGCGCGTTTGGGCGGCAATCGTTTGAACGCGAAGAGTTTCGTGAGCGGAACGCGGCGCACCGCGATGCGGATGTTCGCTTGTTTGACGGACTTTCGCAGTTCTGGGCGTTGAGTGATGTCACGTGCTTGGCGCAGATTCTGGTGGTGTTGGTGGTTGGACTGACGCTGGTGTCGGGCGGTTCGCTTGGCGCCGGTGAGTTCTTCTTCTTCCTGTTTGCCACCAATATGTACATCTGGCCGATTCGGCACTTGGGGCGCATGCTTGCTGATCTGGGCAAGGCGGCGGTGGCTACTGAACGGCTGCATGCCATCATGGATCCAGCGGCGGAAGATGCGGGCGATGAGGTGCGCCATGAAGTGCGCGGTGAGGCCGCGGGCGGCGCGTCGCGTTCGGCGAGTGACAACGTGCCGGCGCATGCAGTGCTACCGGCTGGCGGCATTCGATTTGAGGGCGTGCGGTTTGCCTACCCGCGTGGCAATACGGTGCTGGATGGGGTGGACCTCACGGTGGGTGCAGGAGAGACCGTCGCCATCATGGGTCCAAGCGGATGTGGCAAGTCAACGCTTGCCGCCCTGCTGCTGCGGTTCCATGAGCCGACATCGGGGCGCATCACGATCGGCGGGACGGACATTCGATCGCTGAACCGTTCGTTACTCCGCTCGCGCATTGCCAGCGTGTTGCAGCCGCCGTTTCTCTATTCGCGATCGATCCGTGAGAACGTGGCGATTGTGCGCCCGGAGTTGCCGGTGGCGGCGATTGCTGAAGCGGCCGATTCTGCAGCCATTCATGACTCTGTTCTGCGATTCCAGCGCGGCTGGGAAACCGTGATCGGCGAGCGCGGCATCACTCTTTCCGGCGGGCAACGACAGCGGCTTGCCATTGCACGCGCCTTGGTGCGCGACGCGGACATTCTGCTTCTGGACGACGCGTTGAGCGCGGTTGATGGCGATACCGAGCGGCGCATCTTGAACGCCATGCGCGCGCGGCGCGGTCGGGTGCCGACGATTGTGATTGCACATCGACTCTCAACGCTTGCTGAGGCCGATCGCATTGTGGTGATGGAACACGGCCGTGTCATTGACCATGGAACGCACGCGGAACTGATCGCGCGCGACGGTTTGTACAAACGCCTGTGGGCTATTCAGGCGGAGCTGGAAGATGAAGAGCGCGTTGCGGTGGCGAGTGATGGGGAGGCTCCGCGATGAATGAAGTTCATGACGATCTGGATGCACCGGCACCGGGATCGATCTCGTTTGGCTTGTGGAAGCGGATCATTGGTACGGCGTTAGAAGATCGACGCTCCGCAGTGCAACTGGTCGGTGGCGGCATTGGTATCGCCGCGATTGAATCGGCACGACCGCTCTTGAATGCGGCCATGATTGATGAGGCGATTGCACATGGCATGGGCGAGCGATTCATGTGGCTGGCGGGCGCATGGGCGGTGCTGGCGTTGTGCTTTGGCGCAGGGGTATTCCTCTTTATCCGCGCGGCGGGTCGAATCAGCGCGGGACTGGCGTTCACGCTGCGCGAGCGGGCGTTTGCACGGCTGCAAGAGCTGCAATTTGGCTACTTTGACCGCCGACCGACGGGATGGCTGGTCTCGCGGGTCACGTCCGACTGCGGCAAGGTGAGCGGCATTGCTCCGTGGGTGATTCTTGACACCTTCTGGGCAACCACCATCGTGAGTGGAAGCGCGGCGTGCATGCTTTGGCTTGATTGGCACGTGGCGGTGTGGATGATTCTGCTGCTTCCCGTGTTGGCGGCGCTGGCGGTGCTGTTCCAATCGCGACTCCTCAAGAGTTCACGGTTGGTGCGGCGGACGAATTCACGCATCACTGCGTTTCTATCGGAAGGAATTGCTGGCGTGCGGACCACCAAGAGTCTTGCGCGTGAAGGTGCTGCAGACGCTGAGCTTGCTGTACTGACCACGGAAATGGAAGTGCATTCCATGCGCAATTCATTCCAATCTGCTGTGTTTGTGCCTGTGGTGACCAGCGCTTCGTTCCTTGGTGTAGCGATCGCCCTGTGGCGCGGCGGGCTGCGCGTTGAGACGGGCGAGATGTCGCCCGGAACACTGGTTGCATTGATGCAATACGCCCTGCTCTTCACGTGGCCCATTATTGATGTTTCGCAGCGGGTGGTTGACTTGCTGTCCGCGCAGGCGGCAGCGGAGCGAGTGCAGTCACTCATTGATACAGTGCCAACGATTCATGACTCCGATGCGGTGCGTGCGCAGGCTGATGATTTCAATGCGGCGCGAATCACGCGCATCACCTTTGAGAACGTCAGCTTTGAATATGTGGCAGGCGAGCCGGTGTTGAGTGATTTCAGCCTGGAAGCGCGGGTTGGCGACACCATTGCGTTTGTTGGACCAACCGGGGCTGGAAAGTCCACGGTGGTGAATCTGGCGGCGCGGTTCTATGAGCCAACTGCTGGCCGGATTCTGCTGGACGGCGTGGATATGCGCGAGCGGCCGCTTGCTTGGCATCAGGGGCGATTTGGTGTGGTGCAGCAATCGCCGTGGCTTCGGAATACTTCCATCTTGGAGAACATTCGCTACGGACGCCTGGATGCCACTGACGAGGAAGTGAAAGCGGCCGCGGCAGCGGTCGGCGCGGACTCGTTTGTTGATGGCCTTGAAGGCGGTTGGGGATTTGTAGCGGGCGAAGCGGGCGAGCGGCTCAGTCTTGGGCAGCGGCAACTCATTGCATTGGCGCGCGCGTTCCTGAAGGATCCGGATGTCTTTATCTTGGACGAGGCAACGTCCAGCGTGGACAGTGAAACGGAACGCACCATTCAGCGTGCGGTGGATCGTGTACTGGCGCATCGAATCTCATTTGTCATTGCGCACCGACTCAGCACCATTCGCCGGGCCACGCGCATTGTGATGGTTGACGGCGGGCGGATCGTTGAGAGTGGAACGCACGCTGAACTCATGCGTGCGCGCGGCAAGTACCACGATCTCTATGCGCAGCAATTTGTGGAAATGCGCGAGCGCGCGGTGCTGGATGTGCATGGCTAGCGCGACAGCGTTGCTGCCGGACTACTTGCAGACAAGAGTGCTTCAGTCGCGGCGCGTTCCGGCGCTGCCAATTCCTTTACTTCGGCAGAAGCATCGCTGAGTAGCGCGTCAGCACGCGCAAGGGTCTCCCGCGCTTTTGGATCGCCAAGAGTTGCCTGCGCGCGCGCAAGTAGTACGAACGCTAGCGGATCGACACCGTCCGTCTCACGTACCAGCTGCTCAGCAATGGCGCGCGCCTGCATCGCTGATTCGGGATCAACTGGCGGAGCGAGGCACGCGCGCGCACACCGGACCGCGATGACCGTTGCTAGTGGGCCGCTGGCCATGGTCAATGCGCGACGTAGGTCGCGGCGCGCGGCGGGGATTTCGCCGATCTCCAGTTCAATCGCACCGAGGTTGGCAAGGGACTCCGCATCGCCAGGGTCCACAGCGACAATGCGCGCGGCAATCTCACGTGCCTCGCGGAGACGACCCGACTTGGTGAGCCAGCGCACCCATTCGCGCAAGTAGATGCCGTTGCGCGGTGAGAGTTCCACGGCGCGGGCATAATCAGACTCGGCGCCCGCAAAGTCCCCCATGAGTTCAATGATGCGTCCACGCTGCCAATGCGGGCCAGGCGCGTTGGGTTCGAGCAGCAGTGCGGCGTTCAGCGCGGTGAGTGCCTCGGGCAGCCTGCCCTGCAGCCGTCGGACTTCGCTCATGTTTGACTGCACGGGCATGTCGATCGTGCCGGCGAGTTCCACGGAAATTTCTGCAAGGCGCGCGGCTTCGTCCAAGGCGCGGTCGCGCGCCGCGGTGTCGCCGGCGTCGATTGATTCTTGCACGCCCGTCAGCAACATGCTCACAAGATTGTTGGAAGCAAGCCACGCGCGCGGGTTGTCCGCCAGCGTGGTGCGCCAGAGCGTCTCGACGTTGGCAAATTTCGCGGTGTGTCCGCGCGCTATGACGGCGAGCGATGCAACGAGCACCACTGCGAGTGCTGAGCCGATGGCGCACGGAACGCCGCGATCGTTGATGGCTCGCCATGCACGGACGAGGCACCACGCGGCGACCGGACCAAGCACGGCGCTTGCGGCGTAACCGAAGTGATCGGCAACGGGTGCGAACCGCAGCGGGTAGAGATTGATGAAACCAAGCGCCGGGAAGATGGCCGCGGAGTAGCAGAGGAATGCCACCATCGCGCCGCGCACGCCGCGTCGCATGGCGATGATTGCCGCGATTGCCACTGAGAGGCCTGACGCCAATGCAAACCATGGAAGCCAGGTCGGACCATCAAACGCCGGGTACACAAACATAAGACCGCTCGGCCAACACCAGGTTCCGAGATAGAACCACCACGCTTGCGCTGCTTGCAGCAGTCGATCGAGGGCTGGTCGTGCAAACTCTGCGCCGCGCGCTCCCACGAATGTGGCTTCAACCCACGCGGTGAACAGGCCGAGTGCGATGCCGACTATGAAGAACGGGAGAACTAAGGCAACTATGGATTGCGTCGAGTTAGTTGCAGATACAGGGGCACGCGTGGAGTGTGTGAGCGGCGATTTCGTGGGTGTACATGGAGCGCTGGCGGATTTCGCGAACGAAGGTGTCAACGTCCCTTCCGTCCACGGCTGCCACCACGCAATCGCGGCCATCGTCACTGGCACCACCACCGCGGTGGTCTTTGAGAGCATGGCGAGTGCAAAGAGGACGAACGACGCACCCCACCAGCCCGCACGCGCGCTGAATGGACGCGTGTCTTGCAGGAATCGCACCCAGGCGAGGAGTGATGCCAGGCTAAATGCCATGGATAGAACGTTCTTACGCTCGGTCACCCACGCCACGGTTTCCACCTGCACCGGATGCACGGCAAAGAGCGCGGCGGCAAACAGTGCGCCCGGCAAGCGGAGCGCAACCAGTAGTCGCCACAGAAGCACGCTTGATGCAAGATGTAAGAGCAAGTTCACTAGGTGATAGCCAAACGGTTCAAGCCCGTGAACGGCGTGTTGCACCCAGAAACTGACGAACACTAGCGGGTAGTACTGTGGTGTGGCCCCCGGCACCCACGCGTGAACAATGCCTTCTGGCAACTGCACTGCTGGGTTATCAAGAATGTATGAGTCGTCGTCCCAAATCCAACCGGCCTGAAGTGCGGGTAGGTATGTCACCGTGGCGAGCACAGTGAGAAGGAGCATGAAAAACCACGCACTGCGATGAGCGGGGGTTGACGCGGGCGTTTCGATGTGCGGAGGCTATGCGAGTGCTATCAGGAGCGACGGCGCCGACCGATCAATCCGGCAGCAGCGCCGAGGAGCGCAAACGAGCCGGAGGCTGGCACCACGGCGAAATTACTTGTGACGATGGTAGTTTGAGCAAGTCCAACGTCGGGCAATGTCGCACCAGTGACCGTGAAGTAGGTGTAGGCCACTCTCATGGATACGGTGTAATCACCGCCACCGAGGCCTGCGGTCAGATTGATATCCGTGGCGCTGCCTAAGTCCCAGTTGTGATAGCCACTGTTGACAGTGGTTCGCTGCAAGGCGTAGTTTTGTGAATGAACAATTGCTCCGCCTTGCGCAACAGCAATCATGAGCAAAGCTGTTGAGCTTGCGTCAATGTAATTAGTAGAAGTGTCGCCAGTGACTGCGAAATTTCCGAGGTAAAAATTGCGCAGGACGAGGCTTTCGCCGATGGATGTGTTTATCGGCCCAAATGAATAGCCGTGCAGGCTTGAGAAAACGGAAGAGCCACTGGCGGATAGATAAAACAGCGGCTCTGATGGGAATGCAAACCCCCCATTGGCATAGGTAATACCCACATCAGCGCTGGCGTTGGCCGTGATAATGCCACAGGCAATAGCACAAACCGCCCTTGGAACCCTCTTGGAATAAATCGCTTTCATAGATATCCCTTACCGATATTAGCAATCTGCTCTTTCCCGAGAACCAAAGCCGTCATGCATTGCGAGCGACGACTTGGCAGTGCTTCGGAACAACGCGAAGCACGTTGCTAAGGCTACCCCACAGTTTGCGGTTTGCAACGAACATCCAGAAAGTATTCAACCAAATGAACCCTCAGGGGCACACTTCTAAGCGGCGCGTCTACATCGAAGAAAAGACTGCGCATATCGGGCGCGGGATCCAGTACGCCCAGTGGCACCTCGGTGAGCCATAGCCGTTCGCTTGCCGCCCAACGCTGGGAGCGATTCCACCGGTACGGCGGCAGAAGTCCGGCCCGCAGTTGCCCCCACGGTTCACCCAAATCGCAACAATTCGATATGGGTTGCATTGTGATTCCGCGCTCCGATGCCCGCGCCACCATGAGTACCCACCGGCTTTGTCTTGCTGAATGCGCTCAGCGGCCGTCCTCGTCAGGCCAATGCGGGCCAGTACGCAGGCTTTCAGAAGTAAATAGGTGCAGGGATACCCCCGAACACAATTTACGCGTACGAGTGCAGCCCAGAAATCACAAAGTTGATGACGATCCAATTGAAGAGCATCACTGCCGCGCCCGCTACTGCCAGGATGGCCGTCCACAGCCCCTTGTCACGCACTTTCCAGCGCACGTGAATCAGGAGCGCAAAGATGATGAACGTATTCAGCGCGAACACCTCTTTCGGATCCCATCCCCACGGGCGACCCCAACTGTGGTCAGCCCAGATGGCACCCATCACGATCCCCGCCCACAACATCACAAAGCTCAGCTCCGTGAGCAACATGGTGACGCCGTCGAACACTTCGCCAACGCCCGTGGCGCGGTGATGCGCAGTCTTGCTAACCGCGCCGCCACTCGCCGCGCCGGCCGCCCCACTGCCCGCCGCGGCCATCATTTCCATCGCCTGCCCTGCTCCGCCCACGCGGGCAAATGCCAAGCCGCCGCCGCGCATCCGCCACACGAGGTAGCAGAACGCCGAAATGGATGACATGAAGATCAGCGCATAACTAAAGATGATCACGTTGGTGTGGATGTAGAGCCACACGTCATGCAGCACCGGCATCATGTTGGAGATATTTGAATTGAGCTGCACGGGCAGGAAATGCGCAGCCATCAGTGCCACCATGCTGGTGACGCACGCGCCGAGCGCCACGACGCCATGCATGGCAGTGCGGCGCAGGAATGTCACCTCGGCAATGAATGCCACGGCTGTTCCCATCCATGCAGCGGTGGTCACCGCCTCAAACATGTTGGAGTTTGGCCAGCGACCCGAGATGTACCAGCGCAACATGACCGCAAAGGTCTGCAACAAGAACGCCATCGCAAAGACTCCCATTCCGATCTGCGTGGCACGCTTCCATCGATAGACAAGGCCAAGAAGCAGAAACACAATCGCTCCAAGGAACACCAGCCACGAGCGGCTCAGATTGTCGTTGCGGAAGTACCAACCTTCCCACTCCAGGCGTTCCGCTGGCGGATAGATGGACGGCACGAGCGTCGGCAACAGCGTGGCGATGGCCTTGACGCGCGTGTTGACTGCCGTTGCATCACCTTGCTGCCACGCCATGACAAAGCCGCGCCAATCGGCGGCGAGCTGTCGCTGCTTGGCTTCGTCGATGCCGGGGACGGCGTTCATTGGTCGGTCACGCGCGGCGGCGGGCAATGTGGCGGGGTCAGCGCCGAGCAACATGATGTCGCCAATCGAAACCCATGGCTTATCAAGCGAACCGTCCGCGGGCGGAATGACGCGCAGCGATCCAAGCAGGAACGATGGATCTTTCACCGACAACGCGCCCTTGATGGAGTCCATTTCCTTGGCAGTGCGAATGAGATCGCCTTCCATCGTTTGCAATTCGGTGCGCACGGGCGGAAGGTTGAGGATCTTCTGAGAGACAAGGCCGCTGGCTTCAAAGGCTCGCAGCCGTTCAGTCAGCGCAGGATCGGCACGGAGCGCCGCTTCCGAAATGCGCGCGCGCACTTCGCGGTTCTTGACGTAGATCACGTCCGCGTCTTCGTACGCATTACCACGGAAGAGAAGGTCAAAGTAAGTGAAGTCCGATCCCTGACCGCCGATCTTGCGCGGACCGGTGACGAACTGCATCTGTTGGTTGGCAAAGCTGCTAAAGCTCTTCAGGCGGCCCTCAGAGAACACCGCAACACGGTCGAGCGGCGTGAGATCCACTTGCTGCGCAAATGGGAGATCGTCAGCGCGCACCGGAGCGCACGTCAGCAGCGCGACTACTGCAAGCAGCAATACGGAACAGCAGGCGGATAGCAAGCGTTGTGAACTATTACGCATGGACGGACTCCGTATGGTGCTTTGCAAACGAGGGGCGCCGGCCTTCAGCCTTGGCGCGCGCGATCTCTTCAAGAACAAGGCGTTCGTTCCGACGCTTGATGACAGGCTTCACATAGAACGCGTACATCATGCCAAGGCAAGCGACGATGCAACCAATGAGCTGCACCCACACGCCATGGCGATTACCAACACCAAGCACCGTGTAGTTGAGTCCGGCACTCGCCATCCCGCCCTGCCGCGCTTCTTCCGGTGGGTCCCACTGACTCTGGAAGAATGACATTCCGTCAAACTCCACGGGTTCATTGACGCTCAGGCGTTCGGGCGCGCCCCATGTTCCGCCCGCTTCCTGGAAGCGCACCACGCTGGTGTAGTTACGAATGCTGGAACTCTGCCCGGAGAAGCCACCCACTTCGGTGGTCAACTCGAACGTCTCCAGTGCAACGGGAGCCGGGAGCGGCTCGCGCTGACGTGAGAAGAGCACTTCAAGCGCAGTGCCATCAGCAAGCGTGATCGTGCTGGGCGTGAGCCAATAGCGGCGCAAGACATCTTGGGCGCGATCGAAGACATAGGGGTGGTAGGTGAGCCACTCAGCGGTTGATGCAGACGCAGCGCCCGGAGCGGTTGGCGCCGCGGCGGCCTTTGCTGGGAGCACTTGATTCACGCGCATCATGGAGAACAATTCGCGCGCGTCGCGCTGCCGTTGTGATTGCGGCACGACGAACGGCTTGGATTCCTGCATAGCGTTTGGCATCCAGTCAGTCACCGTTAACTTGACGCCGGCAGCCAGTTCAACCGGGATGCGCGGGGTGACGTCCACAACGCGGGCTTCCGGGCGACCCAGCGAGTCAACTAAGCGCAGGCGACCCGCTTCTGGGCCAGCCACCAGCAACGCAAGGGCAAGGCCGTTTCCCGGGCGATACTCCACTTCAAGCGACTTGTCGGTGAAGCTCTCGCCGCCCCGCTTCATGGCGGCCATCGGGTCTTCGCCAGGCGCCAAGTCTCGGCTCATGGTGGCGTCGCTAAAGGTCCAGCGGCGGAATTCACCGGCGGGCGTTCGCAGTTCAAGAATGGCTACGGAAAGCTCACGACCTCCAATTGCTAGGTCATCCTGCACCGCCACCACGCGGTAGGCGTATCCGGAATCCACCGGACCGATTGGACGCCATTGCGCGTCCTTGTCCGTCAGCGCGGCGTCCTTCACGGACTCGGTGAGCGTGATGTTGCGCGATGGAACGCGGAACACAAGTGTCGGTTGCGCAAGCAGCGGAGCAAGTTGTTCCTCATCGGAGATTTGACGAATGGCAAGAACGCCGCCGTCAGCACTTCGCTTCTGTGGGTCCGAAGCAATCAGGCGGTACTGCGCCGATCGACCCTCAGAATCAGAAACGTCAACTGCCGCCACGGCGTTGGGAGCGGCGTCCGTTCCGCCTGGAATCAAGCGCGTGCGCATCTGCCCGTAGCGCAGGTATCCGGTTGCTTCAAAGACCACGCCAGGGGCCGGATCATCAGCGGCAGCGGCAGGAATCATCACGCGGAGTGAACGCGGCTCAGCGCTCTCGGCTGGACCAAGGAATACCTCGTTGAGATCCGGAACGTAATCGTTATAAAGAGGAAGACCGATGACTGGTCGCTCCACCCAGCGCGTCTCGCCGGGGCGGCGAACATAGAGCGCCCAACTCTTTTCCAGGTCATTCTTCAGGTAAAAATCAGTTTGTGGGCAGTAGTCAAGCGCCACAAAGAGACGGGTATCAATGATCGGCTTCCCGGTTTCCTTCACGGCGCGCTTCACTGGCTGCGCCTTGTCTTGCGTGAAGATCAGGTCTTCGGTGTATTCGGGGTAACCAGCGATCACCTGCCGCATGAAGCGGCGGTCCGGCGCTGTGATCATCAGGTTGACGCTGTAGGCACGCTTACCGATGTCTGCACCAGAACGTAGTTCCCACGACGGGTCAATCGACTGCACTTCAACGTCGTATCGATCCGCGCCCTGCCCCACAGTGAGCTTGCTGCCCGGCATCGCCACGATCGTTCCGGTTGCAATGAGTTCCGACGCAGGACCATCCTTCGCAGTGATTCCAATGGTGACGGTACGGCGGACCACTGGTGCCTCGCCTTCAACCTTCGTCCCAAAGTAGATCACGCTGCCGACAATCAACATGATGATGCCGGAGTGAATCATCCACACGCCAAGGTTCACTACCCGCAGCGGAATACGGCGCACGGTAGTGGTGACCAGCGTGAGCGCAATGAGTGCCATCAGTACATCAAACGGCCACCAATGGAACCATTCGAATTCAGTCATCTCAAACGGGCGCCACTGACGCATCTGCGCGTGCACCCATGCGTCCGGATGGAAGATGTTTGGATGAATCGGGTACAGGATGCCCGCCGACCCAACCGACATGTACGCAAAGAGAAGAGCAAGCAGCACAATGCCAAAGCGAACGCTGCTGAAGAGGTCGAGGATTGGTCGGATCAGGGAGTGCATAGCGATTGAGAGGTAGCGGAATGTGCTCGGCTGCAAGGAGTGTCGCAATCCTATGCAGTGAGACGTCAATTGGGCGGGCGAGATGTACATGAAATTGGCAGCATCACGCGCCAATTGCTGCGTATGATGCGCACCCCAACAAGGAACTATCCATGAATACCACTACTCATTTGCTCCGAACCATTACCGCTTCCTGCGCCCTCGCCTTCATGTCAGCGGCTGTTGCCCAAGAGCCGACTGCTCCGGCAACTGCTGCTCCGGAAGCGCCCGTGGTTCAGGCCCCTGCGGCGACTGGTCCAGTCTTCATTCTGCTCGACACCACCAAGGGCTCCATCGTCCTTGAGCTTGATCCGGTGAAGGCACCGATCTCGGTTGAGAACTTCCTTCGTTACGTCAAGGAAGGTTTCTACAACCAGACGGTCTTCCACCGCGTCGTGCCAAACTTTGTCGTGCAGGGCGGCGGGTTCGACGAAAAGTTTGTGCAGAAGAAGACCAACGCGACCATCAAGAATGAGTGGACGAACGGCCTGAAGAACATGCGCGGCTCCATTTCTATGGCTCGGTTGCCGTCGCCAGACAGTGCCACCAGCCAGTTCTTCCTGAATCTGAAAGATAATCCGGCGCTCGACGGCGCCAACGGGCCTGGCTATGCCGTGTTCGGAAAGATCGTGGTGGGCATGGATGTGCTGGATGCCATGGGCGCCATTCGACCAGGCTCGGCGGAAGCCACTGACCAGACTGGAACGAAGCGAAATTTCCCGGATGTTCCGACGGAGAAGATCATGATTCGATCCGCGGCTGAGATTGATGCTGCGGCGGCCGCGAAGATGATGGCTGACGCGAAGGCAGCAGCGCCGGTGGCGCCAGTTGCACCGACGGCACCGGTAGCAGCACCGACCGGCGCAAATCCGCCTGCCGTCAAGCCAGCAGAACCAGTTGCACCGGTAGCACCAGCGGCGAAGTGATTGCCGTGGGAGCGGCGTGAGGCTGGGGCTTCCGCTTCAGTTGTTTCGAGTCACTTGCCAGATTCGATTGAAACACCACGGCGCGGCGCCATTCAGGGCCGCGCCGTGTTTCTTTCACGCCCGTATCCTGCCCGTCCCATGGCAACTGACTACCTCAAGCGATTCGGCATCGCGCGCGACGCGCGCCTCCTCTCCCGCAATGTGAAGACGGCCACGATGCTCGCCGAAGGAAAGGCGATCGACAGCCTTGAACCGGCGACCGGCAAGATCCTTGGCACCATCCGACTTGACGGCGCCAAGGAGTACGAGCGCGCCGTTCGCGCCGCGCGCGAAGTGCAGCCGGAATGGGCCATGCTGCCTGCGCCAAAGCGCGGCGAAATTGTGCGTCTCATCGGCGAAGAGTTTCGTGCGCAGAAGGATCAATTGGGCGAGTTAGTCGCGCGCGAGATGGGCAAGATTTACGCCGAGGGTCTTGGCGAGGTGCAAGAGTGCATCGATATCGCTGACTTCGCATTGGGTCTTTCGCGCCAGCTCTACGGACTCTCCATGCACAGTGAACGCACGCGCCACCGCATGTATGAGCAGTGGCATCCGCTGGGAACGATCGGCATCATCACCGCGTTCAACTTCCCCGCTGCCGTGTGGGCATGGAACGCCATGCTTGCCGCGGTGTGCGGCGACACCATGATCTGGAAGCCTTCCCTGATTACGCCACTCACTGCGATCGCTATGAACAAGGTGGCGCAAGATGTGATGCGCAAACAAGATGTGTTTGTACCGAAGTGCGGCCGCGCAGAAGACGTGTTTGGCCTAGTGATCGGCAGCGATACCGAGGTGGGCGAGACAATGCTTGCGGATCGACGCCTGCCGCTGATTAGCGCTACGGGCAGCACCCGCATGGGTCGACGCGTGGGCGAGGTTGTTGGCAAGCGGCTTGGACGCACGCTCCTGGAACTGGGCGGCAACAACGCGATCATTGTCATGCCGGATGCCGACATGGATCTTGCTGCGCGCGGCGTGTTGTTTGGCGCGGTTGGCACTGCCGGTCAGCGCTGCACTACTACTCGGCGACTGATCGTGCATAAGGATGTTGTTGGCGAACTAACGAAGCGCCTGGTGAAGAGTTACAAGAGTGTTCCGATTGGCGACCCGATGAAGAAGGGAACGCTCATGGGACCACTGATCAATGCACGCGCCGTGGAGAACATGCGCGCGGCGATCGTGCGCGCCGAGGCCGAGGGATGCAAGGTGCTTGCTGGTGGTACCGCAGGTATCGATCGCTTCCGAAAGAAGGCGGGCAACTTTGTAGAGCCCACCTTGATCTCCGTTCCACGCGGTGTGGTGCCAGCGATCTGCTGCGAAGAAACCTTCGCGCCGATTCTCTACATCTTTACTGTTGATTCATTCGATCAGGCACTCGCTATCAATAATGGCGTCGATCAAGGTCTTTCCAGCGCCGTCTTCACTGACAGCGTGCGGAGTGCGGAGCGATTCCTCTCCGCTGAAGGCAGCGACTGCGGTATTGCCAATGTGAACATTGGTACGAGCGGCGCGGAGATTGGCGGAGCATTCGGTGGCGAGAAGGACACTGGCGGCGGGCGTGAATCGGGCAGCGATAGCTGGAAGCAGTACATGCGCCGACAGACCTGCACCATCAATTGGTCCAAGGATCTGCCGCTCGCACAAGGCATCGTCTTCGGTTGATCGAACCCGCAAACGCAAGGAGGATTCGTTATGGCACTTGATCGGAACCAACTCGCATTGCGTGCTTCGCGCGAACTGCGCGATGGCTATTACGTGAACCTTGGAATTGGAATACCCACGTTGGTGGCAAACCATGTTCCGGTCGGCATGACCGTGTGGCTGCAGTCAGAGAACGGGCTGCTTGGCATGGGACCATTTCCGAAAGATTCAGAGGTTGATGCGGACCTAGTGAATGCGGGCAAGCAGACGGTGACCGCGGTCAAGGGCGCGAGTTTCTTCTCCAGTGCGGATAGCTTTGCGATGATTCGTGGTGGACATATTGACTTGGCAATTTTGGGAGCGATGGAAGTCAGTCAAGGCGGCGACCTTGCCAATTGGATGATTCCAGGCAAGCTTGTGAAGGGCATGGGCGGAGCGATGGATTTGGTGGCGGGCGTGCGGCGCGTGGTGGTGGTCATGGATCACTGCAACAAGAAGGGCGAGAGCAAGTTCATCCCGGCATGCACCCTGCCCCTGACTGGTCAGCATTGCGTGCACATGCTGATTACGGATCTGGCGGCGTTTGAGTTTGACAGCAAGGCTGGGTTGTTCCGGCTGATTGAGACGGCACCGGGAGTCAGCGTGGACGAGGTGAAGGCCAAGACTGCCGCGACGATTTTGATTGACCGCGCGGTGACGGTGATGGCTGTCTGAGGGCGGTCTGGGATTGCGTTGTTGCATCACGCTTGTTTACTGGTCCGCATTCGCCTTACGAGGACGGCCGCTGAGCGCGGCCCTGTCCTCTCCGGCGCCTGCGGCCAGGTGGGGGTGTTTCACAATCCCTGGCATCCAAGTGCCATTTCCGTGTTCGAGCCCCCGCAGTGAGCACGGGATCCTCGGTAAGCGGCGTGTGAAACTGAGAAGTCCGGCAGTTGGACGTACGCCCCGTGGGTGCCAACCGGACGAACAGATTCGCCCGAGGCTAAGCGGAACCTGGTGGAGCGCAGCCGTCCGCGTCCGAGGGTCCCGCGCGCAACGGAGGGGGCGGTGGACGACTCAACTCACTTCAACGCTGTCATCACGCCTTTGTACTGGCCCGCATTCGCCTTACGAGGACGGCCGCTGAGCGCGGCCCTGTCCTCTCCGGCGCCGGCGGCCAGGTCATGATCTTTGGCATAACGTGGTGTTCACGCCGTTGGTAGCGCAGTGAGGCCCGGAAAATGGGGATAGGGGTGAACGGCACCTATTTATGAACGCGCCCCGCGAGGGTTCTCGCGGGGCGCGTTGCTTCGGGAAGGTGGACCCTCCAAA
>CAMDCW010000027.1 GCA_945890745.1 Phycisphaera mikurensis NBRC 102666
CTGACTTCTCGCCCATGGCGCCGGCAGCAGTGTTCTGCTTCTCGGTGGAGTCGCAAGCGGCGAAGAACATGGTGGCGCAGAGACCAGCGGTGATGAGTGCAAACTTCTTAGCGTTCATGGCAGTAGCTCCTGATGAGTTGATCCGATCGTGCGCGTACCGAAAGTGGTCCGCGGGATTTGAAGTATACGGAGACCGAACGGGTGCAGCGCCGTACTATTTCAGTCATGCCACCGGAAATCCCGGAATTTCGAGACGACCCCACCCCGGGGAAGGCGCCCCTGAGCGAGCCGCTGGAGGCTCGGATTGACCGAATTCGACGTCTTTCTGACAAGGCGCGGGCGCTCCCGCGGGTTCCGGGGGTCTATCTCATGAAGGACGCGGCCGGAAAGGTCCTGTACATCGGCAAGGCCCTCTGCCTACCGGACCGTGTTTCCAGTTACTTCGTGCCCAGCGCAGATCTGGGCGGTCGAAAGCAGCCCATGCTGGATGTTGTCACTGATTTCGACATTCTGGAATGCGAAGCAGAGTGGGAGGCGTTGCTCCTGGAGAGCCGCCTGGTCAAGGACATTCATCCGCGTTTCAATGAACTGCTGCGCGACGACAAGACATTTCCATACCTCGCCGTCACCATGCGCGATGAGTTTCCCGGGGTTTACGTCACCCGAAATCCGTCCGACGAGCGATTCGCCGGCGCGCGCATCTTTGGTCCGTTCACCAGCGTTCATGCACTCCGCAGTGCGGTGACGTTCATGCAGCGCGTGTTTCAGTATCGAACCTGCGAACTTGATATCAAGTCGGATGATCCTGCCAACCGGCGCTTTCGACCGTGTCTCTTGCACTCGATTGGCCAGTGCACTGCGCCGTGCGCCAATCTTGTTGGCAAGGAACGCTATCGCGGCGACGTTGATCGATTTCTTCGCTTTCTTGGCTCCAAGCGCAGCGCGCTCACGCGGGAGTTGCAAGCCGAGATGGCAAAGGCATCAGCGGAGCAACGCTTTGAGGACGCTGCGGTACTGCGTGATCAAATTCATGCACTCTCTAAACTTGACGATCGGGAAACCCGCAGCGGCGAAGAGTATGACTGGCAACCAGAGATCACTATCTTTGCCGGTGATCCCACGGTCGGTACGCGCAGCCTGCAGCGCACGCTTGGCCTTGATCGTCCCATTCGATGCATGGAGGCGATCGATATTGCCCACCTCGGCGGCGCCGAAACGGTTGGCAGCAAAGTGTGCTTTGTTGACGGCCGACCATTCAAGGATGCTTACCGCCGCTATCGCATTGAGAGCGCGCAGAACGACGACTACCGTTCCATGCGCGAAGTGGTGAGCCGGCGCTATCGCGAAGCGGGCGAGGGCGCGGAATTGTTCCCGGATGTCATCTTGGTCGATGGCGGTCTTGGTCAGTTGCACGCCGCACTGGAAGCATTTGAATCACTGGGCGTGCAGCCGCCCATGGTGATTAGTCTGGCGAAGAAGGAAGAACTCATCTACGTCCAGCATGAGAGTGAGCCGATTCGCCTGGCACGCAACAATGCCGGCTTGCGCCTCTGCCAAGCCATCCGCGATGAGGCACATCGTTTCGCGCAGCATTACCACCACATTCTGCGCCGCAAGCGAACCTTCGGCGAGGATCAGTGAGGACCGATCCAAGCCAGGCGGCTGGCACCGCGGAGGTTCTTATGCAGGCAGTGGAATGGCGCCCGTCGGTCCATCGTCGGTCTTGATCGCAGGTGCTGGCAGTACGCCCTTCGGTGCAGCGTTTGCCATCTCAGCGCCCAAGAGATCTGCCACCGTTGGCTTAGCAGGTGCTTCGCCGCGCATGACGCGATCGACATCGTCTTTGGAAAGTGTTTCGTACTTCAGCAGGGCTTCGGCAACAGCAACCACTTGCTCCCAGTGCTGATCAATGAGGCGAGCGGTATCGGCAAAGGCATGTTCTGCCATGTGTCGAATCTCTTCATCAATAAGATGTGCGGTTTCCGGTGAGTAGTCCTTCTCTGCAACGAACGCTTCGCGGCTGTCTTCGCCCTTGTAACTGACGAATCCGAGGCGTTCGCTCATGCCCCATTCAAGCACCATGGCGCGTGCAATGCGCGTGACCATCTTGATATCCATGCCGGCGCCGCTGGAAATATCGCCAGTCTTCTTCGCTTCGGCAATGCGTCCCGCGCACAGGACGCGCATGGTTGCTTCGCAGTACTTGCGACCGTATCCGTAGCGATCCTTTTCGGGAAGGCTGAAGGTCGTGCCCATGGCCTGACCGCGCGGAATGATGGTGACTTTGTGCAGTGGGTCTGCGTCGTCGTTGAGGACTTGCACCACGGCGTGACCAGCCTCGTGGTAGGCGGTAGCGATGCGTTCCTGCTCTTCGATCTTGCGGCTCTTCTTTGCGCGACCCCAACGAACCTTGTCGCGGGCCTCTTCAAAGTCCACCATCTCGATGACATCTTTGTCGGACATGGTGGCGATGATGGCCGCTTCATTAATAAGCGCTGCCAAATCTGCGCCACTGAAACTTGGCGTTGCGCGTGCGATCTTGTCCAGGTTGACATCTGGCCCAAGCTTCACCTTCTTGGAATGCACGCCAAGAATCTGCCGGCGACCCACCACATCCGGTGGGCTGACACCAACCACGCGGTCAAATCGACCAGGGCGGGTCAAGGCAGGGTCGAGCACATCAGCACGATTGGTTGCAGCAATGACGATGACCTGGTCAGAGGCCTCGAAGCCGTCCATCTCTACCAAGATGGCATTGAGTGTTTGCTCACGCTCATCATGACCACCCGATGAGAAACCACCGCCACGGCGTCGACCAACGGCGTCGATTTCGTCCAAGAAGATGATGCACGGCGAATTCTCTTTGGCCTGCTTGAACAGGTCGCGAACTCGGCTTGCGCCAACGCCGACGAACATTTCTACGAAATCCGAACCGGAAATTGAGAAGAACGGCACGTCTGCCTCGCCAGCGATGGCGCGCGCCATCAAAGTCTTACCGCATCCTGGAGGGCCTTCAAGAAGCACTCCGCGCGGAATACGTCCACCAAGTTTCTGGAAGCGCTTGGGGTTCTTGAGGAACTCCACCAACTCGGAAACTTCTTCCTTGGCTTCGTCAATACCAGCCACGTCAGCGAAAGTGACATTGACACTTTCCTTGGTCTGCACACGGTGCCGGCTCTTACCAAAGCTGCCGAGCATGCCGCCCGGTCCGCCGCCAGCGCCGCGCATGGAGCGCGATAAGAAGAAGATCAGCGCTCCAAAGAGGAGGAGCGGTCCAATGATGGTCAAGAACAGTTGCCCGACGAAGGAACTGCCAACATTGACGTTGAATTCAATGCCTTCCTTGCGGAGTTCAGCGTAATACGTATCCATTGCGCGCGGGTCGAGCAGCACGGTGACCGGCGTTGGGTTCTTGTCTTCAGTCACGCCGGGCACGCTGCCAGGTTTCAACTTGGCGATCGCTTGTGATTCGGTTACTTCCACCGGACCAGTGATCTTGCCTTCCTTGGCGTACGTGATGAACTGCGACCACGAGACCTTCATGCCCGGAGTGCTGCTTGACGTGAGCACTACATAGACCAGCCCCAGGAGTGCAGCCAGCATGACCCACGTGAGAACGCCACCGCCACGCTTGGGCAATGGTGATGGCGGGCCACCGCGGCCTTCGGGCTTCCCGCCGCGGCTGCGGGGGTCCTCATCGGCGAAGTAGATGGCGGTGGTATCGAGGTTTCGTGAGTCGTTGGATGTCATGGGTGCTCGGGAACGATATGCAGGATCGGCCGGAAAGGGGGGAATCACCAATTTCCTTGTAAATTTGCCACGATATCGGTGGCCAAATTCTGAACGACGGCAATTCGGCCGATGTCAGTGGGTTCGGAGGAGGGTCGGCTGGGCACAAACAGGGCGCTTCCTTGGAAGCCATTGCGGGCCACAATCACCTTGCCGGTCCGTTGGTCGATCCATTCCCAGTCGACGATGACTTCGTAGAGCATTTCTTCGCTCAGACCGGTGCTGCGGCTCTTGGAGAGTTCGCGCAGGGTTCGCTTTCGCACCGTGCCGCGCAACAGCGTGTCGGAGCGCGCATCGGAAGCGATGTGGTAGGGGGTGATGGCTTGAACTTCCTTGATGAGCGCTTCGGTCAATTCACCGTTGATCGGTCGGTCGAAGGTGTCATTGCCGAACACCGCCACGGCAATGGTGCGGTACTCCTTGGGAAACCGGCTGCGCATGGAATAGCCATCCGAGTCTTCGGTGGTTGCGGGCGTGGTGTCACAACTGGCGAGAAGTGCCGCGAAGATCAGCGCAAGGCAGAAGAGTGGGGCGCGAAGCATGAAGTTCATGGGGTCGATGGGGCGGGAGCTGGGGCAGGAGCCGGCGCGGGAGCCGGGGCAGGAGCCGGGGCAGGAGCCGGCGCGGGAGCTGGGGCAGGTACAGGTGCTGATGCGGGAGCAGGAGTCTCTGGCTTCTTCTCCGGCATCTCCACCGTACCGGACTGCGTCGAGAATTTCTCGTCGATCCGGATCTTCTCTTCGATGATGTCTTCTGCGCCTGGTCCAATCGTTGCAGCAGCGCGCGAGTCTTTGATCAGTTCCGCTCGGATCGCCGCGTAGTTTGGCGCGGACGTGCGCACGGATTCCGGCAGTTGTTCAAGCACATCATTGATGGCTCGCAGTGCCTGAATGGTGGAGACTGATCGCGGATACTTTTTGACAAGTGCGCGGATTTCGCGCTCGGCGCTGATGGGATCGCCAAGTTGCCAATACCAGTTGGCAGTGGTGAGTCGCTTCTCCGCTTCGCTTTCGTAGATGCGTAACAGAATCGCTTCGGCGCCAATCTGCTTTGCCAATTGCGGCTCAGTTGCCTGCAATTCGCGCAACTTTCCAGAGGCTTCCTGCAAGCCCTTGGCATCAAATTCTGGACCTTTATAACTTGAGCAGTACGCCGCAATCAGTCGCAGGCGCGCCTTATCCACCAAGCGCGAACGCGGATAGTTCTGCACGTACAGGTCGTATGCATCAGCAGCAAGGGACATGTCGCGGCGGTCATAGTAGAAGTCCGCAAGCTCCATGCCTGCCTTCTCCGCCAGAGCACTGCCAGGGAGTCGCTCTTGGATTCGAATGAGAATCTCTTGTGCGTCGTCGTCGGTATTCACCCAACGGAATGTGCCCCAGAATCTGCGCTTCAGTCCCCCCGCGTACATTTTGGCGATATCAAGTTCGCGTTCGAGCGCTGGAATGAATGACGCGGTGTATGCGTAGCGGCGGGCAATTTCTTCCAGGTCAAAGAGCGCGTCGTACTCGTCTTTCAGCGCCATCTTTGCGTCAGCGCGGGTGAGCAGCGCCTCTGGTCGAAGCGAGTCAGCGGGGAATCGTTCCAGCCACGCGTCCATCAGTACCAGTGCGCGCTTTGGCTCGCCTTTGGCAAGCGCCAACTTTGCCAAGTTCACGACGGCCGCCGGGGTACCTGGTGCTGGCGCGTCCAGTTCCTTCCAACGATCGTTGTCGTCCAGCTTGAAGTCCTGCTGCGCCATCGCTCCCGCGGAAATCGCGGCGGCAGTTACAAGGGCGGCCCAGGTCATCAGCAAGCGCATGCTCCGGATCGTACGCTTGCCATGGATGCGTGCAGCCGTCATTGCCAACCCAGCCTCCGGCCGTGGCCGGTCCCTCGTTGCGGCCGAACGGATCTGCAGCGCGTTGGCGGCTCGGGGGATTGTTCCTACGCGTTTGCCGCTTGATGCCTCCCGCGCCGACCTTGAAGCCGCGTGCGTTGGCGCCCTTGCGGTGGTGGCGGTGGGGGGCGATGGAACGGTTCGATCGTTGGCTGCCAAAGTGGCTGGCGGATCGGTTCCGCTTGCCATTGCGCCAACGGGCACGGAGAACTTGGCGGCCCGGGAGTTTGGATTTCGCTGTTCGCCGGCATTGCTTGCCGATCGCATCTTGGCTCGGCAGTCGCGCACGGTTGACCTTGGCGTCATCCGCCGCGCCGGGCTGCCCGATCATGCGTTTCTCGTCATGGTTTCCGCCGGCTTTGACGCCGATGTTGTTGCCGCACTCGCGGCCGCGCGCCGGGGGCCGGTGACCTACATGTCCTACGTCCGGCAGATTCTGAAGTTGCTGCGCCACTGGCAGGCGCCCGGGTTTGTGGCGGAGAGCGGGGGGTTGGGTGTGCCTGGTCAGCATGAGGCAGTCGGCCAGCCGAGCGAATCGGGCGAACTAGCCACAGTCGGCGCGGGCCATCCGACCGACCGCATCGAAGCCGCGGGCCAGCTCATCATTGCCAATTCACGGCAATACGCGCTTCGGCTCAATCCAGCACGGGCGGCCGATCCGTCGGACGGACTCCTGGACACCGTAGTGCTGCCTGCTCAAGGGGGTTGGAGCATGGTGCAGTGGGCGCTCCGGCTGGCCCTGTCCCGAGGGGCGATCGCGGGTGCTTTGACGGCACGCGGGCCGACATGGCGGGTGCAGTTTGAACGTCCCACCTTGATCCAGGCGGACGGCGACCCAGTTTCCGGTGGTCCAGTGCAAGACATGGAGTTGGCGCTGCATCCGGGGGCGCTGCGGATCGTGGAGATGACCGGCCCGCGCCATGCGCCCGCGGGCGCCTAACCCGCAATTTCTGCGCGCAATCTGCAGTAATTGCCGATTTCCGGCCGATGAAGGGTGCTGGAGCCACGGATGGCCGCAGTCATACCTTTCGAACGACATCTGCTTGCGCGAACCTTCGCGCGCCGCCGCGCGGTGCGTGCACGAGTCATCGCTGTCATTGCCACACTCCTCACGGCGTGGTGCGCGCATGTTGCCATGGCTGCACCGGTCACGCAGTCAGCAGCTGAGCAACAGTCGCTCGGTGCAGTTCAGCAGTCGGCGCAGTCGGCAACATCAAGTGGCGTTTCCGAAGCAGTTCGAATGCTTGGTGCACTCACGGTGGTGGTTGGACTGGCGTTTGCAGCGAAGTGGTGGCTGCGGCGCAGCGGAATTGCCACGCGCATGCAAGGTGGTGCGTTTGAGATTGTCGCGCGTCACTCAGTGGGTCGCGGTCAGAACATCTTGTTGGTGCGATTTGGTCCGCGGCTTCTCTGTGTCCAGCAGGCCCGCGACGGTCTGCGCACGCTGAGTGAATTGACTGATCCGGCGCAAGTGGCGGCAGCCATGGCGGAGGCTCGCGGTGGTGATGCACATCGCGGAGCATCATCCGCGTCCGTGGCTGCTCAGTTTCGCGGCGCAGCGCTCGACACTGATTCTGCGTCCACTGCTCGCACGGTTGACCTTCGACGCGGGAAGGAAACCGGTTCATGACGGGTCCAGACTCCGGCATTGATCCTGTTTCGATTGTGGCAGGCGCGGCAAACGCGTTGCCAGCGGGTGTCGGGTTCAAGGGTGCGGTGGATCTCTTGGTGCTCCTCACGGTGCTCTCCCTTGCACCGGCGATTCTGATGCTTTGCACCTGCTTTACGCGGGTAGTGGTCGTTCTTGGGTTGTTGCGTCAGGCGGTCGGCGCGCAAGCGATGCCGCCCACGCAGGTGATCGTTGGGCTCTCATTGCTTCTCACCATGGCTGCCATGGCTCCCACATTTACGCGCGCGTGGGACGCCGGTGTGAAGCCATACATGGACGGCACCACCACCAATCCAGAAGAGGCATGGGGCGCCGCGCGTCAACCGCTGCGCGACTTCATGTTTGCGCAGATCGACGCGTGTGAGAATTGGCAGACCGTGTACATGTTGCTTGAGCACCGCGGAATTGATGTCAGTGACACATCCAAACTCACCCGCGCCGATGTTGATATGGCAACGCTCGTTCCCGCATTCGTCTTGAGTGAATTGAAGACGGCGTTCCTGATTGGCTTTCGAATCTTCCTTCCGTTTGTCGTTGTTGACCTGGTGGTGGCCGGAATCTTGGTGAGCCTGGGAATGTTCATGGTTCCACCATCGATGGTTTCGATGCCACTCAAGTTGCTCCTCTTTGTGCTTGCCGATGGATGGACCCTGGTGGCAGGGTCGATCTTGGCGGGCGTTGCGGCGGTGACCTAACCATGGAATCTGCACCGATCGATCTTGTGCAATCAGCGCTGGTCACCGCCTTGGTGGTCGCCACGCCCATTCTGCTGGTTGCGTTAGTGGTTGGCTTAATCACCGCGCTACTGCAGGCAGCTACGCAGGTGCAGGATCAAGCAGTGTCGGCGGTTCCCAAGCTGCTTGCCTGTGGATTGACGCTGGTGGTGCTGGCGGGATGGATGGTTTCCAAGTTAGTGACCTTTGCCCAAGCGATGTTTTCGGGAGGTGTCTACTAATGGACGGCACCACCACGCTTGCAACATTGGCCCCACTGGCGCTTGCCACGTGCCGCGTGATGGGCGTTGCTACCTTTGCGCCGGTGGTTGCGGCGGCAGCGGTACCAGTGCGTATTCGCCTGGCCATTGCAGCGGTGATCGCCGTGGCCGCGCTGCCTGCCATTGGCGCGTCTGGACTTCCCGCAGCAGCGATTGCCGAGCCGTGGCGTTTGCTCCCCGCCGCCGCACTGGAGTTTGCGTTGGGCGCAGTGATTGGCGTCATTGCCATGCTGCCAGTGGCGGCGTTTCGAACGGCGGGATCGCTTGCAGGCATGCAAGCGGGGCTGGGGTTCGGGCAACTCTATGACGGTGGCAGTGGCGAAGAAGATGGTGGCGACGCCTTCGAACAACTCTTTGCGGTGCTCGGTGCCGCATGCTTTGTATGGGCAGGTGGCCTTGACGCAGTGGCGCTCTCCACACTTCGGAGCTTTGATTACGTTGCACTTGGCGCGTGGAGCCCCAACGCAGGCATTGTTGGAACGGTGATGGGTGCGGCAGTTGCTGCAAGCGAGTTGGCATTCCGCGTTGCGCTTCCGGTCACTGCGGTTCTTGTGGCGGAAGCAATTGTCTCTGGATTTGTTGCGCGCAGCGTTCCTGGCATTGCGCCGCTTGCGTTTGGGTTTCCAGTTCGATTTGCGGTTGCCATACTGGCACTGCTCGCCGGCGCAGTTGCGATGCAGTCGGCGATGCACGGTGCGGTGGCGGGCATGCTTGACTCCATGCACTCCGCAGTGACTGGAGGTGTAGCATGAGCAGCGAAGAACGAACGCACCAATCAGGTGAGATGCGTTTGGAGCGGATTCGATCAGAGCACGGAGTCCCGGTGCGTCGATCGCCGATTGCCGTCGGCGCGCTCATTGGTGGAGCGCTCGGGGCATGGGCTTCCAATGTTCCACAGCAGTTGCTGGAAACGGTGCGCGGGGGACTTCGATTGGCAGCCGATATTGCGCCTGCTGATGGCGCTGCGGTCATTCAAAATACAGCGCTATCGGTGGCGACTATCGCGTGGCCGGCGCTTGCGTGTGGGCTTGCGGGTGCAGTCGTGGGTGCGCTCATTCAGACCGGATTTCGCGTGCGGTCATCGATTGGTGCTTCGATCGCCATGCGGCTGCCTTCAGGCAAGGCGGCAGGCGGGGCGGTAGCGCGATTGTCCTGGGCGCTGGTGTTGATTGGCGCAGCGGCATGGGCGGTGTTTGCACACTGGTCGGATGTTTCTACCTTGCCAGCACTACCGATTGCCGCGGCCGTTGCGTCCGCAGCGCGCGTTGTGCTCGACGCAGTGCTTGCCGCGCTGACAGCCGGTGTGGTCTGTGCAGCAGCGGATGTGGCGATCGCACGATGGAAGTGGGAACGATCCACACACATGGATGATGCTGAAGCGCGCGAGGAACGCCGCCGTACGGAAGGCGATCCGAATACAAAGTCGCGGCGCACTTCACAGGCGCGCAACATAACGCGGGCGCAGGGGCGGGGCATGAAATCGGTAACTGCTGCGGGCGCTGCTCGTGGAAAGGACTTGCGTGAACAGGCTGCTTGATCGAATTCTTGCGTTCCTCTCAGAGCATCGTTCGTTGGCGTTGCCAGCGGCACTTCTTGGCATGGTGGTGGTACTGATAGCGCCGCTCTCGCCATTGGTGATGGATGTATTGGTGGTGCTGAATTTTGCACTGGCAGCTTTGGTGTTGGTGCGTGCGGCGACGCTGCGTAGCCCACTTGATTTCAGCGTTTTTCCAGCGCTGCTCTTAGGAACCACACTGTTTCGACTGGTCATCAACGTGGCATCAACACGATTGATCTTGGGTGCCGATGCAGTCACGCCGGTCGAGGCGCAAGGCGTTGCTGGTCAGTTTATTGAGTCGTTCGGCAAGTTAGTCACGGGGAACAACATTGCCGTTGGTGCGGTGGTGTTCCTCATTCTGGTGATTGTGCAGTTTGTGGTCATCACCAAGGGAGCCTCGCGCATGGCAGAAGTTGCCGCGCGGTTTGCGCTTGATGCATTGCCTGGTCGGCAGATGGCTATCGATGCGGATTTAGCAGCCGGTGCGATTGATGGTGCCGAGGCACGGGAACGTCGCGATGATCTTGCCCGCGAAGCTGATTTCTTTGGCGCCATGGATGGCGCAAGTCGATTCGTGCGCGGAGATGCAATTGCCGGAGTGGTCATCACTGCCGTCAACATTGTTGGCGGCATAGCAACCGGCGTGCTGCAGAAGGGATGGACGCTGTCTGAGACCGGTCATGCCTTCACTGTGCTGACCATTGGTGACGGTCTGGCCGCGCAGATTCCAGCGTTCGTGATCGCCATTGCTGCCGGCTTGGTGGTGGCACGCGCCGGGCGCGGCCGAACACTCGGCGAAGAGATGCCGAAGCAACTTGTGGGCAACCCGCGCTCGCTATGGATGCTGGCTGGATTCATGGCAATTCTTTCATTCACGCCGCTGCCAACCATGCCGCTCCTTCTTGGGGCCGGAGTGATTGGGCTTGGCGCACTGATTGCAACGCGCGTGCAGAAGACGGCCGCTCGCGGCGAACAGTCTGCACCTCGGGTCGAGCAGACGGGCGGTCGTGGCGAACTGGCGCGACGTACCAATTCAGTGGCCGCGATTGATCCAGCTGTCGCGCGGCGCACTGCGGAAATCGGTGCGCTCTTAGCGGTTGAGCCACTGGAGGTTGAAATTGGCGCATCGCTGGTGCAGCTTGCACGTGCTGGCGAGGCGTCTCCGATTCTGAAACGCATCGAGGCAGTGCGCCGTCAAGTGGCTCAGGACTTGGGCATTGTGGTGCCAGCGGTTCGAGTGCGTGATGATCGATCGCTTGCTTCAGGTGGTTACCGCATTCGCGTGCGCGGCGCCACGGTGGGTGAAGGGGAACTGCGCCTGGGCGAATTGCTCGCCATGCCAGGGGACGGTCGCCTGCCGCGGCTTCCAGGGATTCGCACCCGCGAACCCGCCTTCGGCCTGGATGCACTGTGGATTGCTCCCTCGCTGCGACCGCAAGCAGAGGCGCAGGGCTGCGCGGTTGCAAGTCCAGAGTCGGTATTGGGTGCGCACTTTGCCACCGTGGTTCGTCGGCATGCTGATGAGTTGCTGACGCGCGAACATGTTGCGGATCTACTCACGGAACTCGCGCAGCGCGCCCCGCGTTTGGTTGCGGAAGCGGTGCCAGCATGTATTCGCCCCGGTGAATTGCAGCGGGTTATGCAGTTACTTCTGCGTGAACGAGTGCCCGTGCGCGATCTTGAAGCAGTGCTTGAATCCATCGCCGACGCGGCACAACGATCGCGTGAACCGCACTCGCTTGCGGAAGCAGCGCGATTGGCACTGCGCCGAACCATTTGTCAGCAGTACGCGCGTCCCGATGATGAAGGTCGCCCGGTACTTACCGTTGTGGTGGCTTCGCAGTCGCTTGACGCGCTGGTTGCATCCGCAGTCACGCTGATTGATGGCGAGCCCGCAACGCTACTCACGCCTGCAGACGCGGCGGCGGTTGTTCGAGCCGTGGCGGCCGCGGCTCGGCCGTTGGCAGAATCGGCGCTTCCGGTGGTGGTGATTTCCACGCGCACTTCACGCGCGGCGCTGGCGCGATTGCTCACGCCGCATATTCCCGGTTGTGCGGTCCTTGCCTACGACGAATTGGTGCGAGGCATTGAGGTTGATCGGATCGGCGAAGCAGTGCTCACAGAAGAAGGCACGGAGGTGGCAGCATGACGCGCGTTCGATACATCGCTGACAGCATGACGGAAGCAATCACCGCGGCGCGCCGCCAGCACGGAATGGGCGTGCGGATCGTGCACGCGGGCGCGCGGCGTACCGGCGTATTGAGCCGCACGCTTTCGTTTGAAGTGATCATCGAAGCAGCATCGCGGACCACTCAGGCGCGTCGCGCCGCGCGCGAAGCGTTGGCACGCGCAGTCATGGTGGGGCGCATGGCTGCAGATGAGGCCAACGCATCGATCGCCGCCATGACCACGGGACCAGCCTGTGCCGCGGTGATGGCGCGTCTTGGTGCACGCCTGCGCGCGCAAGCGCTGCCGGGCGATCTGGTGGATCACGTCCTTGGACAAGTGGGCGCGGAACTGCAGTCAGTAGCCGCGGACGAAATCGAATTGATGGCTCAAGCAGCAGCAGTCAATGCGGTCGCCGGATTGCTGCCGGTAGCGGTCACGCATGCGCCGCGCCGTGCGGACGTCGCCGGGCGACCGCGAATCATTGCGATCGCTGGTCCAACCGGCGTCGGCAAGACCACCACGCTTGCAAAACTTGCGGCAGAATGGCGGGTAACGCGCGGTCTGCGGGTCGGATTGCTTGCAGCCGATTCGTTTCGAGTGGGTGCTGTTGAGCAACTGCGCACCTATGGATCAATCATCGGTGCGGAAGTACGTGCGGCCAACGGATCGTCATCAGCACGTGAGGCGCTTGCCGCGCTTGCTGGGTGTGATGTGGTGCTGGTCGATACTCCAGGGCGCGGGCATCGCGATGTGGGGCGTATCGGTGAGATTGCTCACCTACTCACCGCAGTGCGCCCAGACGAAACGTATCTGGTGTTGCCGGGATCTGCATCCGCGCGCACCCTTGAGGAATCGTCCGATGCTTTTGCGCCGATCGGCGCCACGCACGTGGTGCTGTCAAAGTTGGATGAGAGTGAAGGCCTCGGCGCGCTCATCGGTGCGGTCCGTCGCGGCGGGACGCCGACAAGTTGGTTCACCACGGGACAAGAAGTTCCCGATGACATTGAGCATGCCGACGCGCACGCATTTGCTCGGCGGCTCTTAGGGGAATCAATCGTGGTGGAGGCGGCAACCTGATGGACACGCAGGCCGCGAATCTTCGCGCGCGTGTTGCAGCCGCGGCAGCGAGCGCTGCGCCGGCAGCGCAACAGCGCGCGACGATTGCAGGTGTTCCTGCTCAAACCCCGGTGCGTTTGGCAAGAACCATTGCAGTTGCCAGCGGAAAGGGCGGGGTTGGCAAGAGCACGCTTGCTCTCGGAATTGCCATGGCAGCGGCAGAGCGGGGCGTGAAGACGGCATTGGTTGACGCTGATCTTGGTCTGGCAAATCTGGATGTCTTGTGCGGCGTTCGTCCCGCGCGCACTGCTGCTGACTGGCTCAGTGGGCGCGCTCAATTGTCAGAGTGCTTCACCACCATTGCGCCGCGCTTATGGTTGCTTGCTGGAGCATCCGGTGTTGCGCGTATGGCAGATCTTGAACGACCGCAACGCGCGCGCCTCATTGAAGGACTCGCACGCGTTGCTGCGCATGTTGAACTCATGGTGGTTGATCTTGGAGCAGGTATTGGCGCAGGCACGCTTGACATTGCTGCTGCAGCAGATCGATTGCTCATTGTGACAACGCCCGAACCAACATCACTTGCTGACGCCTATGGATTTGCAAAGGCATGTGTTCGTCACGGCAGACGTGACGGATGGTGTTGCGCAACCACCATGGCGATCGACGCTGCGGATGGCAATGCAGCAGCGGGGCGTTTGACGCGCACAGCGCAGACACACTTGGGCATCACATTCATGGACATGGGCAGTGTGCCGATGGACCGCGCCGTTTCAGCAGCCGTCCGAGCGCGGACGCCACTCTTGACTGCAGCTCCTGAATCATCAGCAGCACGCGCTATGCGCGGCATCGAATCTCGCCTTGCTGGTCTTGACGATGGAGTTCAGAACGATGAAGAATCTGGACGCTTCTTTGCCAACTTTGCCGCCCGGATGGGGGTTCGCTGGGGCAATACCGCCGCCATGATTGCGGCCGGGGTGGCCGGAATCGGCGGGGTCAGTGTGCGATAAAAAATTTGCAATATCGCGACAAAATGGCTTGCAGAGACTCCCTGCTGCTTGTTATATTGGACGCGCTGGAACGATCGTCAAGGATCGATGACGCTCCAGCACCCCGCGACATGGATGTTGCGGGGCCCAACGGAGGGAGGTTCACCTTTATTGGTGGGCGTCTCTCCTTCATCGCTGGCTCATGGCGGGGATCCGCCGTGAATCAGGCAGTGTGCATTCCCCTGCACTCTCTTCTCGAAGGTCAAGGAGCGACCGATGTCGAAGAGCCACGCGCGGACGTCGTCAATTACGACGCAGTCCGCAACGAGCAAGCGTTCGTCCCCCAAAGCACCCTTACGCGGGGCTTCGGCTACCGCAGTGGCGAAGTCGCCTGCGCGCAGCGCAGCAACCTCGACACCGCGCAAGTCCGGTTCCGCAACTGGTGGTACTGCCGTCAAGGCAGCTCCAGCAGCATCAGCAGTGGCCACCGCCACTACAAAGAAGCGGGGCGTATTGACGCCCCGTGCGTCAACATCGGCCGCCAAGACCACTATTGCTACGCGGACAGCTCCGCGCGTCGCTGGTGGGCGTGCTACTCCGTCGCGCGTCATTGAAGTGGCGGCACCGGTTCGCACATTGGCATCGGCAAATCCGCCGGTTGCGCCACCATCAACCTCGGCACTGCTCGATCCAGTCTGGATTGCCTACGGGAATGCCCGTGAGCGCCAGGATGAGGCTCGTTTGCAGGACCTGCGTAACAAGTTGATCGAGCGCTACTACGACGTGGTTCGTTATGCGGCTGAGCGCATGCACACGCGTTTGCCAAATGAGGTGGACGTGAATGACCTCATGAGTGCCGGTTTGTTTGGCCTCATGGACGCCATTGACGCGTTTGACCCACTCCGCGGCGTGAAGTTTGAGACCTATTGCGCGCCGCGCATCCGAGGCGCCATCTTTGACGAGTTGCGCGCCATGGACTGGGTTCCGCGCTTGGTGCGCAGCCGCACGTCCAAGGTGGAGAAGGTTCGCAAGGAATTTGAGTTGTCAAACGGCCGCAAGCCAACTGACGACGAAGTTGCAAGCCTCATGAACGTCTCCAGTGCTGAGTACGACAAATTGCAGAAGGACTCTCGACCAGTTGGAGTGGTCAGTCTGGACCGCAAGGCCTTTGAGAGCGATTCAAGCCGCGACGTTCGTGAAGTCGACGTCATTGAAGACGGTCGACAGTTGAATCCGGCGGAGCTGGTTCAACGTGGTGATTTGCAGGGCCTGATTACCAAGGGTCTTTCGCGTGCCGAGCGCCTGATTGTGATTCTTTATTACTACGAAGAGATGACCATGAAGGAAATCGGTCTCACGCTTGACCTTTCCGAGAGCCGTGTCAGTCAAATGCACTCCAGCATCCTCGCGCGTTTGAAGGCGCAGATGCAGCACCGTATGAAGGAATTCTGACCCACTATTCGGGCGACTATTCAGCCCGTTGCACCTGTCCACGCTTTGGAGGGTCCACCTTCCCGAAGCAACGCGCCCCGCGAGAACCCTCGCGGGGCGCGTTCATAAATAGGTGCCGTTCACCCCTGTCCCCATTTTCCGGCCCTCACTGCGCTACCAACGGCGTGAACACCACGTTCTGAGGAACACCCCCACCTGGCCCGCAGGCGCCGAAGAGGACAGGGCCGCGCTCAGCGGCCGTCCTCGTAAGGCGAATGCGGGCCAGTACGCCGGCGTGCAGTGAAGTGAGTTGAGACGTCCCACGCCCCCTTCGTTGCGCGCGGGACCCTCGGACGCGGACGGCTGCGCTCCACAAGGTTCCGCTTAGCCTCGGGCGAATCTGTTCGTCCGGTTGGCACCCACGGGGCGTACGTCCAACTGCCGGACTTCTCAGTTTCACACGCCGCTTACCGAGGATCCCGTGCTCACTGCGGGAGCTCGCACACGCAGGACGCGTGCATGCACAGTTTGGAACCCGATCACCTGGCCGCAGGCGCCGGAGAGGACAGGGCCGCGCTCAGCGGCCGTCCTCGTAAGGCGGATGCAGGCCAGTAGACAGGTGTGATGCATCAACGAAGGCCAGCAACAACTCGTGCCGCATCAACGAAACCAGAATGAATCATGCCCCCCAAGCCGAGTGTCATTTGAGGTCCGCATCCACGCCGAGGTACTCGCGCATGTGTTGCTCGTAGGTCTCTTGATCCTTGTCACGACTGAAATCAAGGCGCAGTTCGTTGATGACCTTGGTCCCCTGCCCAATCCACTGCTTCCAGGTTTCCGCACTGATGTTCTCAAAGATCCACGCACCAACCGGGCCACGAAACGGCGGCTCCGTGAGCTTGCTGCCCGGGCGTCCCGTTCGCTGGCAAATGAAGGTGCCGGAGGCCTTGAGGCGCTCCGCTGCTGCGTCTACTTCCGCGGCAAGTTTCGGTGGCTCGCGACCGATCGATCGCAAGAGGTCTGCCATGGCGTTGCGCGGCATCATGTCGCCCTTGCGCGCTGCAGTTTCATAGCCGCGGGTCAGAACATCGACTGCGCGGTCCGCCCACCCAGCGCCGATCATTGCTTGGCCGGCCAACTGAAATGCCTTGCTCATGTCCGGGGCCAGTTCCACGCATCGCTCAAAGCTTCGAGCCGCCTCAGCGTGTCGACCGGAGTCCAGATACGCCTTGCCAAGGGAGAAATGCGCCATTTCGTTGGTGGGATCGGCTGATGCCATCTTCTCAAACTGCGCGATACGGTCGACGGATTGTGGGGCGCCTGCGGTGCTCATGCACGGATGATAGGAGCAGCAGCGCCCAACGGACGTACTGGTTTCGCGCCGCGAACGGGTCGAATCCAGTTTTTCCGGTGGTAGGCCCACCACTCCAGCACCAACAAGATCAGCGCGGCGGTGAGCGCATAGGGCCAGAGATCGCTGAGCGATCCACCCTCGCTTCCAGTGCCCTGCACCACTTGTGTTCCAATGGAAAGTTGATCGGCAGCGGAAATCAGGCCCTCACCCTCAGCGGTGTTCACGGCAAACATTCGGCGCTGCTCGCCGCGATCGTCCGACCACCGGAATTCGTAGGTGCCCGCTCGAACCAACGGGCCAAAGGTCACGGAACCCTCACGCGCTTGAAGCGTCTGCACCGATCCGTCGGGGAGCGTGAGCGTGGCTTCCTTCACTCCCGCGGCAGTGCGCACCGAGAGCGTCTCGCCCGGATGATGCTCTTCTTGCACCGCGGCCTGGTCGAGCGCGCCGAGCCATTCAACAGCATTGGCAATGAATGTGACGAACCCGCGCTGGAATGGCCAGTTGGAGTCAAGTGGCTCGAAGGTGATGATGACCGCCGCAACGGGTCCACGCCGTGCCACCACCACCAACGGCACGTCCGGGCCTTCCACGATCGACTCAATGTCGGAAGCGGGTGCGATGGCAGTGGCTTTGGCAACAAAGAGATCGTCAAGATTCACAGCATGAAGCAGCGGATGCTCGCTGCGCTGCGAGCGCACTGAGAGCCTCTCCTTTGTTCCGTACGCGTTCAGTCCGTCGATGCCAACCGGAACCCCAAGTATCAAGTAGCGACCCGGCGGCAGTGCTGCTGGAAGCGATGCAGGTGTAGCCACCACGACATCAAACTCATCGCTCTTCACGCCGCGCGTGACAAACTCGGCTGGGGTAAGAAACTCAACTTTTTCGGCTGGAATGGCAGACACCACATTCTTGGCAGCAAAGTCCACCGCTCCCACCACCGCAATGCGCAACCTGCGTGGCGCACTCACGGCAATCTCGGCACGGTTGTCAGCAACCATCACATCAGAGCGCACCAACGCAACTGAAATCACTCCAGCACGCGGCTGGATGATCGGTGGGAATGTCACGCGCTCGTAGCCGGGCTTGTAAGGCACTTCGACCGCGCTCGCCGCAGCACCCCGGCTCGCAACGGCACCGCTCGCACCTGCACGACCGCCACCTGCGGCCGGCACTTTGACGGGTTTCGGCGTCACAGATCGACGCGACCCATCAATCGACAACTCAAGATCAGTTTCGATCGCCTCGGGACCATCGTTGCGCACCGTGACGAAGACCTGAATCACGCCGGGCTCGGTCGCACTTCGCTCTGCAGCAATACCTTCAATGCCGAGATTGGCGGCGTCCGCACGACCACACACGTGGTACGAAATGGTCTCGCCCGGGCGGATCGCTTCGGCAGAAATATCTGAAATTTGCCCGTCAGACCAGAGCTCCAGCGAAGCACCTTCACTGGCAGTAGCGCCCTGCGCTTCCGGATTGATGACGGTTGCAAATGCGCGAGCCAATGAAAGAGCATCACCGATCCGACTGCCGCCGTCCGTCTGTTCAATGCGATCAATGGCACGCTGCAAATCACCGCTTGAGCGTGTGAACGGCTGCATGATCTTGGCGGTGTCAGAGAAACTAATCACCATGGTCTCGCCGGGGATCGATGAGAACAGCCCACCCGCAAACAACTGTTCGATGCGCTCCTTCGCTTGCTCCTTGGCAATGGCCAGCCGAGACTTCTTCCCGTCAAGATCAGTAGCAGACATCGAAGCCGATGCATCAATGATGATCACCGATCGTCCGCCGGAGGACAGCCCAAGATCCATGCGCGGCTGCATCAATGCAAAGGCAACAAAAGCCAGGAGGCCAAGTTGCAAGAACAGCAGAATGCTTGGGCGCAGCCTCTGAAATGGCGTGTTCGCACGAACGTCCTCCACGCTCCGTTTCCAGAGCAGCGTGCTTGGAACGGCAGTGGCGCGTCGCCGTAACTTCAGGAAGTACAGCGCAATGAGGAGCGGCACCAACACCGCGGCGACCGCAGCGCCAATCAGTGGCGTCATCCACACCATGGCAAGGGTGGGGGCAAGGACGGGGGCAAGCACTGGAGCGAGTGGTCCACTCATCGCACCAGCCCTCGCTGCCGCAAGTATTCCAGAAGAAGCGCGTCGACTTCAGTGGACGTGTCAACCACCATATGCATGATGGAACGGCGAATGGCAAAGTCACGCAGACCAGCGCACCACGCGCCAAGATTGGCGCGGTATTGCTCAACTAATCCCGGGCTGGCAGTGACTTCCGCTTCGTCACGATCCTCTGCATCGGTCAAGCGCCAATCGCCAACCAGGCCGTGCGCACTCGGATCAATTTCCTGCGGCGAAAGCGTCTGCATGCACCACAAGTCATAGCCGCGGCCCGCCACATAGCGCAGACCCTTCTCGTAGCCCTCTTTCAGTAGGAAGTCACTCACCACCACCATCACGCCGCGCCCCTGCCGAGCAAGCGCCAATGCCTTCATGGACTCCTCAAAGCTTCCGGTGTTACCCGACTGCAGATTCAAGATCCACTTGCCCATCTCCGCCGTCTTGCGACGCCCACGCAGGTTGGAAATCTTTTGCATGCCCCCCTCACC
>CAMDCW010000028.1 GCA_945890745.1 Phycisphaera mikurensis NBRC 102666
ATTCACAGTAACCGAGGTGGTTGCTGTTGAGGTACGACCACACGTGTCGGTGGCGGTCCATGTCACGACCGTTGTTCCACAGAGCCATGGTGCGGAGAGCAAGGCTGCTCCATCGCTTCGAGACCATGTCAGCGCCGCGGTGCTGCAACTGTCTGTGACGGTTGGGGTGCCGATTTCACGAACTGCCAAGCAACCAGCACCGGCGTCGGCCGCAACCACAAGGTCCGCGGGGACATCGGTGATGACCGGACCAATACTGTCGATGGTGATCGGCAGTGGGTTGACGGTGGGCAGATCAGCGGAGGTGCCGTTGCCGTCGGCGAGCAAGATGGGCGCCATGGCAGGATCGAATGACACCTGCTCATCACTATTGCAATCATCAGCAATCACCCGGAAAGTCACCCGTGCCACGCGCGTCGTGGCTGCGGTGCCTGTTCCGCCGTTCACCACGGAGGAGACCCAGAACAATTTGCCCGCCGCAGTGTTGGGGACGACGAGTGGTGTAGTGGTGATCGGTGCATCTCCACCGGCAAGACTGACAAATTCCAAGACGGTCTTATCGAATTGAATGCCGAACTGCCCCGCCACCATGACGATGGTCGGGTTGTTGACGATGACGTCGTACGTCACGAGATCGCCAATTGCGGCGCAAGTGGAGCTGTTTAGGTCGGCCGGGCCGACAAGGTTGATACTTGGCGGAGTGGGCTCTGCAAGTCGAACACTGATATTGTCAATGTTTGAGTTGTATGCGCTGAGGCAGTTAGGAGCTCCGCCACCGATAGCCTCGATTTTCAAGGAAGTGGAGTAGACGTCGGCGACAAATTCCCACGAAGCAGTCGCCCAAACGTTTGTTGGAGTGTTCGTTGGATCAAGGCGCATGGAATGTGAGCCACACGAAACTAGAACGGCGTCGTAGTCGTCAATCTCGATATCCAATCGCACGCGATAGGTGTTTCCAGGCACAAGTTCCAACGTCTGCGTGATGCTCCCGTTGTTATTGCAACCGCAGCAGACGCTGCCCTGCACGCTCACGAAGTACTGACCACCTGATGGATTGACGAGCGTTTCCACGCACGGTCCTTGGTCGGTGTTTCTGTATAGGTCTTCGGTGTAGAACCCCCCGCGTATCCAAGGCGCGATTCCGAATCCGCAGGAAGTGAAGCATTCATTTGGGCACCCCCCGAACACGGCCGTCTCGAAGCCACCATCAATGATCAACTCAGGCCCGTCTGCCGATGCCGTCGTCGTTGCAATGCCGATCGCCACAATTGCCACGCGTGCAATTTTGCTAAACATTTTCTAGATCTCCTTGTTCGTGTTTGTCTCAGTCTGCGCAACCCCGGTGGACACGCTTGGCGCAGCAATTTAACCCGCTCCGACCAATTCGGCTAATCGAATTGTGTCACCGAGAACGGATTTACTGGAACAATTCTGCCGAGAACAGGGTCTGAGCCGCCGTGGGCGTATTGCCCGCTGTATTGCCCAACTACGCTCACCCCGCCGCATGCCCTCCCGCCTCCGCAACACCCTCCGCCACGCGTTCGCGGTCGAGCCGCCAGGCCCGGCCATTCCGTCGCCGGAAGAACGCGCCGCGCTCGATCCGCTCATCGCGGAGATTCGTCGGCGCGGGCTTGTGACTCCTGCGGTGTTCTTCCTGGAGAGCGTCGAGCCGCTCAACAATGTCGGTGCGCAGGCGTTGCACTTCATGCAGCCGTTCGCCACAGCAGTGCTCGACCCCGTGCGCTACGCAGTGCTCGTCAAGTACTTGGAGCGCCGCGGCAGCATCGCGTGGGTCGCGCAGGAATTGCAGCGCGAACCCGTCGCCTGACGGTCGCTGCTCGGCTCGCCGCACAGTTCTTCGCCCGGGCCGCACTACTCGCCACCCCGAACCCCGCAAGTAACCTGCGCCGCTCATGACCGCCCCGCACGCTGCCTCGCCCACGCCGTCCACCAAGACTCCGCCCACGCCCGACCGCATTCAGGTCATCGTCGCTACGGACTGCGGCTCCACCACCACCAAGGCCATCCTGATCGAACTCGTCGATGGCCACTATCGCCAGACGCAGCGCGGGGAAGCGCCGACCACCGTGGAGGCGCCGTTTGCCGATGTCACGCTCGGCGTCACCAACTCAGTCACTGAACTGCAAGAACTCTCCGGTCGCCGATTGATCGCCGACGACGGCACTGTGATTCGCCGCACGTCACTCACTGATCCAAACGGTTGCGATGTCTACATCTCTACCTCGTCCGCTGGCGGGGGCTTGCAAATGATGGTGGCCGGTGTGGTGCGGCAAATGACCGCCGAAAGTGCGAAGCGCGCAGCACTCGGCGCTGGCGCGATTGTCATGGACACGATCGCTTCGAACGACAATCGCAAGCCGCATGAACAGATCCAGCGGATTCGCGAACTGCGCCCCGACATGGTGCTTCTCTCTGGCGGCACCGATGGCGGCGATCACAAAAAAGTAGTGGAGCTTGCGGAACTCATCGCGCCAGCCAAGCCGCGTCCGCGCTTCGGTGGCGAATATCAACTGCCCGTGATCTACGCTGGAAACAAGGACGCCGCGCCCGCCGTGGCTCGCGTATTCGGCGCGGGCTTTGATCTGAGCATCGTTCCCAATCTGCGCCCAACGCTTGAAGCAGAGAACCTTGGCCCCGCGCGCGACCGCATTCATGATGTGTTCCTTGAGCACGTCATGGCGCACGCACCTGGCTACGACAAACTGATTTCATGGGCCGACGCGCCCATCATGCCAACGCCTGGTGCCGTTGGTGACATCTTGCAAACCATCGCGCGCAAGCGAGGAATCAACGCAGTTGGCGTCGATATCGGCGGCGCAACCACCGACGTATTCAGCGTCTTTGACGGGGTGTTCAACCGCACCGTGAGCGCCAACCTGGGCATGAGTTACTCCATCAGCAATGTGTGCGCCGAGGCCACCATGCCGCGGATCATGCGTTGGGTGCACTTACCAATGGACGAGCGCGAACTGCGCAACCGCGTCAAGAACAAGATGATCCGCCCGACCACCATTCCTCAATCACTTGAGGCACTGGTGTTTGAGCAAGCAGTGGCGCGCGAAGCGTTGCGCTTGAGCTATGAGCAACACAAAGCATTCGCCACCACGCTGAAGGGCGTGCAACAACAGCGCACCGTGGGCGATGCGTTCAGTCAGCAAGCGGGCGGCGGGACGCTGGTGAACAATATGAAGCTTGATCTCTTGGTTGCATCAGGCGGCGTGCTCAGTCACGCGCCGCGCATGGAGCAGACCGCGCTCATGTTGATCGATAGCTTTGAGCCCGAAGGCTTCACGGAACTGGCGAAGGATTCCATCTTCATGATGCCGCACTTGGGCGTACTTGCAAGCGTGCACCCCGATGCAGCGATGGAGGTCTTTGAGAAGGACTGCCTGATATTCCTGGGCACGTGCGTTGCGCCACACGGCGAAGGAAAGCCTGGAAAGCAGTGCTTTTCGTGGACGCTCTCCGGCGCACGCAGCGCGCAGGGAACCATGGCGGTCGGTGAGATGCAGGTGCTGCCACTTGCGCACCATGAGTCCTGCGAGATGTCAGTGAGCCCCGAGAAGGGCTTCGACATGGGCGCTGGCCCTGGGAAGCCAGTGACGCGCACCGTGCGTGGCGGAACAGTCGGTTTGATTCTGGACGCGCGCGGTCGTGCGATTACTGTTCCAGACGCAGAGAACGAACGGCGCGCCACGATTCAGAAATGGCTGACCGCGCTGCGTGTGTATGAGTGATGCGTGGACTTTGTTGATCAGTACGGACAGGCGGTTGATCAGTACAAATAGTTAGATACCTTTCGAGCAGACACATGGCCAAAGCATTCACACCTGGACTCACCGTCACTGCCCGCACCACGTACCGCGCTCGGCGCGTGTTGCCGATCACAGGTGATGTTCTTGTCGCGCGTGGCGCACAGGTAAAGGCCGACACGGTGGTCGCGCAGACATTCATGGAAGGCGATGCATTCCCCATGCGCGCTGCCAATATCTTGAGCGCAAACCCCAAGGATTTGCCAGGATTAATGCTGAAAAAGCTCGGAGACACGGTGGCGAAGGACGAACCAATCGCGCGCTCCAAGGGCATCTTTGGATTGATGAAGACCGAGGTGAAGTCCGCCGCAGACGGTGTGCTGGAGAGCATTTCTGATGCCACCGGCATGGTGATCATCCGCGGGCCGCAACACCCAGTTGCTGTGCAAGCCTATGTGTCCGGCGAAGTGATCGAGGTGATTGCCGGCGAGGGCGTAGTGATTGAAAATGCAGTGGCGCTCATTCAAGGAATCTTTGGAGTCTCCGGCGAGACGCACGGACCGATCGCTATGGCCAATGCAGCCGCGGGCGACACGCTTGATGAATCGCACATCACCGCGGCCATGAAGGGCTGCGTAGTGATCGGCGGCGCGCGCATGACGGCGGCGGCAATCAAAAAAGCAAAGACAGTTGGTGCGGCAGCGATTGTGTCTGGCGGCATTGACGATCAAGACCTACGTGACTTCTTGGGTCACGACATCGGCGTTGCAGTCACTGGCAGCGAACGCACCGGCATCACGCTCATCATCACTGAAGGCTTTGGTGATGTTGCCATGGCAGCGCGGACATTCAAATTGCTGGCTTCGCATTCCGGGCGTGTCGCCAGCGTGAACGGCGCAACACAGATTCGCGCGGGCGTCATGCGGCCGGAGATTGTGATTCCGCTTGATGCCGCGCACCACGGCTCGGGTGGCGGTCCAGCCGCCGCGGCGGGCGGCGCCGTCGCTGGAATGCTTGAAATAGGCACTTCTGTGCGTGTCATCCGCGATCCGTACTTCGGCGTACTCGGCACGGTGGCCGCGCTTCCGGAACAGCCGGCGGTGCTTGGATCCGGCAGTCGAGCGCGCGTCCTTGAAGTGGCGACGGTGGATGGATCGCGCATCACTGTGCCGCGTGCCAATGTTGAAGTGATCGACGGCTGAGTACGCGCCGCGAAATTGCCGGGCGGTGGTACCCCCGACCGAGTTCATCTTTGGTACACCCCTCGCATGTCAGTGGCCACCATCCTCCTTCTGGCGCAGGAAGCCGGCGCGGAGAGTTCCACAGCAGTGAATTGGTTCATGCCCGGTAAGGGCGTGCTAGTCGTTGCGTTAGTGGTTGTAGTGGTGGCAGTACTCGGCTCCATCTTGTGGGCGCGCGCGGGGCACTCGATTGTTGTTCGCAAAATCGCCGGTCTTGATGCCGTTGATGAAGCCGTTGGTCGTGCCACCGAAATGGGCCGCCCGATCCTGTTCGTCCCTGGCATTCAGGACATGGACAACATTCAGACGGTGGCCGGCATCACCATCTTGAGCAAAGTTGCCAAGACCGCCGCCGAGTACGACGCCGACATTGAAGTTCCCAACACGCGCTCCCTAGTGATGACCAGCGCGCGCGAAGCCGTGCACGCGGCGTACCTCTCCGCGGGTCGCACGGATTCATATAACCCGGACCGTATTTATTACGTGAGCGATGAGCAGTTTGCGTTCGTTGCTTACACCAGCGGTTTGATGGCGCGCAAGCGACCGGCCGCGTGTTTTTACTTTGGCTGTTTCTTCGCTGAAAGCCTGATTCTTGCGGAAAATGGCAATGCCATCGGCGCGATTCAGATTGCCGGAACTGCCGAGACCACGCAGCTTCCATTCTTTGTTGCAAGCTGCGACTACACACTCATTGGCGAAGAATTCTTTGCTGCCAGTGCATACCTGAGTGGTGAGCCGGATCAACTGGGAACACTGCTTGGGCAAGACATGATCAAGGCGGTGGTGTGGGTGATGATTGCGGTTGTCACACTGGTGGCAACCATTGCCGCCATCACTGGGTCTGCAGGAGTCACGCAGTTCATCACCAACCTGCGTATCTCGATGGGAGGCGGATGACATGAGTCGTACCGTCGCAGCCATTGTTGCATCCATTGCTGGGCTGGTCATGGTGTTGACAGCCTTGGTACAGCCGCTCGGGTTCCTGGGGAGCGCGGTGGTGGACTGGTTCAATGTGCTGGCCGCCATTGCATTTGTCTTAGGTGGCGCCAATCTGCTGAAGATGAACCTGATGAAGATCAGTGCGCGCGAGGCGGGCTGGGGATACTCAGCGGTCACGCTCGCGGCATTTCTTTTGACCCTTGCAGTTGGCATCTTGAAGGTTGGCGTACACCCCGATGCGATGCACCCCAACGTGGCCTTCTCTGGTGACAAAGAAGCGGTCGGTGCACCCTTCTGGTGGCTCTACGAATATGCGATGAGCCCCATCACCAGCACACTGTTTGCGCTGCTGGCCTTCTACGTTGCCAGTGCTGCATTCCGCGCATTCCGTGCAAAGAACACCGCGGCCATCTTGCTGCTGGGCACTGCATTTATTGTGCTGCTTGGCCGTGTGTATGTGGGCGTACTGATCACCTCATGGATCCCCGCCGACAACGCGTGGGTGGCATGGTTGCGCCTGGAAAATCTCAGCAGCATCATCATGAGCGTCTTCAACAACGCCGGCACCCGCGCCATGATGATTGGCATCGCGATCGGCGTGGCTGCTACAAGCCTCAAGATCTTGGTCGGGCTCGACCGCAGCTACCTCGGGCAGGGCGACTGACATGGCATCCAACCCACACAACCCTGACGCCCGCCATGGCACGTTCCTTTCGCGGCTCGACTCCATCGACCGGCGTTGGATCTTCCTGATGATGGCGCTGGCCGTTGCTGGACCGATCATCTGGGTGGGCATCACTGGTAAGACATTCCCGGAAACACCAACTCCCGCAGTGCAGGGCGCGTTCGATGCGATTGAGCGATTGCCGGAAGGCTCGCGCGTGTTGGTTTCGTTTGACTTTGATCCAGCCAGCGCTGGTGAGTTGCAGCCGATGGCAACCGCCATCATCCACCACTGCGCGATGCGCAAATTGCGCATCTGCGGCATGACCTTGTGGGCGCCAGGCGGTCCGTTGATCGGCGCAACATTCACTGACGTGATCGGCAATGATCCGACCTACGTGTACGGCGTGAACTTTGTTGATCTTGGCTATCAATCCGGCAACGAAGGCGTGATGAAGCAGGTGGGAACTGACTTCCCCCGTGCCTTCCCAAGTGACGCACGCAGCACGCCGTTTGCGCAGGTGCCGATGCTGAAGGACATCCACAAACTCACTGACTTTGATCTCCTTGTCAGCGTGAGTGCGGGATATCCAGGGTCAAAGGAGTGGATTCAGTACGGCGTCTCGCCGACAATGACTGGTGGCAAGCCGCTGCCCTTTGTTGCCGGCGCCACGGGTGTGCAGACTCCACAACTCATTCCGTACTACCCCGGTCAAATGGCCGGCGTGTTGGGCGCCATCAAGGGCGCTGCGGAGTATGAGTCGCTGGTCAACACCAAATTGCGTTCGATGGATTCCGGCAAGCCGATCGCGCCGAAGTTCCAAGAGGCTCAGCGTCGCATGGCACCGCAGTTGGTGGCGCACGTCCTGATGGTGGGACTGATTGTCGTTGGCAACGTGATTTACTTCGCGGGCCGTCGCAAGGGAGCGCACGTATGAGCACCATGGGATCCACTGGATCACCGTTGAATGACCCCGCGGTTGAGCGGCGCGCGCATCGCATGATGCTGGCGGTGCTGGCGGTGATCGGCGTGCTGTTGGTGGTGCGTTCGTATATCGGCACGACGGTCGGTACCGGCGAGGCCGCGCGCAACACACACGGATTTGGCATGGTCTATGTGGAACGCGCCGAGCAAGGGTTCGTGAGTGAGCGCGTCACGGAAACTGGCAAGGATGGCGTGGCGGCAGAGGTCACTAAGTGGAAGCCGGTGACTCCGGGGCAAACCCCCGAGATTTCTTGGACCAACTGGAACGAGACCACTGGCGATGCGTGGGCCACCGCTTCGATGAAGGATTCCGCGCAGTCGACGATTGAAGTGAGTTGGTCGCGCACGGTGGGCGTGTGGGCCGCGGCGATCATGACGCTTTGCGTGTTCAGTTTCCTGTGGCGCGACAATCCGGGATACAAGTTGGCGGAGTCGGTGGTCATTGGCGTCAGCGCTGGATATTGGATGGTGGTGGCGCTGTGGGACACCTTGGTTCCGAAACTCGTGGGTGCGCTTGCGCCGGCATGGACCAAGGCGAACTTGATGCCATCCTTTGACGCCGTCGGCGTCGACTGGTGGGCGCTGGTGCCGCTTGGCCTCGGGTTGCTGCTCCTATGCAGACTGTCCGCGCGCGCCTCGTGGCTTGGCGTCTTCCCGCTGGCGTTCATCGTTGGAACATTTGCTGGTCTGAAGTTTGTGCAATACGTCGAGGCCGACTTGGTTGCACAGGTGGCAACCATGTTCGATCCACTAGTAGTGGTCAAGCATCAGGCAGCAGTCGGCGCAGACGCGGCCACGATTGCCGCCTCGCCCATCGATTGGGCAGGAAGCGTGGGCGGCTCGCTCGCGGCGACCTTGATATTTGTGGGCGTGCTTACCGTGCTTGCGTATTTCTTCTTCTCCGCTGAGCACAAGGGTGCGCTGGGTCGCACCGCCAAGGTGGGCGTTTGGTATCTCATGATCACCTTCGGAGCCAGCTTCGGGTTCACGGTCATGGGCCGCATCGCGCTGCTGGCCGCGCGCTTTGAGTTTGTATTTGATGACTGGCTGTGGTTGATCGATCCAGCTGGGAAACACTAGAACCGCTGAGCGATTGGTTTCCACGGCCACACTGCGCCAATACCGCGCCCATATCGCGCCAATATCGCGCCAATATCGCGCCAATATCGCGGGCGCCAATAAGCGTTCCGCTCTTCTAAACCATTTCTGAACGCAATTCGACGTGTAAAGCGCGGGGGCGATCCCTTCAGGCGAACTACCGTGCGCGTTCATGAAGTCCGCACGCACCATCATCTCCGCGCTCGTCCTTGCTGGCGTTGCCATTGGGATCTTGGGGGCAAACGCTTCCGATCGATTCATCACCAATACGCTGACGCAGCAGTGGGAACCGATCGCTACTGGCACCGGAGATCTGGCGCCTTCCAAGAAACTGTTGCGCTTTACAACGAGCGGCGGAGTGGATCCCATTCCGGATCCGCTCTACGGCGCGTCAACGTGTACCTGCTACATCGCGGAGTTCAGACTGCCGCGTGTGACATGGACCGTGAGTGTGGATGCCAAGCAGGCGATTGCAGCGTCAGCGCTGCCGCCGGATTCTGAATTCCTGACTTACATTCGGTCGGTGCAACAGGATTTTCTGTTCCCGTTGGAGATTCGCTACGAATTCTGCATGTATGTCAAGGTGACGCCTGCCGGGTCATCGTTCGGCTACTCCGCGTTTCAAGTGACTACGAACCTCTTTGGCGGAGACCCGGTTCGAGTGGAAGTTGCGTCGGATGAAGTTCCGCTCCCAAGTTCTTCGAAGAAGTTCTCAGGAAAATTGGTGTATTCGTACAACTCAACCAGCGACCTGCTCACCATGCAGTTTGGAAAGAACACCCTCACCATTCCGGGGTACGTGAACACGTTCCTGCCGAGCAAGGATGTGTTCTTTTGGCAGCCCGTGGTTGGTATTGGGTGCTCCGCCAATTATGAAAGCGCCGACCCGCCGGTGACGATTCAGCCATTTACCTTCGGGAAGTTCCGGGCATCGAATCTGACGCTGCCGGGTCAGCTCCCTCAGCCGCGCCCGTAAGGCGCAGCCCCGCCGCGGCGCTTACCTAGAATCTCGGCATGAGCTCCACGGTCCCGGTCCTTGGCATCACGATGGGAGATCCCTTGGGGATCGGTCCCGAAGTGGTCGTCAAAGCACTGGCTGATCCAGCGATTCGGCGGATGGCGAACTTTGTGATTTACGGTCGTAACGAAACGCTGCTGGCGGCGGCGGATCGCGCGCGCGTTGGTCTTGATTGGTTCCGCGTTGATGCCGCAAGCGAACGTGCGCAGGATGGATCAGTGCTGCAGCCGTTGGTGCTTGATTACACGTCTGAAGGTTTGCTTGACGCTTCGCGCCCCGGACCGACGCGATTTGGCGGACTGCTTTCCAAAGCATTTGTTGAAGATGCCATCACTGATGCGATGCGCGCGCCGAATGATCCGCGCCGACTTGATGCCGTAGTCACGGGTCCGATCAGCAAGGAGAGTTGGTCGATCGCTGGGTTCAAGTGGCCGGGGCATACGGAACTCTTTGCGTTCCGCACCAAGTCAAAGCGGCACTCGATGATGTTTAGTTCGCCGCGCTTGCGGGTAGCGCTGGCAACGGCGCACTTGCCGCTCATGGATGTTCGCAATGTATTGACCATTGGCAAGGTCTATGACCCGATTGATCTTGGCCATCAATTCTGCCAGCAATTGGGTATTGCCAAGCCACGCATTGCGGTGTGCGGCCTGAATCCGCATGCGGGCGAGCACGGGATGTTTGGTGACGAGGAGGGCCGCGTCATTCGCCCGGCGATTGAAGCCGCGCGGCGCGTTGGTATTGATGCCAACGGTCCATTTCCCGGTGACACCGTGTTCATTGCAGCCGCGGCGGGCGAGTGGGACTTGGTGGTGGCCATGTACCACGATCAAGGCCTGATTCCTGTGAAACTGCTCGGTTGGGACAAGGCCGTCAATGTCACTGTGGGCTTGCCGATTGTGCGCACCAGCCCCGATCACGGCACCGCGTTTGATATTGCGGGCCAAGGTCGCGCGAGCGAGGGCAGCATGAAGGCGGCCATTGAACTCGCGGTGCGTCTGGCTGCGCAGCGTCGCACGGACTGGTCGAGTCCGCACCCGCGTGGGCTTGGACAACCAGGGGTTGCTGGCGATGCGGGCGCGATGGCTGCATCCGACGACGATGACTAATGAGTGACGGGGGCGGCGCTGCTGGAGTGCGGCGGGCGCGGCTTGTTGCGTGGCGCGGCCACTAGCAACAGAGGTGGATTGTCATTGTTGCGGGGCGCCGCCGCCTGCAACATAGGCGGGCTCCCAACCTTGCGGCGCCATTTCAAACTGCGCAAATTCGAACGCGGGTGCCACCACGCATCCCACCAATGTCCACGCGCCGCACGGGCGCGCTGCTTGCCACCAACCGCGTGGAACAACGGCTTGCGGTTGTTGTCCGGCGGCAAGATCGTTGCCAAGGATGATGGATGTTCTTGATTGCGCGGTTGGGCCAGCGATTTCAAGTTGCAACGGATCGCCGTCATGGAACAGCCAGTGTTCATCGGCATCGACGCGGTGCCAGCGGCTTTGCTCACCTGCAGCAAGGAGGAACAGGATGCATGTGCTCGCGCCGCGTGGGGCATCCGGCGCGCGAAAGGTCTCACGAAAGAAACCGCCCTCGGGGTGGCGAACCAACCCGAGGGCGGAAATCATTTCTTCAGCGGTATGCCGTGTGGACGGCGCGTTCATCGAGCGTGGATCAAGGTCGTCCATGCGCGCTTCGGTTAGCGAATCACAATGGTGCTTGATTCGCTGATGAGTTCATAGACAACTTGCACTTCGGCGTCGCCGAGTCGGACGCAGCCCATCGACATTTGCTTGCCGATCGATTGCGGTTCCACGGTGCCATGGATGCCGTAGCCGGTGAACTTGGCGGTCTCGGGGGTTGTCCCTTGCAGACCGATCCAGCGCTCGCCGATTGGATTCTTCGGATCGTTGGACTTGAACTTCTCACCAGTGCGCGGGTTGGACCACTCTGGATCAATCAGCTTGGAACCAGTGCGCACTTTGAATGTTCCCACCGGAGTGGAGTCATTGGTGCCAACGCCGCAGGGGAAGCTAGCAACCATCACGCGCTCGGAGCCGGTGCCGGCATAGATATTGAATCGGTAGTCAGCCTTGATCACTTCGCCATCAAATGGTCCGTGGGCAAGCTTCAGGCGCATGTCGGCGCGCAGGGCTTTTTCACTGGCAATTTGGTTGATGCGCTGAATGAATCGCCAATCGATCGCGAGCTTTTCACGGTTGGTGATCCGTGCAAAGCTGTCGCCCTTCTTGACTACGTAACTCTGGCTAGCAATATCGCCAGGAACGATGTTGGGTGAGAAGAACAGGCTGCTCGCCAGGTTGTTGATGCCTGTGTATGCCTGCGTGCGCTCGGTGGCGCTGAGTGCATTTGAATCAAGGAGTCGCGTGAGTTCAACGCGGGCGCGGATCGGATCAGAAGCGATCATGGCGTTCGCTTGCTGGATTCGTTGCGCTGCGTTACCGAGCGTTGCTGCTGGCGTAGTTGCTGGAGTTCCGGGTGTACCGGCAATGCCCGCGGTCGCTGCGCCGGTCACGGCGGACTGTGCAGTGGCGATCGCCGTGGTGGTGGCGGTGCCCAGCGGAGCGGTCGGCGTGGCGGTAGCGGTGTTTGCCCCTGTGGTGATGGCGCGCGCATTGATTGCCGCGTTGATGTCGGCCGCGGTGGCATTGACGACGATGGTGCTCGGCTCGGCTGTTGTGACAGCTGTTGCCGCATCATCGATCAGGGGATCGGTAATGGCCGCAGTAGTTTCAGATTTCACCTCCAGACTTTCGCTCTTGTGCGTCAGGAACCATCCTGCAGCAGCGCCGCCAAGTCCAATCGCCGCAACGGCGATGAACAGCGAACGCATCCCCTGGGCATTGCGAGCACCAGAAGAAATAGGCGAGTGGGAACGGGGCGACTGGCTAGGAAGGGTCATCCTTGACCTCGTGTGCAAGCGGTGCGAGCGGGAGCGCGGCGTCCAATGCCGCGCGTCTGTGTGACATCGGCATTGTGCCACAATTTGCCGCAGTGATTGCGCGGGTTTATGAGCGTTGCGGGGTTTGGGCCAACGGTGGTTTACGGCGCGAGATTGGCGGCAGCGATGACTCGCTTCTCGGTGACCACAAAGTGCATGGGAACGTCGTGCGGTTCGGTGGGCAATGCGTCGACCAGTTGCGCGTCGGGGATGACCCCGATGCGGAGGGTGTGCGGCGCAAGGGTTGCAAGGAATCGGTCGTAGACGCCCGCGCCTCGGCCGAGCCGGTGCCCGCGCCGGTCGAAGGCGAGGCCAGGGACTATCACCGCGGTCAGGCTGGTGGTGCGAACCGGGGCATGGGCGCGGGGAACGGGCATGTCCCAGGCGTCCGGCTCACACTGGTCGCGGTGCCAGGTGCCGCCGGCGATGAACTCCGGGTGCACGCCAACGGGTTGCAGGATCGCCGAGCGACTTGAGCCCCAGCCGATACAAAGGTCCCATTCAGCGGAGATCGCCCATGATGCAAGCACGATCGGGTCAATTTCGCCACGGATTGGCACATAAACCATGATGCGTGGACGTGGTGATTCAGCGGAGATCGCCGCATGATCGCGTAAGATCGACACGATTTCGCCACATAATGCGGCACTAATGGTGCTCGCGTGGTCCGCCTGGTGCTTGGATGCCTGCCGTGCCCATGCTCGAAACGCCGCCTTTGAAGCGTCTGAATTTGGGGGTACGCTGGAATGATTGAAACTGTTGTCAGGCAATGAATTGTGCTCACTCTGGGCGATTTTTGAGCGAAGAACTGCGCAAGTATGCGATCGTAGTTGGTCGGTCTCGCCGACAATATCCACTGTGGCGTACCCCGCGAAGTTCGCGGAAGCCAGTCACTTTGCTCAGGAGCCTCTCGAACATGTGCGGCATCGTTGCATACATCGGCAAGAAACCAGCCACCACACTCCTTCTGGAGGGCCTGAAGCGCCTCGAATATCGCGGCTACGACTCGGCCGGCGTGGCGGTGCAGAACAAGACCGGGAAGATCCAGATTGCCAAGAGCGTCGGCCGAGTCCGGGTGCTGGAGGAGCTGATCGAAGGCAAGCGCGGGTTTGACGGCGGCGTGGGCATTGCGCACACGCGCTGGGCGACCCACGGCGGCGTGACCGAGGTCAATGCTCACCCGCATTGTGACGACCCCATCAAGGGACACGGCATTGCGTTAGTCCACAATGGCATCATTGAGAACTACGCGTCCATCAAGATTTACCTCACTGATAAGGGGCACGTCTTCCAAGGTCAAACGGACACCGAAGTATTGGTGCACCTGATTGGCGAGCTCTATCAGGGCGATCTTGAACACGCGGTGCAAGCCGCGCTCCGCGAGGTGACCGGCGCGTATGCCATCTGTTGCATGTGCGAGAAGGAGCCAGGCGTGTTGGTGGTTGCGCGCAAGGGCAGTCCACTGATGGTTGGCGTCGGTAGTGATGAATACGTGGTGGCCAGCGATCAGAGTGCGATTGTTGCGCATACCAATCAGGCGTTCACGCTTGAGGATTACACGGTTGCTAAGTTGACGACCGATTCATTCCGCACCAGCACGATTGACAACGTCACGATCGATGCCAAGATTCGCGCGTTGGAGATGGATCTGTCCGAGATCGAACTCGGCGGATTCGAACACTTCATGCTCAAGGAAATCTTTGAGCAGCCTGCGGCGCTGACCCGCACTTTGCAGGGTCGCGTGGATCACCGCGCTGGACAGATCGTTCTTGGTGGCATTGGTGATCACGCCCGTGCGCTGGCTTCAAGCCGACGCATCACCATGATTGGTCAGGGCACCGCGCTGCATGCGGCGATGATCGGTAGTTACCTGATGGAAGAGTGGGCAAAGATTCCTGCGGATTGGGACTTTGCAAGTGAGTTCCGCTATCGCAATCCGATTGTCAGCGAAGGCACGGTTGTTGTTGCGGTGAGTCAGAGTGGCGAAACCGCAGACACATTGGCGGCGCTGCAAGAAGCGAAGGCGCGCGGAGCGATGGCGCTCGGTGTGATTAACGTGGTGGGCAGTTCAATTTCACGAGAAACTGATGCAGGCATTTACTTGCGCGTTGGACCGGAGATTGGCGTAGCCAGCACCAAGGCGTTTGTTGGCCAAGTGATGGTGTCAGCGATGCTGGCCTTGTACATCGGACGGCGCCGCTTGCTGAGTCAGGAATTTGTGTCGTCCGCGCTTCGTGACCTTGAAGCAATCCCTGCGCACATTGAGTGCATTCTGCAACAGAGCGAACACATTCGCCGTTCCACAGAGAAGTACATGGAACGCGAGAACTGGCTGTTCCTTGGTCGCGGCGTGAACTACCCGGTGGCCTTGGAAGGCGCGCTGAAACTCAAGGAAATCAGTTACATCCACGCCGAGGGTATGCCCAGCGCGGAGATGAAACACGGACCGATCGCGTTGATTGACAACGGCATGCCGTGCGTGTTTGTTGCTACGCGTAATAGCCAGTACGAGAAGGTGCTTTCGAATATTCAGGAAGTGCGCAGCCGCGGTGGACACGTCATTGCGGTGGCAACGGAAGGCGACGAGCACATCAAGAGCATGGCTGAAGACGTCTTCTATGTGCCTGATGTTCCGGAGATGTTGCAACCGCTGGTCACAGTAGTGCCGCTGCAATTGCTCGCGTACCACGCTGCGGTGTTGCGCGGCAAGGACGTTGACAAGCCGCGCAACTTGGCGAAGAGCGTGACGGTGGAGTAAGCCGGTCGTAGTGTGACGCGTGGTGCGCGCCAGTGAGCGCAGGCACGCTTAGGCGTTTGGCGACCTTCGGCGAGTACCGTCGGTTACCGCACGCGTATTGCTCAGTGTTCCGCAATCGTCAACTGAACGTAAAGCTCTTGCCTTCGTGCTTCACTGTCACGGTTGTTCCGGGCGGGCACTTGCCGCTCAGGATTTGCGTGGCCAGTGGATTCTCCAGGCGCTGTTGAATGACACGCTTGAGTGGACGAGCACCGAATTGCGGGTCGTAGCCTTCATTTGCAAGCGCTTCAATGGCACCCGGGGTGATGTTGAGCGTGATCTTGCGGTCTTCAAGGCGGCGACGCAGGTTTGTCAGTTGAATTTCCACAATTCCGGACAAGTCCGCTCGGGTGAGTTGGTGGAAGATCACTTGCTCATCGATGCGATTGATGAGCTCGGGGCGCATGTGCTTCTTCACTTCGGTCATCACATGTGCTTCGATCATCGAATCGGCTTCGCCCTTTTCACTGAGCTCCATGATGACGTGGCTACCAATATTGGAAGTCATGACAATGATGGTGTTGGTGAAGTCCACGGTGCGGCCTTGACCATCAGTGAGGCGGCCATCATCAAGGACTTGCAACAGCACGTTACTGACGTCCGGGTGTGCCTTCTCAAATTCGTCAAAGAGCACCACGCAATAGGGGCGGCGGCGTACCGCCTCGGTGAGACGACCGCCTTCTTCGTATCCAACATATCCAGGAGGCGCGCCAATAAGCCGAGCCACGGAGTGTTGCTCCATGAACTCACTCATGTCGATGCGGACCATAGCGGCTTCGGTATCAAAGAGATACTCAGCAAGCGCTTTGCACAACTCGGTCTTACCAACGCCCGTTGGCCCAAGGAACAGAAACGAACCAATTGGGCGGCTTGACTCACCAAGCCCCGCGCGATTGCGACGCACCGCCTCGGCAACTGCCTCAACCGCTTCAGGCTGACCAACAACGCGCTTGCGCAGATCATCTTCAATATGCAGGAGTTTCTGTTTTTCACTCTCTACAAGCTTGGAAACAGCAATCCCGGTCCAGCGGCTGACCACAGCGGCAATGGCGTCCGGGTCAACGTCCTCCCGCACCAGCATGTCGCCAGAAGCCATGCGCTTCTGCAGATTCTCTTGAGCGGCCTTCTGCGAAGCCTCAAGCTTCTTGATGTCGTCATAAAGAATGCGCGCGGCCTTCTCAAAGTCGCCGGCGCGTTGTGCTTGATCGGCTTCTACCTTCTTGTCTTCAATTTGCTTTTGCGCGTTGTTAACAAGGTCAAGATCCTTCTTCTCCGCCTGCCACTGCGCAGTGAGTCGGCGATCCTCTTCCTTCAGATCGGCAATCTCTTTTTCGGTCTTCTTGGCGCGATCCTTGCTTTCCTGATCCTTCTCCATCTTGAGAGCTTCGCGTTCAATCTCAAGTTGCATCAAGCGGCGTTTTACACCGTCCAGCACGCTGGGCATGCTGTCATTTTCAATACGGAGTCGGCTGGCTGCTTCATCAATCAGATCGATCGCCTTGTCTGGAAGGAACCGATCGGCGATGTAGCGGGCACTCATTTGTGCGGCGGCTACCAAGGCACTGTCTTGAATGCGGCAACTGTGGTGCGCTTCGTATTTACCCTTGATTCCCCGCAGAATTGCAATGGTGTCGAGGACGCTTGGCTCTCCCACATAGACGGGCTGGAAGCGCCGCTCAAATGCCGGGTCCTTCTCAATGTGCGTGCGATACTCATCAAGCGTGGTGGCGCCAATGGTGCGCAACTCGCCACGACTGAGCGCAGGCTTGAGCAATTGCCCGGCGCCTGGGCTTCCAGAGTTGGCGCCGGCGCTGACGACGGTGTGGATCTCATCAATGAACAGAATGATCCGGCCGTTGGAGGAGCTCACTTCGCGAATGACTGCTTTGAGTCGCTCTTCAAACTCGCCTTGAAACTTTGCACCGGCGAGCAGTTGTCCAACATCAAGAGCCACGATCTTGACGTCCTTCATTTGCTCGGGGCAATCGCCGTTGATGATTCGCTGCGCGAGCCCTTCCACTACTGCGGTCTTACCAACGCCGGGTTCGCCAATAAGCACCGGGTTATTTTTGGTGCGGCGGCTCAGCACCTGCATGCAGCGGCGAATTTCCTCATCGCGTCCGATCACCGGATCCAGCTTGCCGGCGCTGGCGCGCTCGGTCAGGTCGATGCCGTATTTCTTGAGGGACTCCATCGTGTTCTCAGCGTTCGGGTCGTTCACGTTTGTCATCCCGCTTGCGGCGCGGATCTCCTGTATTGCTTTCGATAGCTTTCGTTCGTCGGCGCCAAGCGTAGTGAGTACGGACTTCGCGGGGGTTTGTGTGGACGCCAGCGCAAGCAGCAGGTGCTCGACGGTGGTGTATTGGTCCTTCATTGACTGCGCGAGCCGTTCAGCATCAGTGATGATCTGACTGAGCGCCTGCCCAGGACGAGGCTGGGTGCCAGCAACGGTGGGGAGGCGCTTGAGTTCTGCACGTGCCACTTCCTGAACGCGGCGCGGGTCAATTCCGGCGCGCTCCAAAGCACTTGATGCGGCGCTCCGTGAATCAGCGGTGAGTGCGGCCAGCAGGTGTAGCGGGGAGTACTCAGCGTGACCACTGCTTGTTGCCAGCGTTTGACCAGACTGGAGTGCTTCTTGCGACGCGTGCGTGAGTCGATCGTTCATAACTTGGAGTTTATTGATTGTGGCGCGGCTGCCACGGCTCTGCGGGGAATCCGGCGGGCGTGTGTTCGGGGCGCTGGTTGAGCCACGCTGCAAGCCACTCCAGGGCGTCAATCAATCGTGGTCCTGGCCGATTGAACATCTGATTGCCATCAACAAGCATGACTGCATCAGAGAATTCCCCGCGCACGTGAGCTGCGCGCGCCCGCTCAACTGCGGGAAGTTTCCCCCACCAATCAGTGCGTTCGAGTGCCGGCATGGCTGCACGGACCGCCGCCAGCGGAAGACCGCATGGTGCCACCACAATGCGTTCGGGTGCGCTGGCAATGATCTCTGTTGGGGTCGCAACGCGGCTCTTGCAACCAACGGCATTCAGAGGGTGCAGGCCTCCGGCGAGGGTAATGAGTTCAGGGGTCCAGTGGCCACCAACGAATGGTGGATCGGTCCATTCAAGGAACAGCACCGAAGGCCCATCAACAAATGGCGCACTGCGTTCGCTGGCAGTCCACAGGCGGTCGCGCAACGCAGTCGCGGCGGCTTGCGCTTGCGCGGGGCGCCCAATCGCTTCGCCCACGGTGAGCACGTCATCAAGAACTTGCCACACGGTGGTTGGATTCAAGTTAATGATCTTGGGAACACGCGGCAAAGTGCGCGCGATCCGCTCGACACTGCGAAGGTCAATACTGCAGACATCGCACAGGTCTTGCGTGAGAATCACATCTGGATCGAGTTCGCGGAGTAGATGCTCATCAAGGTGATAGAGCGATTCACCGGCAGCAATCGAGGCGCGAACGGCGGCATCAATGGCGGCAGAGTCAACGGGCGCGATTTGCTCGCCTGCACTACCAGCAGTATGTGCGATCCGCGCACTCGTCAATATCGGAGCGCGCATGGATTGCGGAGGCCAATCACACTCATGACTTCGCCCGACGAGCAGATCACCGCCGCCGGCTGCAAACAGCAATTCAGTGGCAGATGGAAGCAGGCTGACGACGCGCATCCGTAAAGCGTATGCAACAGTTAAATAGGTGCCGTTCACCCCTGTCCCCATTTTCGGGGCCTCACTGCGCTACCAACAGCGTGAACACCACGTTCTGCGGAACACCCCCATCTGGTCGCAGGCGCCGGAGAGGACAGGGCCGCACTCAGCGGCCGTCCTCGTAAGGCGGATGCGGGCCAGTACGCAGGCGTGCGGTGAAGTGAGTTGAGACGTCCCCCGCCCCCTCCGTTGCGCGCGGGACCCTCGGACGCGGACGGCTGCGCTCCACAAGGTTCCGCTTAGCCTCGGGCGAATCTGTTCGTCCGGTTGGCACCCACG
>CAMDCW010000029.1 GCA_945890745.1 Phycisphaera mikurensis NBRC 102666
CCGCGGTAGTGACCAAACAACACCAATGCGCGGCTCTCATTGGGATTCACAATGAAGTAGCCACACAGCGAGAGCAAGAACAAGATTCCGCACGGCACCGCCAGAAGGCCTGGCAGCGGCTCCGAGTGCCGCGCCGCGGTGACCACCAACAACACTGCACCACCCAAGAGCGCAACACTTACGGGCGCAAGCAGCCAGCCCGAGAAGGGGCGAAATGGACCCTCATGGAATTTGCCGTCAAGTACAAGGCCCGATGAAGTTGCTGGCGCGTTCGGTTCAACCATGGGTGAATCTCCTAAAGCGGATGGTATCCCTAATAAAGTAGGTAAATGCTAGGAATTACTTGCCAAGCAGTACTGTACAGAATATACTACCAACCCGTGCCGCCCGATATTGCCGACAAACTCCTGCGCGACCTCAGCCTTGGCACTGCCTGGTTGGTGGTGCTTGCGGCCATCGCGCGTGCGTCAACGCCGATCCATGGATACGAAATCGCACGGCAATTGGCGGATGAAGCGCCCGAAGGACTCTCCTTCAAGCAAGGCACCTTGTATCCAATGCTGCGCTCCATGGAAGCTGACGGCCTGGTCAAGAGCACACTGGTTGCGTCAAACGAAGGACCGGCGCGCAAGTGCTTCACATTGACCGCTGAAGGGCGCCGCGTGTTGAACGCATGGTGCGAAACATGGCGAAGCACCAACAAATGGGTGAATCGCGTTCTAGGAGGCATTGATGGAACACGCTGAATCCGCCAACGCACACAAGGTTGTGCGCTTGTACATCGCACAGCTGGCCCTCGAACTTGAGGGTGCTGACGCCGCACTGCGCCATGACGCCATCATTGATGCAGAGCAGCACCTCAATGCAGCAATACTTGCTGGCGCCAGCGCCGATGTAGCAATTGTCGAGTACGGCACACCAATAGAAATTGCGCGTGCCTACCTCGACGCGGATTCCACGCACCGCTCCTGGCGCGCCGCACCATCGACCGCCGACCATCACACTGTTGCTACTCCAACACGTCGCCACCTGCATGAAATCCCCGTCATTGGTGCATGGTTCGATCGCCGAGCGTGGGGGGCCGTCGCCTACTTCGGCACCGTTGGATTCATTCTCTCCATTGGGTATTTCATCTGGTCGGTCGCCATTGGTTCGCTGGTCATTGGGCTTGCGCCGATCTTGATTGGAATTCCATTACTCGTCCTGCTGCTCGGCTCAGCCCGTGCACTCTGCTTGTTTGAAGGCAAAGTGGTGCAGTTCTTCCTTGGAGTGCGCATGCCACAGCGGACGCAGCCCATCCAGGGTGCCGATCATGTTGGATTCTGGCAGCGCATCTGGTGCTGGCTACGCGATGTCCGAAGCTGGCTATCACTTGGCTACTTGCTGGGAAATTTCCCGGTGAGCCTGGTGTTGTTTGTCATCATCGCCGCGCTCACTGCAAGCAGTGTCATGCTGATGAGTTTGCCGTTCATGCATTTCGCCGGTGCGCCCATCGCACACGTCGACCTTGACAGCGGCGTCAGCATTCAACCATTCGGAGAAGCAATGCCTGATGAAAAAGGCGACGTGCGCTTGCCGCTCATTGTCAGCATCGGGCTCGGCGTGATTGGATTCTTGATGTTCACCGGAACACTGTGGATCGCCCGCGGCTTTGGTTGGATATATGGGCACGTTGTTCAGGCCATTCAGGTGGCACGGCCACAACTAGTCACTCCCCCTCGGATTCAATGAAAAAGACACTGGAACCACAGGAGATACTTGAATGAACTTCACCGCCCCCTTGCGCGGAACAAGGTTGTTTCTATCGGTTGTAGCTCTGGTGGCTGTTGCCGGATGCATCACCGTTGCGAACAGCATTGTTGCAGACCCCGACCATCGCAGCATTGCTGTCATCACTAATACCTCTGTCGCCGACGGTGGAAAGTTGCTGGTCAATGGCCGCAATGGCCGAGTGACGGTCTCGCGCGATCCCACTCTTTCCAAGCTGGAAGTCACCGCGGAGTTCCACTGCGGTGGTGCAACGCAAGCCGAGTCAAATGATCGCGTGAAACGTACGCGATTGATCGCCGAACGCAGCACCAACGGCGGAATTCATGTTCACGCGGAATTCCCAGCACTTCAGTCCGGCGCAGCGCACTCCCCTTCCGATTCCGCCAATCTTGACATCCGCGCTGCGCGACTTGACGGTATCGAAATTTCTACAAACAATGGTCGCATCAAGGTAGAAGGCTTCGCCGGTCAGTTGAAAGCGCGAACCTCCAATGGCGTGATTCGGATCAATGGTCACAGTGGTCCGGTTCTGTTGCAAACATCAAACGGCGCGATCGATGCTCGCAACATCGGCACACCGGCCGAGTTGGAGACTTCAAACGGCACCGTTGAAGCGTCGCTGGCGTCCGGCCAGGATGGACCCGTGAGTGTTCGTACCTCAAACGGTGGCGTACGGCTGGAATTGCCAGTTTCTTGGAGCGGGCATGTTGAAGCGGAGACGTCGAACGGCCGCGTCAATCTCGAAGGCGGCGGTCGCTCCAAGAACATTGCCATTGACAATTCACACGGAACAATGGATATCGATGGCGCAGGAAAGTCCAAGGCCAGCATTCTCAGTTCCAACGGCAACGTTCGCGTGACGGCGCTCGCGACGAAGTAACTCACATTCCACCGCCAACACTCACACCCGCTACTCAGGCACCACGCCTTCGCTTTCAAGGAAACCCATGCTGCAAATCAGAGACCTCGTCAAGATCTATCCCGGTCCCGTTGCTGCCCTCAAGGGCGTGTCGCTCGACATCCCGCAAGGTCTCTTCGGACTGCTTGGCCCCAACGGTGCGGGCAAGAGCACGCTCATGAACATCCTGAGCGGACTGCTTGAACCCACCGGCGGCAGCGTCACGCTTGATGGCGTGGACATCGTGAAAGACCCGCGCGCAGTGTGGAGCCGCCTTGGCTACCTGCCGCAAGACTTTGGTTTCTACCCATCACTCAACGGTGCGCAGATGCTTGATTTCCTGCTTCGCCTGAAGGGTGTGGACGCGCCGCAGGGGCGCAAGAAACTGGTTGCAGAACTGCTCGAGCGCGTCAATCTCACCGAGGCCGCCAAGCGCAAGGTGAAGACCTACTCCGGCGGCATGCGCCAGCGCCTTGGCATCGCGCAAGCCATTGCGGGCAACCCGCGCCTGGTGATCGTCGACGAGCCAACCGCCGGCCTCGATCCCGAAGAGCGCCAACGCTTTTACCGGATTCTCGCTGAGCTTGGACGCGATCGCATCGTGCTGCTCTCCACGCATATCGTCGAAGACATTGCCACGCTGTGCCCGCGCTTTGCGGTGATCCGCGGCGGTCGCTGCGTCACCAGCGGTAGCACCTCCGAGGCGCGCAACCGGCTGGAGGGGCGCGTAGCCGAAGGCATCATTACACCGGAGAAGCTTGAAGAAATCCGTCGCTCACACCGCGTAACGCAAGCAGTGCTTGTTGAAGGTTCCATGTTCCGCACCCGCGTACAGGGTCAGCCAGGATCACAGCCCACAGGCTTCGTGCAGGTGCCACCAACGTTGGAAGACGTCTACTTCGGCGTCATGGACGAGAGCCGCGCCGATGACGCAGCACGCGCAACGAACGCTGCCTAACCACACACACTACGGACCACCCATGCGCCGCACGCTCACCCTTGCATTTCTTGAACTCCGCACCTCTTGGCGACGCCCGTCGTGGTGGGTGCTTCTTGCCATCCTCTTCTTGCTGACGTGGGGTTTCTCCTCTGGAAGCGTCACCATCGGTGCCGGGGGAAGCCAGGCCGGCGGCGACCGCGCCTTCGTGAACAGCGAGTTCAACCTGGCGTTCGGCGACATCCTGGTCTTCTCGCTCTTCTACATGTTCTTCGTATGCACGACCTTCGGCAATGCAGTGAACGAAGATGACACACTCCGCGTCATGCCCATCGTCGGCAGCACCGGGATCACGCCGCGCGAGTACGTGATCGGCCGTTGGCTCGGCATCGCGTTGGTGTTCTGTGTGGTCATCACACTGCACCTCCTGATGCAGATCGGGTTCTTCCAGCTGTACCCGCTCTCAGAGCCAGAAAAGATGCGCGGCCCGTTCGCACTGGTGAACTACCTGCGGCCAATGGTGATATTCGTTGCTATTCCGGCTCTCTCGCTCGGGGCCATCGCATTCACGATCGGTTCCATCACCCGTCAAACCGTGCTGGTGTTTGCGTTGCCGGTAGCGCTCCTTCTTTCTAGCATTTTCTTCATCTGGGACTTCTCGCCCGAATGGCTACCGCACTGGGGCAACCGCGCGCTGCAAGCCGTGGACATCACTGGCTTCCGCTGGCTCAACGAGACGTGGCTCAAGGTGGACAAGGGCGTGGCGTTCTACAACCACGAGCCGGTCGGCTTCGATGCCCTGTTCACTGGCGCGCGTGTGGTGCTGGTGGCGATTGCCGGTACAGCGCTCCTGGTAGCCGCACAACGCGAACAGCGCCGCATGCGCAACCCGCACGCAGTGACCACCACTGAAGCGGAACGCATCATTGCGGACGCCGATCGCGCCCGTCGTGAGCGCGAGGCAGCGCCGCGCAAAGAATCATCGCTTGCATCACTCGGCATGAGTTCCGGTCATGTCGGCGTACTGGCCGCCGCGGTGGATGCTTTCCGCGCCGAGGTGCGCGAAATGCGTCGCTCACCGGGCCTCTGGATCTTCATTCCGCTGATCATCCTGCAGACGGTCGGCCCAGCCATCTACACGCCCGGCCCGTTCGGCACGCCGAAGCTCACTACACCTGGCAGCTTCGCCGCGCAGAGTTACAACACGGTCACACTGCTTTCCATCTTCCTGGTGCTCTACTACTTCACGGAAAGCCTGGCGCGCGATGAACGTTCGCGCATTGCATCCATCGTGAACGCCAGCCCGTCGCGCACGGGTGCACTGACGCTCGGACGCATGGCGGCGTGCACCACCGTGGTGGCGGTGGCGCTCTTTGGCGGTCTCTGGGCGGCCATGATCTTGGCAATGGTGGTGCAAGGCGTGCAGTCGGGCATCATGCTCATGCCAAGTCCGGCCCCACTAGTCATTGCCTGGGGCGCCATGCTTCTGCCCACGCTCTTTGCGTGGATGTGCTTCATGACACTCATCTGGAGTCAGTTCCGCAATCGCTACGCCGTGTACGGCGCTGGCATCGGCGCCATGATCCTCACTGGCTGGTGCGTGCAGATGGGCTGGATGAACTGGGTGTTCAATTGGCACCTATGGGGTGGCCTCACGTGGACCGATTTCGGCGCATTGGAACTCGACCGCGGTGTGTTGGTTCTGAACCGTGTGCTGTGGATCCTGGTTGGTCTGACGCTCCTACACATCTCGCTTGAATGGTGGCGCCGCCGCACCCCGGATGCGCAGGGCATCACCACGCGCCTGCAATTCGCGCGCGCGTGGAAGCGCGTCGTGTGGATGCTTGTCTTCGGTGGGCCAGCCATCGCTGTGGGCATCACGCTGGCACTCATGGTGCGCAGCGGACCGAATGGTGGACCGGAACGCAAGGCGCAACGTGATTACTACGTCGGTAACGCGTCGACGTGGAAGGATGTGCCGCAGCCGGAAATCATGAAGGTCGATCTTGATCTCAACCTTGATCCCGCCGCCAACAGTATTGCGGTCAAGGGTAGTTACGGTCTGCGCAATACCACCGACAAGCCGATGCGCCGCATCGCCGTCACGCCGGACAGCACGTTCGAAGGCGTGAAGTTCACGTTCGAAGGAAAGACCTGGGACCCCGAGGAAGCAACCAAGGAACGCAAGGCAAACCCGCGGCACCCAATCTGCGAGAACAGTTCCGGTCTCTGGATCTTCACGCCCAAGGAGCCATTGGCACCCGGCGCAGAAGTCACACTCGGCTTCGAACACGTGGCGCACGTCCCCGCTGGCACGCGAAAAAATCCGGCGGGCGCAAGCGAGTTCATCTTGCCCGCGGGCACCGTGCTCAACAGCTTTGGCGTGTCGTTCATGCCGATGATCGGCTATGTAGACGGCGTCGGCATGGATCCCGAACGCACCCCCGAAGCGAAGCGCCCGGAGCCCGATGATTGGAAGAAAGTCACCAAGACCGCCTTCGGCACTGGTGGCCACACCACCATGACCGCGCGCGTGAAACTCCCCGCCGAATACCGCGCCAACATGCCAGGCGTGTGCACTTCTGACACCGTCGATGGCGCCACCCGCACCATGGAATGGAAGAGCGATCATCCGATCATGGCTGTCAACCTCGTCGCCGGAAAGTGGCAGGAATCAAAGGGCGAACGCACCGCCATCTGGCACCTGCCCGCGCACTCATTCAACATTCCCGCCATGCTGGAAGCGCTCGACGGCGCGCATGAGTGGTATTCGAAATGGTTCTGGCCGTACCCGTGGAAGGAGCTCCGCATCAGCGAATTCCCCGGCCTTGCCGGCTATGCGCAGGGCTTCCCTTCCAACATCGTCTTCAGCGAGTCCATTGGATTCCTTTCCAAGCCGAGTGCTGAGCAAGACGCACCGTTCATGATCGTGGCTCACGAAGCCGCGCACCAATGGTGGGGCAACATCCTTCCTCCAGGCGACGCACCTGGTGGCAACATCTTGAGTGAAGGAATGGCGAACTTCTCCACAGCGCGTCTGTTCCGGCAACTTCGCGGCGACCGCGCGCGGCAGGCGTTCATGCGCGAAATCGAGTTCAGTTACACCACCGATCGAAGCGTGGATGAAGAGCGTCCGATGACCGAAATCGACGGCAACCGCCGCGGCGACACCACCGTCACCTACGACAAGGGTGGCTGGGTCTTCTGGATGCTCATGGAGCATCTCGGCGATGACAAGATGGACGAAGGCCTGCGCGCATTCATCGGCAAGTTCAAGGACGGACCCGACTATGCGTTGCTGCAGGATTTCATAGTCGCCATGCGACCGTTCGCGAAGGACGCTGCCGCCTACGACGCGTTCGTCGACCAGTGGTTCTTGAGCGTTGCAATTCCAGAAATCAAGGTTGAATCAGCACAATCCACGGCACCCGCCAAGGATGGTGATCCATGGCGAACGGTGGTGATTGTGCGCAACGCTGGCACTGGAACTGTTCCGATCGAAATTGCTGTGACGAACGGCGAGGAACGTTGGCCGCAGGCGTCTCTGCCCCGAACTGCTGAGGAGCGCGCTGCGGCAGCAAAGCAGCGCGATGAATACAGAGACGCCCGCGACACTTGCACGATTGCTGCTGGTGCAACCGCGGAGTACGTGATCGAATCAGCCTTCCAACCAAAGAAGGCCGTTGCTGATCCCGATGTTCACACCCTGATGATTGGCCGAAAGACTGCTGAAGCGGACGTTACCGAAGTAACGGTGGCTTTAACGTCAATCGTTCAATCAACAGTCATCGCTCCGCACGACCCTTGATGACCTGCGGTGGCCGAGTGAGTGGCTGGTATTCGCCCGATGCTTGGGCACTCTGGACCGGTACCGAGTGGCGGAGCGTCGCGAGGTTCGCTTCCGCAAACGCCGCTCGAGCCAGTGCTATCACTGCGCCATCGGTTGGGTGATCAACCGTACGGATACCGATGACGTGCTGTGCCATTGCACCGGGATGATTTCGCTCAAGATGCTGAGCAAACTGGTTCTTTGCGGTTCCCGGGCCAACAATCAGCACCTTCCCGCAACGAACAACCACCTGTGAAAGCCTGGCAAAGAGTGCTGTTTCATCAGGGTGCTTGCGTCCAAACCCCCCAACCAATGAGTTGTCGCGCACACGGAACATCGTGTGCATTTCGTCCAAATTCACATCCGCCGCGGTCACTGCGGCAAGGTCCAGCCCATCAAGAAACCTCACGCGCGCGCCTTGGTGATCAATGAAGATCACTGCGGCATCGTGCTTCGCGTCAAGATCTGCGCCCGTTGTACGAAGGATTGTTGGTTCGATTTGCATGGCTCAAATCTACGAACCACTAACCAACGTTTCGCCTAATAGGCGCGCGAAGTAGCCCAAACGCCCCACAATGGGTTTCCGATGCGCGGGAAACTCCCTAGTTTCGCACTCCAGCCGCTGCCCGTTTGCGCTCCGCGGCCTTCTGTGCAGAGAGCACGAGCCCGGCGCCCATGACCGCCACGACACCCGCCGCCCATTGTTTCCCGGATAGCACTTCGCCAAAGTACGCAGCGCTGAATGCGCTGACGATAAATGGCTGCAATTGCAGCACTCCTGCCGTGGTAGCCACTCCCATGCGGTCGATGGCCGTGTAGTAGAGAACGTGCCCGATCGCTATTCCAAAGAAGGCACTGAGACCAAGCGACCAGAGTTCGCTGCTTCCAAGGTCAAGAACCTCGGCGCCATGCCCGCGCGCGAACGCCAGCATGCATGCCACCAGTGTTCCGCCCGTGTACAGCGCGATCACTCCGAAGGCAAACACCGGATGATAGCCATACATGAACTTCCGAACGGCCAGTCCGTACACGCCGTAACCAATGCCGGCAAACACCGCCAGCAGCACGCCAATCATGGAGCTGCCTTCCAAAATGTTGCCACCACCAAGCAACACCCCCGCAACTCCGCAAATCAGTAGCCCCAATCCACCAAGGTATCGCACCGATGCGATCGTGGCGCGTTCAGCCGGAAAGAGCAGATATGCACCAATGGCTACCGCCACCAACTGCAACCGCAATCCAAAGGTCAACAGTCCTGGATTCACATAACTGTGTGCTGCCGTGAACGCCACTTGTGCCACCGTATTGGCAATGGCGGGAACCAGCGCAGCTCGCCAAATTGTGCGCGGCAGCACGCCACGTGAAAGCGCCCACAGCACCGCTGGTAGCCAAAATAAAGCGCTCGCGCCGTAGCGCCAACCGTTGTTGGTCCAGTGATCAATGTAGCCCGCAAGATGCCGTACAAACAGCGGAACCGTTGACCAACAAGCAAGCGTTGCCATCAATACCAGCACGCCCTCAGAGCGTTTCATGTGTCGCACTGCAAAGCTTGAAGCCGCCGACGGGACTGCACGCACGCGTCGCAGCGCACTCATCCGAGCGCCAGCCTGCCGCCATCAACCGGAAGATTGACGCCCGTGAGATACGAAGCGGCGGGTGAAGCCAAGAACACTGCCACTGCTGCAATCTCCTCAGGCGCGCCCAAGCGACCCATAGGCACTGTTCGAAGCGCATCGGCCTCTACTTCTTGCGCCGATGTACCAGCGCGATGTGCACGTCCTTCAAAGAGCGAAGCAAGCCGAGCGGTGCGTGTAAAGCCGGGAAGGATGGTGTTCACGGTGATTCCAAACGGCGCCAGTTCCACTGCCAATGATCGACCCCAGTTGGCGACCGCTGCGCGAATAGTGTTTGAAACACCCAATCCGCGGATGGGCGTCACCACACTGGTGGAAGCAATATTGATGACGCGCCCGTAGCCAGCCTCGCGCATGCCCGGCGCAAACACTTGCACCAACGCGTGGTTGGCCAAGAGGTGCATCTCAAACGCTTTCGTAAAGTCTTCTGGCTTTGCCTCGATCGCCGCGCCCGCCGCCGGACCGCCGGTGTTGTTCACCAGCACATGTACGGGGCCCGCGCTGCCAAGGTGAGTACGCGCCGCAAACTCCACATCCTTGGCGCTGCTGAAGTCCACCTCCACGCTCCAGTGCCGCTGCCCGACCGGCTTCGGCAGTTCTTCAAGAGTCCGCATCAAACCTTGGTCATTTCTGCCGCACACCGTCACGGTCGCGCCCGCGGCTGCCATGGCAATGGCCGTCGCCTTGCCGATCCCTTGGGTGGCGCCACAAACAAAGGCGTGGCGGCCAAGGAGCGGAAGGTGCGCGGTAGCGGGGGCGGTAGCCGGGGCGGTCGTCATTGCCGCAGCGTATCGAACCCCGGGGAGCGGTAGAACACGGCAGATGACGATCGCCACCCTTGCTGTCATGGCCCTGCTTGCCCAAGGAATTCCGCCCGCCGCGCCGGTGGCTGCGCCGCCGCTCACCCGCACCACCGTTCCTGGCCCCTGGGAAGGGAACGGTCTCCCCGAAGGCACCGACGGCATCGCGTGGTACGTAGGCGAAATCACGCTTGATGACCTTGACCGTGCCTCCGACATGGTGTTTACGCCGGGCAACATTGATGATGCTGACGAGACATGGTTCAACGGCACGCGCATCGGCAGTACCAACGGCTTCCAAACCGAGCGCGCGTACACCGTTCCAAAATCACTGTTGCGCACCGGCGTCAATCGCATTGCTATCCGTGTCACCGATAGCGGTGGCGCCGGTGGCTGGGTTGGAACCCCCACATTGAAACCAACACTTGTAGGTGATGCGTGCGCCTTTGATCTCTCCGGAACGTGGTGGATCTGCCAAGGTGATCACCCTGAGCTCGCAACATTTGATCCTGTCATGGATCCCGACTTGCACGCGCGCATAGTGCCCATTCCGGTCGGTACGCGCCGCATGAAGTTGACACCCATGGCAACAGTCACAGGCACGCTTCCAGACCTTTGGTACACGGCGCCCGCTGCTGCGTGGACCGAGGCGCTGCCCGTAGGTAATGGCCGCATGGGCGCCATGGTGTTCGGCGCTGTTCAGCACGAACGCTTGCAATTAAACGAAGCAACCGTGTGGGAAGGCAACGCAAATGACCGCAATGCCCCTGCAGCAAACGAGTTCTTTCAAAAGGCGCGCGCTCTTGCGCTTGCTGGAAAAGTCCTGGAAGCACAGCAAATCATTCAAGACCATTGCATGCTTCCTGACGACATGATGCCGCGCAGCCATCAGACGCTTGGTGATCTCCATATTGAAATGATCGACGCGCCACGTGCCGCTTCTGAATATCGGCGCTCACTCACCTTGCGCAGTGGTGTGGCCGCCAGCCGATTTCAGGTGGATGGTATTTCTGTTGTTCGCGAAGTCATTGCAAGTGCACCCGACGAATTGCTACTCATTGATACGCGTGTCGAAGGCGATGGAAATCTTCCCGCCATGCGCATTCACTTGCACCGCGACAACTTTGAAACAGACATGCCCGTGCACACCGCCATTCCAACGCGGCAAGGTGCGCGACTCGCGTTTACCGGGCACACCGGCCAGGGTGGCGTGGGCTACGCATCCACTGCCGATATCCATACTGACGGTGGAACCATCACCATTGAAGGTGGCGATGCGGTAGTGCGCGGCGCCAAGTCATTCACCATTGCCATTGCTGCGCGCACCGACTACTTCGGAAGCAACCCCGCTCTGCAATGTGAGAACGATCTTCGAAGCGCTGTATCCGGTTGGTCGGCACTCAGCGAACGTGCCAGTGCGTGGTTTGCCAAGTCCATGGATCGCGTATCGCTTGACCTTGGTGGCCCTTCGCCTGAAGCCAGCGTCATTCCAGATCTTCTCTCTACACCCGAGCGCCTCGCTCGCTTCCGAACCAAGCCCGAGTGGGACAACGACTTCATTTCCCTGTATTTCCAGTACGGGCGCTACCTACTGCTCTCCTCCAGTCGGCAGGGAAGCCTGCCCGCCAACTTGCAAGGCATTTGGAACCAACACTTCCGTGCGCCATGGAATGCAGACTTCCACACCAATATCAATGTCCAGATGAACTACTGGCCGGCGGGTCCGTGCGCACTCGCCGAGACAGAACTTCCCCTCATTGACTTGCTTGACAAAATCCGTGTGCGCGGCGTGCGCACTGCGCAAGATCTCTATGGTGCACGCGGTTGGTGCTGCCATCACATCACCGATGCATGGGCGATGACTGCTCCAGAGGGTCAGACGGTCTGGGGCATGTACCCACTCGGTGGCACGTGGCTCGTGCGACACGCCTGGGAACACTACGAGTACACCAACGACACCGCGTTTCTACGCGACCGCGCGTGGCCAGCGCTCGACGGTGCGGTTCGATTCCTCTTGGACTACTTGGTGAAAGATCCAACAACCGGCATGCTGGTCAGTGGCCCCAGCACCAGTCCAGAAAATACCTTCATACTCCCCGACGGATCTCATGCCAATCTCAGCATGGGCACATCGATGGATCAGTGGATCGCCCGTGATCTGTTGGTGAATTACCTTGATGCCGCGCGCGTACTTGGGCGAGGCAACGAAGCGCTTCCCATCGAAGCTACTGAAGCACTCAAGCACCTCGCTATGCCCACCGTGGCCGCCGACGGTCGACTCATGGAATGGTCAAACGCCTACGGCGAAGCCGAGCCAGGGCATCGCCACATGAGCCATTTGTATGGACTTCACCCCGCCAACTTCATTAGCACCGATGGCACCCCCGCACTGGCCGCAGCGGCACGTGCAAGCCTGGAATTCAGGCTAAAGAACGGTGGTGGCCACACCGGGTGGAGCCGCGCGTGGCTCATCAATTTCTGGGCGCGGTTACACGATGGCGAACGAGCATGGTTCGACATTTGCGCACTGCTCTCCAAGTCCACCCTGCCCAATCTCTTTGACGATCACCCGCCGTTTCAAATCGATGGCAATTTCGGCGGCACCGCCGGCATTGCAGAAATGCTGATGCAGAGCCATATTCGCTCGTGGAGTGCCGGGCATCTGGTGCACCGCATCGATCTCTTACCTGCCCTGCCCCGCGAGTGGAGCGACGGTCGCGTGCGCGGACTCATCGCGCGCGGCAATGTTGTGGTGGACATTCAATGGAAACACGGCGCCATTGCCCGTGTGCAGTTGGACTCTCCCGACGCGCGTGAACTACGCATCAAGATGCCCGCTGGCGTGACTCGCGCGCACGTGGCAGTGGCGGGTCAAGCGCCCATCGATCTGCCAATCCCAGACGGGATCGTCATTATCCCACGCGCGGCGGCGCCCACGCCACGGAGTGTGGTGATCCTGCCGTAACCGTGCGCCGCCATCACTCCTTCGGCTTGGCAGCGCGCAACGTGACGTCCAGTTCGATGTCGGTGCCGGCACGCCAGACCTTCAGCTTGACCACATCGCCAGGCTTGTGACCGCGAAGTTTGGCCATCATGGTGCCGGTACTTTCCAGGTCCTCACCGTTCCACGACACCAGAATGTCGCCCTTCACAATGCCCGCGTCACTTGCCGACGTATCTGCGCTCACGCCGTCAACCAGAACGCCCTTCTCTGGAGCGCCAGCTTCTCGATCATCGTCGTTCATGGATGGCATCACGCCCAGTCGGACGGCGGCATATCCGCGATCTGGCGTCTTGCTACTTTCTTGCTGGAACTCCAGGCGCTCTGGTCGAGTAGCGACCGTGGTGGCGATGTCCACTGCCAAGGCAACAATCTTTGCGGCTCCCTCCGGATTCAGGGTGTAACCCTTGTCCTTGGGGGTGTGATAGATGTCGTGATTTCCGGTGTACATAAACAGCACCGGAATACCTGCGCCATAGAAACTGGCGTGGTCACTCGGCCCGCGACCGGATGGGTCTGCGTGAATCGTCAAGCCACTGCGTTCAAAGATTGGACGCATCACGTCAATCATGCCCTTGGCGGAACTCATGCCGCCAACGCTCAGGTCATCGGAACGCAACCGACCGACCATGTCCATATTCACCATCAATGACATCTTGTCGTTTGCAATCGTTGGATGCTCGATATACCAACGCGAACCGCGCAGTCCACTCTCTTCACCGGTGAATCCAAGAAACAGAATGCTGCGCGCATCTTTCGGCGCATCCTTGCCACCGTAGAGATCCGCCATCGCCTGGGCAATACAAAGCATGGCTGAAGTACCACTGGCATTGTCATCCGCACCTGGATGCAACTGACCGGTGTACTGCGGGCTGGTGCCAAAGTAGCCGTATCCAACGTGGTCAAAGTGTGCACCCACCACCACCCATTCGTCGGCCAACGCGCCCTTGCCACGCAAGACTCCGCCCACATTCTGTGTTGGTGTGCCGCCGTTCGACAACTTGGTTTCAATGGAAACCTTGGCATCATCATTCAGGGCCACGGTCTTGATTTCGCCAGCGTCGGCACGCTTGCGCCAGTCCAGCAATGCACCCTGATCGGGCGCGCCCGCTTTCAGGATCTGCTCGGCAACATCGGCGGAAACCTGCACCATGGGAATATCAAGTGGACGGCCCCAGCGGCTCGTTGAAACGTCTTCCAGTGCAACCTTGCCGTCGCGTGCGCCGGGAGGCGAAACCAGAATGATTCCTGCTGCACCGAGTTCCACCAGCGCATCAATCTTGGTGGTCATTGCTGAAAATTCACTGAAGCGGCGCGATGCCCACTTGGAACGACCGCGTTCATCGAGTGGCTCATAGCGAAACACCATGGCAATCCGACCCGTGAGATCGGTGCCCTCTTCAAAGCTGGTGTAGTCGGCTTCGCCCTTCTTGATGCCGTAACCAACAAAGGTCACCGGTGCTTCCAACTTGGCATTACCGGAAATTCCGAGCACAGCGAAGTCTTTGCCGCGTTCGCGATCGGCGCCGCCCGCGGTCAACAGTCCCTCTTCCACCTTCGGCGCCCCACCAGTGAGCGCAAATTTCTGTTGATAGCTCTTCCACGGGCCATCCTTTGGAGTGACGCCGTCCGCGCCAACTGCCGGGAACGCAACTTCAAGGCCCGCATCCTTCATCCAGAATTCCAGATACTCAGCCGCAAGGTCATTGCCACGAAGGCCAGGCGCGCGGCCTTCAAACCACGGATTGGAAAGCGTGATGGCGTGTTGGTACCAACGGGTTGCTACTGGTCCAAGATCCACAAAGACCTTGGCAAGATCAATGTCCTTGGCATCAACGGCCTTGGCACTGTCGGCGGGTGCCCAGCTGTACACATTGATTGGACCCTCGATCACCTTGCCTGGCTCTTTAGGTGCCGGCGAAGTCTGCGGCGCCGCTTCATCCTGCTGCGGCGCAGGAGCATCGCGAGTGATGACCACCTGCTGCGGCGGGTCCGCTACCGGTGCATCTTGCTTGCCATCCTGTCCCCCACGCGCGACGGCACAACATGCCGTAGCAAGAGCGATTGCGAGTGGGTGTGAGCGCAAGGTGGATCTAAGCATGAGGTGCCTTTCGAAGCGTGAAGTGTAAGGGTTTACACAGTGCTCACTGTGGAAAAAGCACGCGAGGGTCGCCAGTTGGCGACCCTCGCGGGAAGAATCAGGTCAGTAACAACATGTGGTGGCATGCACCACATGTCGCACCGGTATCAGTCTCCGATACGGAGCATGTCGCGGCCAAGAATGCCGTCGACCGTCGTGACACCAGCACTGCACGAGCCGTTACCAGTGGTGAGCATGTCGTAAGCAGCCGATGAGTAGTACGCGTTTGCGCCACCCGAAGCTACAAACCACAAACTACCGCTCGCAACCGACGATCCAGTGGCTTGCGACGCCTGAGCGAGCGCCAAGTCATTGTCCTGCTGGATACCAGCAATCGACACCACCTGAGTGTGACCATCGAAGCAGAGTGTTGCCGGGGCGCTGTTGTAGCCCTGGTTGAAGAACCATGGAGTTGGCGTTGAGAACGCAGGGTTCACTTCGCCGCCTTCCATGTTCTGGAGCCATTGATGCTCCCACATGCGCCACTTCAGCGATGGGTACTGCGCAAGACCAGCTGCTGGGCTCTTGAAAGCACCAGGCATGGTGTTCTTGGTTGGCTTTGCGCCAAACGAGGCGGAAGTGTTGCTACCAGTCTTACGCGACCACGCCATGACGTCCGGCGACCACATGGCCGCTGGGCTCCAGCAATAGGTGGGGGTTTCAAAGTCACCATTGGTGTAATTGAACTCAACCGGTGTGGAGAAGTACTTGTCAATCTTGCCGAGCGTGATCTTGTCCTTCGGGGCCCAGAAGACCTTGTCGTAGAACCTGCCGCTGACGTAACTGTTGAACGCCTTGCAATTGGTGAGACGCCATGCGCCTTCCCAACGTGCAGAAGCTCCCCAGAAATCGCAGGCCTGATAGGTCACAAAGTTACCGCAGTTTCCCGGCCATCCAGCGCAACGCGCTGGAGCACCCGAGACCCAGTAGCCCCAGAGACCACCACCCGAATCCCAACCGAGGATCATCTGCGGGATGCACTGCGTTGCCGTGATGGCCGTGCATGCGCCAGTGATGGCATCGCCATACATACCGCACTCGTCAGGAACAGCAGTGAACTGCCGGTCGTTGTAGTCAGCCCCGTACGCGTTACTCGCAGCACTCAGGTTGCGGAGATTGCCCAGACTCTGCGTGATGAGCGCAGCGTCTCGAGCCTTACCAATCGCAGGCAACAGGATCGCAATGAGCAGCGCGATGATCGAAACGACCACCAACAACTCAACGATCGTGAAGCCCTTCTTATTGAGGCGGTTCATGTACCTACCTCGCCTTTCTGCAGCCCGTAGGCATGCATGAAGAGTCCAAACCAAGATGTGACCGGCACTGAAGTTCACCGAGGCTTCAAGGATCGGTGTTCCAGACCGGCGGGCTGGACTCGAACAGGTGCGGACCTTTGGCGGCAGGCCCGCGAAGCCGTTTCAGAAATCCAACCACACCTGAGGGGTGGGCCGGGGTTGTATGGAACGATATCCGTACCGACAGATATACGGCTGTGCCAACCACCGGAGATTCAGGAGATCGTGGCGATTCTCCCCTGAGCATCAGCCCCCATGGGCGCCTGGAGTCCTAATAATGATCGCCGGGGGCCAAAGAGCAGCCTGAACCATCCCGCTTTACCCTTCGCCCTGCAGATTGTCGTGGTGCCGGAACACCCCGCGCCACCTCCGCCCACCCAAGGACTCCCGCCCATGAAGCTTTACACCCGAACCGGCGATGACGGAACCACTGGCCTCTTCAGTGGCGCCCGCGTCTCCAAAGATCATCCGCGCATTGAGGCGTACGGAACGATTGATGAACTCAACGCGGTGTTGGGGCTGGTGCTCAGTGCCTGTGATCCCGCGCACACCTTTGAGAAGCGATTGCACGCGATCGTTGGTGCGATCCAATCACGCCTCTTTGATATTGGTGCAGATCTTGCAACACCTGAAGGTGCCAAGCAGCAATCAAAGATCCACCGTATTGATACGGCAGACGTTGCGGAGTCGGAAAAATGGATTGACGAAATTGATTCAGCCAATCCGCCGCTCACCACGTTTGTCATGCCCGCGGGAACCGAGCTTGCTGCGCGGCTCCACCTCGCACGCACTGTGTGCCGTCGTGCGGAACGCACCATCATTTCGCTCGGAAGTATTGAGCCCGTCGGCGAGCCACTGATGCGCTATGTCAATCGATTGAGCGATCTGTTCTTTGCGATGGCGCGCCGAGCAAATCATGAGCGTGGGCATGCGGATGTTGCATGGATTCCAAAGCAATCGGGCGGTTAATCAGCCGGACATTGCGCCACGCGTGCTTACACCTCAACCGTGCCGAACACGCGATCGCCAGCGTCTCCAAGCCCTGGGCGAATGTACGCATTGCCATCAAGTTCACGGTCCAGCGCTGCGGCGTGAACCATGACGTCGGGATGTTCGTCATGAACGCGACGAACACCCTCGGGGGCGGCAACCAGGCACACCATTTGGATATCACGGCAGCCGGCTTCCTTTAAATAACGAATCGCGGCGCACGCGCTTCCGCCAGTCGCAAGCATCGGGTCAATCACAATGGCGTAGCCATCACCGACGTCGTGCGGGAGTTTGGCGTAATAGGTGACGGGGCGATGCGTGGCTTCGTCGCGACGAATGCCGATGTGCCCGACGCGCGCCTCTGGAAAGAGTTGCATCACGCCGTCGGTCATGCTGAGGCCTGCGCGCAAGATCGGCACCAGTGTGACTGGACGGCTCAATTGGTGGCCCTCGGTCTCCTCCAGTGGTGTCGGCACCCGGATGGGGCGGGTGTCAAATCGGCGGGAGACCTCATAGGTCATCAGACCGGCGATCTCATTGAGGAGACGACGAAAGTCCGCGGAATGAGTGCCACGATGGCGCGCTATCGCCAACTTGTGCCGAATGAGCGGGTGATCGAAGACCTTGAGATTGGAGAATGCGTCCGAATGCGTGGGCATAAATGTGTTCCTTGCGGTCAAGCGTAGACTGCCCCGTCGCGCCGCGAACCCTGCGGCGGGAGGAAGACCACATGACGAACACAGTAAACGAAACCCCGCGCAACGACGGCGCGCTGCTGAATGGCTCGCGCGATACCACCACGAAGCACCAGAATGCCGTTCGTGGCGGTTCTGTGCTGCTCGGCACGGGAGCGCTCATCGGCGCAGCCCTCGCCGTTCTCCTTGGCGCCGCATTTGCGCAAACCCCGGCCGCAAGCCGCCCGGCTGGTCGCGCCAAGCCAAGCCCTGAGCAGATCACGCTGGAGACGCGCGCTGCAATGGAAGTTCTGAATCAATTCGTTGGTCGCTGGGACATCAACGGACAATCGTTTGACGAGAACGACAAGCCGGTTGGAACGTTTACCGGTAGTGCGCATTATTCGTTTGTGATGGCGGACAATTTCTTGATGGGTGAGACCACGCTGACCAGTGGAAAGTTTGTGCTTGATCAGACGGATTACTTTGGATATTCCCCGGGCCTCAACAAGTACACCCACGTCATGCTCACGGAGCTTGATAAGTCGATGATCTACCAACAAGGCGAATGGATGGCCGAGGTTGGCTCATTTGTGTTCGCTGTTGCTGCGCCGCTCGACTCGCCCAAAGGAACGCCGCGCAGTGTTGGGCTTGAGTACGGATTCAGTAACGCCGGCATTGCAGTCACCATGAGTATGCAGAACGGCGTCAAGCCAATGCGCAAGGTGCGCATGCTGCTCACCAAGTCAACGCAGCCTGCAGCACCAACCGGTCCCGATGGCATGCCTTTGGGCGGCAATGTGCAGTATCAGCAGGGTGACCCCGCCAAGATGCGCGCGCAGATGCAGCAAGCGGTTGGGCAGATGACTGCGCAAAAACAAGCTATGCAGCAATACATGCAAGGGATGAATATGGGTATGGACAGCCAGATGGACAAGATGATGGATCAACAAATGGACCAAGGTGTGACCGATCAAACCCGCGAACTGCTCCGGGGTCCTGAATAATGCCACTACCTCGCCTGGCAATCATTGGTCGACCAAATGTCGGCAAGTCCAGCCTATTCAATCGACTGGCCGGTCGCCGCATTTCCATCGTCGACCCCACTCCTGGTGTGACTCGTGATCGCGTCACCACCATCCTTGAACTCAATCCACCGCCGGATCGCTCCGATGAGGAGCCGCGATTTGTGGAAATCATGGATACCGGCGGATACGGAATCTATGCGGCCGAGGGCGGACAAATTGATGACGCCGGTAAGGACTTGGCGCTGCTAACGCCGGACATCGAAGCACAGATTTACAAGGCCGCCCACGACGCGGAATTGATCTTGTTTGTGATCGATGCGCGCGATGGCGTGATGCCGCTCGATGA
>CAMDCW010000030.1 GCA_945890745.1 Phycisphaera mikurensis NBRC 102666
GAATTCGCTCGCCCGACCACCTGTAAGCGGCAAGTTCTCCGCTATCTGCATCAAATGCCGACATATCAACACACGCGACATTCGTTGGCCACCGATCCGTAGCGTCGGCACGGCGTAGGCCGTAGTGGCCAAAGACGACTGGACGCTCATCGGCAGCGTAGGCCTCTGCGGGCGTCATAGGAAGAATTCCTTCATACGACTCGCCGATGCGCGCCCCCCGGGTATCGCGGGCAATCGCTTCGCGTACATCCCGTCGGACGAGCGCGTGCTCAGCAAATGTCCGGCCTGCTGCAGGCTCGAACCAACGCACCCGGACTGCATGCCGATCGACGTTCTCCACGTCGCGGTACGAGACACCGTCTGGCAGTTCGGCTTCCACCCCCTTCAGGACTCGCTCCAGAGCAACCGCCTCGCAGCTATCTGGCAGTGACCGCTCCGCGCGAATGCTGCCTAGGTTGAGTAGATCATGCCAAAGCGGTGGCGAAGGGGCGATCCCAGGAGCTTTGGAGCGATCACGCTGCGCAGCAATCGCGTGGTCGATGCTGGCTGCTCGAATCCCAAGAGACGGGAGTCCATTCTTGCCTGCCCAATCATCCAGTTTGCTCATCGCTGCCGGGATCCAAGCAGCGTGGACGACTCGAATTCCAGGCAGTTCAAGCCAGGCCGGCAAACGACAAGCCCACTGCACGATCTCTGCATATTCATCGGCGGTGGAATTTCGCAGTGTTGCCTCGTGCTGGTGAATGTTCTTCGGGCTGCGTCCGTTCCCCTCATGCGAACGTAGCCAGCCCTTCGCGGGGGTAACTCCACTGTCGAGAACAGCGCGTGCATCACGATGGGCCTGACACGGGTCAAACATCCCTCGGCCGTCTCTGCGCATGGAAAACTGGATCGCATTTACGTCGTGGTTTCCCAGCAGGGCGAACGCAACGCCTGCATCGCACAATTCCCGAACGAGCGCCACGGACCTGACAGGCTCGGGACCGCGATCGATGTAGTCGCCGACAAAGACAAGGCGGCGACCCTCCGCATGGGTCCAGCCGTCTGGACCATGGCAATATCCAAGGGTGCTGAGTAGCGAATTTAGGTGATCAAACGTGCCGTGGATGTCTCCGACCACATCGATCGCCCCGGATGACGGAGGAATTAGTCCCATATCAGAAAGACTACCACCCCGAAGCTATGTTGTTTACAGAGGACCGCGCTGACTGACGCTTCGTCACATCCACTCCCCGCCATGGTGATCAAGTTTGACGGCTTCAATGTTGAGCAAGCACGGCTTTAGCCATTCGATGTCTTTGCCTTCTTCTAGCGCGGGGGACTCGCCAGTTGCCCGAAACCTGATAGTGGCCTGGAGTTGCGAGCCAGCAGCATCCAGGAGCCGCTGGCGTTCCGCCTTGGTCCAAGTACGAGTCCAGACTGGGCTGGCACCGCGATCTGCCGGATATGACGCGCCACGAGCACCGGGCTCATTCTTCCCGCATTCAATGGAAGAATGGACGCCGATCGGACCCGATACCCAGACGCAACGCGTGCCCTCTTCTCCCTCATTACATTCATCAGCTGATTCGTTCGTGCATGGGTCGATCAGCCTCAGCGCCTTCGCGCCGGAACCCGGCGCGCCTCGTCGATCGCCAGGCAGGCAAGCTCGCCCTCGAGCCACCTCGCTCGATCCATAGGAACAGGTGCGTCGAACGGCTCAAGGAGCGAGAGGATATGAATCTGCATGGCCACTTCCTGAGAGCCGGCTGAAGGGTACGGGGCAGCAAGCGTGACACGCCCGCGCAACGAAGCTCAGATCGGCTTCGCCTGCCCGGAGGCGCCGCACTTCTGGCACATGCCAGCGTTAAATCCGTTGTTCGAGCAACCCTTGCCGCACACCGTAGTGCCGCAGCCCACCGACCCACATTTACCGCACTTGTACAGCGTGCCGCCGCAGTAGCCGTGGGGATTTTCAAGCCGCTTGCCCTTGCACGTCGCCATGTGGAATTCCTCAAACTGTTAGAGCCCCGAACACCCGCGGCCGCGCCGCGAGCGGAACAACATTCGCACGCGGCAGTGTAACGGTCAGAAACGTAACGCCCGACTAGGCAGAAGGCGTGGATCCGCCTCGGCTTGAGTAATGGAGACAGATTCGATCAAAGCTGACCGACCTTGACGGCGGCGCCACAGACGCTACATCCCGAGGCATACCGCAAGAACTTAGCCGCCGAGCCAGAGCAATACTTGGCACACCCCCCTGTGGAGACCGGCGCTCTGGCGAAACGTCCACCGAGTGTGATCGGCCCACTTTCTGTGCCGAACCCTCCAAGACGACGCTCCACTATGCGGGCAACCGCACGACTCCGATTGGCGATGCAACCTTACGAGACTGAGCAACAAGAACCGGCACCTGCGACGTTGGAGAACACGGACTTTGCCGGTGTAGTCAGGATCGCCCCATTGCAGTTGCAGTGTCTCCAAACAATTGCAGAGGCACTGGTTCTCCGCGGATCCCAAGCCGCCCGCAGACACATCTCAGCCGTTCGCGCGGTATCAAGACGGGCGGACGACGCGAGAGGCAATCCTGTCGGTACGGGGCGTCCACGAGTTGCGTCGAACACCGCTCCCGCTTAGTATTCCGACCGGACACCGTGTCCCATCAATTGTCTCGACAGAGATGCTCGAAGTCGTGGTTTCAGAGGCCCGGGCCTCGAAAGGGTAGTGCAGATGACGAACTATGCCCCGTCCAACCTGAAGGACATTTCAATCGTCGATGGCGGCCGGAAGGTCGTGATCGTCAACAAGGAAGGGTTCAAGAAGGAGTTCACTGCACTTGGCGGAAAGCTGGCCTCCGCAACGATGGTTGATGGCGCCTTCATCAAGATCAAGTGCACCGACGGCAAGACCGTATTCAAATGGAACACCCAAACTGGTTCCTATACGAGTTGACTTTGCGAGCCCTTTAAGGGGATAGTGGAGTAGCAAGCCCGAACGTCGTCGTTCGGTGGATCTATTGGCTGCCCAATGCATCCCTAGTTGACGGTTGACAGGGGTATCAAACGGTTCAAGAAACGAGAGGACGCGGATTTGCATGTCCACTTGCTGTGGTCCGAATGAAATGATCGATCCGAAGGGCATGACGGGCTGGAACGTCGAGGCTTAGATCGGCTTCGCCTGCCGGGGTGTGCCGCACTTCTGGCACGTCCCGGTCTTGAACCCGTTGTTCGAACAGCCCTTGCCGCTGACCGTGGTACCCAGCCCACCGACCCGCACTTGCCGGACTTGTAGAGTGTGCCGCCGCAGTGGCCGTCGGGTTTTTCGGGTCGCTTGCCCTTGCACATCGCCATGTGGATTACCTCGAGCGGTTGGAGACACCCGCATCCGCGGCCACGCCGCGAGCAAGTAACGGAGAGGCCGAGTTAGTTTACCGGCCAGATTCATCTGCGCCGGCAAACTTGCTCTCGCGCGGAACTACCGCATCGGCCTGCGTGGCGGGTACGACCCGATCTCAAGTTGTAAGGGATGTCAGCCGCGCCTAAAAATCCGGTCAATCTGATCGCGAACTCGATCCACCACCTGCGGAAGGCGATGGATCGCCCGGTCGGGGCGAAGCATCGTCGAGACATAGGTCTTCATCATCCCAAATGCAGCCAATGGGTTCCCGGCTCCCGCGACTGATCCAAGGAATGCGCCCAGATCCGTGCGGGCTAGGACGCCCCGCCAGCCACCGCGCCGGGCCCCTAGCGCCCGCCGCGCACTCCGGAGTCGCCACGCCCCCTGGGGTTCAGGTCCCTTGGGTGCAGCAGTAGCCATCGCTCGCAGGGCCGCGAGTGCACGCACGTCGGGCGGGGTGGACTGTTTATGCCCCTCCGTCAACCGACGGATCAAGTTGCGAGATGGCCGCCTCCATGGGATGGACGGCCAGTTGAGGGCCAGCCACGTCCGGGCACAATCAAGAACTTCATCGAGCTGATTGGGATGGACGGTCCCCACTGGCGCACAGGCAAGCTCGACCGCGAAGCGTGGACCTGTTGTCAACCAAGCGTCGGCTGGTGGTGGGCTGCTGTGCCGCGTGAAGTACGAGGACGCAATCCGAGCCTGCAACCTGCCGTCTTTGGACTCGCTGAGTTTGAAGCGCTCATCCAGATCGGCCCTGCGAAGCGTTTCCATCCGTTTGCGCAGACTGCCATCCGATTCGTCAATGACATTGAAACGCATTTCCCCCATACCGTCGGACAAAACAGAGGGATGTACCTCAAAGTTGCTCGCGATAACAGCCCAGAAAGCCCGACGGATCGATGGATCACTCCGATGGGCGTCCATCTCCCGCCAAAGCGATGGGATGGTCGAGAGATACGCGCCCGCGTAAGGCTGGCCACACGCTCGCGCCGACTGGTGCGCATCGCCGCTTGGGGTCAGGAACGCCGGGATCGGCCAATGCCCCGCGCTGGACGGATTGGCGATTGCCGCGACCTTGTGTGCGAGGAACTCCAGGCGCCTCCGTAATCCATCACGATAGGCATCGATGTGGGGCGTCGCGCCCGAGGCCGTGAACAGCCATGCTGTTGCAACGAACTTGCGCTCAATACCCATGCAATCAACGAAAGCCAACTGAACGTCTGCAAGACCACCGAGGGACTGAATCCGGATCACTTGCCATGTACCCTTACGGCGATGGCTCCTGGCATCAGCGTGTATCGCACTATGCAACTCCGCCGGCACCACTAGCGGCAGTATTCCAAGGGATGCAAAGGTCGTGATCGCATCGTCATCCACGCGACCTCCGAAAACAACCGCGTGAATGAGATTCGGCTCCTCAAAGAACTCGGACGAAATCTGCCCGCGATCGAGCATCCGGATGAGACTGGATTCCGGAACACCTACAGAACTTCGCGCCGATTCGATCGCCGAGGCCACCACGGTATCCAAAATCGTGCGAATATCGGGGGATTGCCCATGCCCGGGGGTATCGCCGTGATCATCGCCACTGTCCGGAGGCTGCTCAAACCCAGACGCGACCACCGAGAGGGCACGTTTCAACTGTCCAGCGGTCATCACGCCAACGACTTCGAGGAACGCTGATTCGCGATCCTGCGGAGTACTCGAGTCGCTCGCCCGATGCATGACTCGTTCGCCATCGAACACCGCGCGTATGCACCGCGCGATGAGGCGCTTGGTCGATGCTTCCGGACGGTCTGCATCGAGCAGCAAGACATCCTCGCGCCTCGCAGGAGCAATCGCGATCGAAATCTCGCCGGCCATTGGGAGTACCTGCTCTGCGGCATCGCCTTCGGGTTCTGTTACCAGCCGAAGCGGAAACTGCAGAGCAACGATCTCATCGATCTCATCGATCTCCTCAGGTGCGAGTCCAACAAACCCAAGACTGCCCGCATGATTCGCACGTGGGTGAGCGGCCTGCGCCGCACTTCGAACGATGACCATGTCTCCTGGGATGGAGCCATGACGGCCCGCACGGTCGAACCAGGCTAGCGCTTCCATGCGAGCGTCTACTTCCGGATCGACGAATCCGCCGTCGACGAGTGCACCCCGAAGGAAGGCCGCATGACCACTCCCGGCTTCTGCGAGTCGTTCGAGCGACTGCACCAGGGCTCGACCACTGCGCGAACGGAGGGAGTTGACTTTACGGGCGACCTTTCGCTCAATCTCACAAGCCTGCCGTTCCAACTCAATTCCCGGCGTGCGCGCCGGATTGCTCGGTTCGGATCTCGCCACGGACGGTCCCGGTTGCGCTCGCGCAGGGCGTGGCGATGGCGCCACCATGCTGGCCCTACCGGCCGATGCGCTCTCGATCGAACTCGCAGACTTCGTGCCAGGATTCGTTGAATCAGAAGACGAATCACTCAACTTCGCAGAGCCCGAAAACTCCAGGCCATTCACCTTCTCGGCCCGCGTCCATGGGCCATTGGGCGATTTAGCGATTCCATCCGTTGGACGAAGGGTTCGGGCTCGCGCTTCATCCCGAACCTGCGCGGAGTTCAGCGGCCCGCGAATCTCGTTCGGATCTCCTCCGGATCTGATCCAGTAATTGGAGCCACCGCGATCTGAATTACCCATGGAAGTTCCTCCTTTGCGGCACGCGCGAGCGCGCACAACGATCCCGGCGCCGCCGACCTCGCCCAGCGCGCCGCGAGACTAAACCCGACGTTGCCTAAAGTCTACCCGCGGTCATCCTGACGATCCGCGCACTGGAGAGCGGCGCCTTTCCAAAAATAGGATCAATACCGACACTAACCATCTTCAAAGAAAGTACTTAAACGCTGCGTTACAACGCGTGGGGGCGCCTTGCACTTTGCACAGCGAGCACCGTACAGAGCCCAGTTTGCATAACTCGAACTCGTCGTCGTTGTCGTTGTCGATGTCCACCCCCTTGCACCGACTGCTGCAACCATTACATACTATGCGCCGTATAGTATGCGGTGCGGAGTTCAGTGATTCTCACAAGACTGCCTGAAGGAGGTCCACGATGTCCCTGATCGAAGGCGAATTCTTGCGCGGTGCCGGTCCGGTGGCCGTCCTCAAACTGCTCGAGCGCGGCGAGATGTACGGATACGAGATCGTCGAGGCGCTCGAGAAACGCACCGATGGCGTGCTGGCCATGGGCCAAAGCACGCTCTACCCCATGCTCTACAACCTGGAGGCCAAGGGCTTCGTGGTGGCACGCTGGGACGAGAGCGGTCCGCGCCCGCGCAAGTACTACCGACTCACGCCCGACGGGAAGAAGCGACTCGCAGAGGACACGCGCACGTGGCGACGGCTGACCGCGGCGATGGGTGCGCTCGGTTTCACCTTTGCCAGACCGGGGGTGATCGCATGAGCGGCGAACCGCACATCAACAGTGCATCTGCGTCCACCGGCACCGATGGACAATGCAGCTCGGGCACGGCGCCCGCCGCGCTCCCTGACGAACTGCGCACGCTGGTGGACTCCATCACCCGGCGCACACGCCTGCGACGCCGCGAACGCGCGGACGTTTCGCGCGAGCTCACGTCCCACTTCGATGAAGCGCTCGCCGCCGGCAAGTCCGTGCGCCAAGCTGTGGATTCGTTCGGCGACCCGAAAGAGGCTGCGCGCCGATTGCGTCATGGTGCCATCGCCAAGCGCTCGCCGCTCGACCGAGCGCTTGGACAAACCCTCACGTGGACCGCACGCACCATCGTGGTGGTGTTCCTGGCATATGCGGCGTTCGGCATCTGGCTTGCATTCAAGCAGCCCGTGATCCGCTTCGATTCCGTGGCGCGATTCCGCGCGATGCTGCCGACGGTCACCGCGCCGGAACACACCGCATGGCCTGGAATACGCGATGCCCTGGTGGTGATGGGATGTGGTGCGGATGATCCGCTTCGGCAGTCGCCAGGCGCCTTGGCGGTGGGCGCCACACCGTATCCCGGACAGGAGCAGTGGCCCGCCGCGCGCGCATGGATGCAAGCGCAGCGCGCACCGCTTGCATCCATGCGCGAGGCGACGCGGGAGCCCATCCTCGGATTCCCGGTGGGATTGCCAACGAGCGATGCGGACGCGCGGCTCTTCGGCCGCGATGCAGCTGCGGCGAAGAGCCCCGATGCACAGCAGCTCATCGATTCGTTCCCGATGTTCGACTTGCGGCTGCCCTACCTCGCCACCCTGCGCACGGCGGCACGGATCCTTGCCGTCGACATGCTTGCCGCCGCAGAGGAAGTTGACGGCGAACGTGCCACGCGCGACGCGGAAGCCGCGATGGCGCTCTCGGCGCACGCGCAGGAGGGGCGCATACTGGTGGGTGACCTGGTCGGCGCGGCGATCCGCCAGATGGCGCTCCAGCGCATGACCGCCATGCTGGAGTGGAAGCGCGCGCTCTTCTCCGACGCACAGCTTGCACGCATGCAGGCCGCGGCGATGGGCGTTCCCGAAGCGCTCCAGCACGTCAACCTCGACACGGAGCGGCTCTGCTTCGAGGACGTCGTGCAGCGCCTGTACACCGACGATGGCAACGGCGATGGCCTGTTCCGGCCCACCGTCTCGCAACTCGGTGCGCTCGGAGTCCTGAACGGTCCGCAGGCGGTCCGGCCCGATGATTCACGCGGCATGGATGACCGCCTGGTGAGCGCCGCGAGCCATGTCATCGCCCCGGCCGCGGCCATGTATGTCGCCGGGCGCCGCGAAATGCTCGAGCGCTACGAGTCCCTCATCTCGCGCTACGAGGAGGACGCCACGCTGCCACTGCGCGACATGGACCATGCCAAGGGAATCATCTCCGACGAAGAACTGGGAATGATGAAGATGAACCCACAGGAGCAGATTCACTGGTACCTGGTGGCGTACCTAACACCCGCGCTCGGCCAACTGTCGCACGCATTCGCCATCGATCGCGCCCAGTGCCTCGCCACCGCCACCGCGTTCGCCGCGGAGCGTTACCGTCGCGTGCATGGCGCGTGGCCTATGGACGCCGCCAGCCTGGTGCCGGACTTCATGCCGCGCGTTCCCGAGGATCCGTGGTCGGGGAAGCCCGTGCTCATATCTGCCGATGGCGACGGCTTCCGCATCTGGTCCGTGGGCCGCGATGGCGTGGATGATCGCGGCGACCTCACACGGCACATTCCGGAGTTCGTCGGGCAGCCGGAGCTGGCTTCCACCACCAACCCCAACGTGCAGATTCCGCCTGGGGCTGGCCCCACGATCGACTGGGTGTGGTTCGCCCCGCGCGGCAACCTCGAGCGCTGGAACTATTGAAGACGCTCGCCTCCGGCGAGCCGTCCGTCACCCCAAGGACTCGACGCTCGCGCAGCGAGCGCCGTACAGGCCCAGCGCGGCGCAGCCGCGCGCGGACCGGCGCAGCCGGGACGCTCTCCGCCATGCAGCGACAGAGCACGCTCGCCGAAGGCGACCGTGCTCTGGAGCGTAATGGGCGGAGAGGGACTCGAACCCCCGTAGGCGTAAGCCAGCAGATTTACAGTCTGCCCTCGTTGGCCACTTGAGTATCCGCCCGCACTACATGTCGCTCGGATCGCCGAGCACGCCCGCATGTCAAACCATCGGGACCGGGATTGTATCAAGACCATCCCCACCTCCAACCCCTTCAATACTCTCAATCTTCCATCGTTATCAGTGTTCAAAGCCCGCGCAGCACCCCGAATCAACGCCATACAGATATAACGCACCCATGTCCGCACACGGCCCCGGCGCCCGCGAAAGCAGCCTCAAACTCGCACTCGCCTTCTGCATCATCGACCTCGCGTTGATGGGCACCGTGGCCTTCAACTCCAACTCGGTCACCATCCTCGGCGATGTGCTGAAGGAAGGCACTGACACACTCGCCGTGCTCGCCGCGTTCCTCACCGTACGCGCCGTGCGCCGTTCGCCCAATCACCGCTTCGCGTACGGCATCGGCAAGTTAGAGAACCTCGTCTCGATTGGCATCGGCGGCATGATGGTCTTGGCGGCGCTCTACATCACCGCGCACGCCGCGCAACATCTGCAGAAACCGCTGCAGCCCGAAGGCACCCTCCCCGGCGTCGTCCTCTTCGGAATCTACGCAGTCATCAGTTTCGTCATCTGGGTGCGCACCCGCGCCGCCGCGCGCGCGCAACCGTCTGCCATCATGCAGTCGCAAGCGAAACTCTGGTTCGCTAAAGGAAGTTTCGACACGCTCATGGGCGGCGGTCTCCTTGTCGCACTCATCTTCCGCACTCACGAATGGGCCTGGTACATCGATCCAATCGCATCGCTGGTTGGCGTCTGCTTCCTGTTGCATGCCGCATGGGGTATGACATCGTCATCCGTCCCAGACCTCTTGGACGCCGCAGTTGAAGAGACCGTGCAGATCCAAATCATGCGCGGCCTCGTGCAACACATTGATGCTTACGAGCGCATCCTGAAAGTTCGTTCGCGCCGTTCGGGACCGAATGTCTACGTGGAAATTTTCCTAGAATTTGAGCCGGAACTCCGCATGCGCGAAGTGCAATCACGGATCGAAGCCATCCGCGCTGATCTTGAAGAGCGCGTCGCCAGCACACAAGTGTTGATCTGCCCAGCGAGCCCGACGGCCAGCCTTATTTCGTAACGCCCGCCACCGGAGCCGTCCCCGGTCCAGCTGCGCTGGCTTCGCGCAGCGCTTCAGCGCGTGCTGGTGTCGAGCGGAACAACGAAGTCAGTCCGCTCAATTCAAACACCTGCTGAACCGGCGGACGCACGGCAGCAAGCCACACCGTTCCGCCCCGCGTTCGAGTGCGCTTGATGAGATTGATGAGCGTGCGCAAACCCGCGCTACTCACAAACGCAACATCTCCAAAGTCAAGAACCAACGAACGATGCGTCGTTGACTCGATGGCCGCAACCACCTCACGCTCTACGCGTTCGTAATGAATGGAATCCAAGTGCCCGTCAAGAATCGCGAGCGTTGCGTGCGACTGATCAATGATTTCAATGGTGACCTTCATGATCGTTCCAAAGCCGAAAGCCGCCGACCGGACTTGAACCGGTAACCTCGAGATTACAAATCACGTGCTCTACCATTGAGCTACGGCGGCGAACCGACGAGTCTAGCAGCGGCGCGACCGCCGTTGCGCCCATCATCACAGGGTGCTCAGGGCGTCGCCACCGTCAGCGGGCGCGACTGAATCGGGCAATCGCTGGTCGAATAGTGGTATCCGGACGTGTACGTAGTCAACTGTTGGCACTGCGAATAGGTGGTACCGCCGTCCGTACTCAGTTCAAACAGCAGGCCGGACGCTTTCCAGAACTGGAACGTACTGGCGCGCACCGTGCTGACCGCCATCCCGTTGGACGCACCGGCGATGTAGCCATCATTGACGCCAATGACCGCGCTGAAATACTTGTACTTGGTCCAGTCCTTCACACCGCCAGTGGCGGGCGTGTAATTCACCACCGATGTCACCGAACCCTGTGTGGCAGTCAACTGAATCTGCGTGCTCGAAATCACGTACGTCAGTGTGAATGGCAATGTGATGTTCATACCAAGGTAAGTGTTCCCCGTGCCCTGCACCGTGAGTGTGGGCTCGCTTGAGGTGATGCCCTGGCTCTGCGTCGAGTACGTGGAGTTGTTCCCGATACCGATGAAGGCGCCAGCCTGACCGCCGCCGTTCGTGCCCGCGTGCGAAGTGATCTGAATCACCGACGGTAGACCGCCCGCCACTTCGGCCGACGGACCAGTCTCAAAGAGATCCAACTCAGGAATCGTGGAATCCGTCGTGCACGCGGAGCCGGGACCGGCGTTCGAGTCACCGTAGTACCAGTGCGCGTAAGACGAATTGATCAGCGCCGGCGTATCCGAACCATCCACGCCGTATCCATTCAGATACAGGTTGGCGTTCACCGGACCGTCCTTCCCAATGATGGTGGAGAAGTCCACGGTCACTGTGACTCGGAGCTTGTCGGTCGAAGTCGATGGACCCTTCAGTAGGTACAGGTTGTTGACGGCAAAGTCTTGCCAATACTGTGAATTGTTGTTCTTGTCGTAGATCTTGACTGTGGCGCCGGTGCTGTCCTGCACGGAACTGCCATTCGAAGGCTGCGCGTCGGAGCGCGAAGAGATCGCCCAGTTCAGTGACGCCGTGTTCGTACCACCATTCCCATTGCCGCACGTTCCCCACTTGAACAAGAGGCGACCGAGATCGGCGCCGTCAACCACACCATTGCCGTCGATATCTTCCGGGCACGCGGTGTCACCTGCGGACACGGCCATGGCAACACATCCAACAAACAGCGCAACAACCGAAACAGAGCGGTGAGATACAAAACGGTTCATGGTTATCAACTTTCCTACGAGTGGGGGATTACAAATACTGCACCAACATGGCTTGCCTCACGTTCAGGGCAAGAAATTGGCGGCAATTACCCCACATCTTCTCAACCTCCGCTACCCCGCCGCCGCCGCACCGCAATCGCAATGAGCCCCATATCCGCGGGCGAAATGCCCGCCAAGCGCCCCGCCTGACCAAACGTCACAGGCCGAAACTTCCGCAGCGATTCCCGCGCCTCGGCGCCAAGGCCAAGGATGGCGTCGGGGTCAAGATCGGCAGGAATCGGCGACCGCTCGCTCTCCGCATGACGTTTCACTTCAGCACGTTGACGCACCACATAACCCTCGTATCGAAGGTCCGTCACCACGCGATCAACAAGCGGCATCGGCGCATCCACGCCCGCTGCACGCAACGCGTCGGCCACCGCTGCTACCGGTACGTCAGGCCGCCGCGCGCGGTCGCGCCAACGTTCGCCCGTACTTGCATCCACGCGTACCGCCAAGAGCCCAGCGCGGATCGCATCCATACCCGATACACGCGCCTCGAACGCATCCATCCGTTGATCATCTACTAAACCAAGTTCACGCCCCAGCGCAGTCAGTCGCTCATCAGCGTTGTCCGCCCGCAAGAGCAAACGATGCTCAGCACGACTCGTAAACATGCGGTACGGCTCGCGTGGCGTGCGCGTCACCAAATCGTCCATCATCACGCCGATATACGCCTGCTCGCGACCGATGCGAACCTCGCCCTCGCCGCGCACGCGTCGCGCCGCGTTGAGCCCCGCCACTAACCCCTGCGCGGCTGCCTCTTCGTAGCCACTGGTGCCGTTGATTTGCCCGGCCAGGTAGAGCCCCGGCACTCGCTTGGTCTCACACGTGGCATCAATTTGGTGCGGCCACACCATGTCGTATTCCACCGCGTAGCCCCACCGCAGAATCTCCGCGCGTTCGCACCCACGTATTCCGCGCACAATTCCTTCCTGCACTTCTGCAGGCAAACTTGTACTGATGCCGTTGCAGTACACCTCGTCGGTGTACAAACTCTCCGGCTCAAGAAAGACGTGGTGGCTATCGCGATCCGCAAAGCGCACCACCTTGTCCTCAAGGCTCGGGCAGTAACGCGGACCGCTGGACGCTTCAATTTGCCCGCTGTACATCGGCGCGCGATGCAGATTGGCACGGATCAATTCATGGATGGACGCAGTGGTTTCCGTGATCCTGCAATCCACCTGCGCAAGCCCAGGAAATGCGCCGCGTGCGAGCGACGATGTCGGCATGTCACTGAACGGCACTGGTGGCTCGTCACCGCACTGCGGCACCAGCGAATCCCATGCAATGCTCGCGCGCCGCAACCGAGGCGGAGTGCCGGTTTTCAGCCGCCCAAGTTCAAATCCAAGCCCACGCAACATCCCGGAGATACCCACTGCACTTCCCTCGCCAACGCGACCGCCCTCCGTGCGATCCTCGCCCGTGTGCATGAGCGCGCGCATGAACGTGCCGGTGGTAAGCACCACGGCACCCGCGCGTAGTTCGCACACTTCTTGTGGCGCACCTTCAGGCACAAACACTGACTCTGCCATCTGCGTTCCAAGCACATTGCGCTCCACCGCCGCCTGGTCCACGCGCACGTGCCGCCAACCGGCCGGCAGCCGCAGGCCGCAGCACACGCCATCTTCTACTAATAGATCGTCCACCGTTCCTGCGATCACCTGTACCTCTGCACGCGAAGCAAGCAACCGCTGCACTTCAGCTGCATAGTGATACTTGTCACACTGCGCGCGCGGCCCGCGCACCGCGGCACCCTTGGACATATTCAGCACCTTGAAGAGAATGCCCGCGTGATCCGTTGCGCGCGCCATCACTCCACCGAGCGCGTCGATCTCGCGCACCATCTGCCCCTTGGCAAGTCCACCGATCGCCGGGTTGCAACTCATGGCACCGATCTTGCCCGGATCCATCGTCACTAACGCCACGCGTCCGCCCGGCCCGAGCGCCGATGCTGCACCCCATGCGGCTTCAACGCCTGCATGACCACCACCAATGACAATGACGCCGAAGCGTTCCATCCCGGAAGGATAGGTGAGCGCGCGCGTTGCGGATGCACAGGGCGGATGCACCGGGCGAACGCACGTTACGCACGCGCATTCTGCGCAACTCACAGACCGATTACTTCACCAATCGCGCGCGACCTGGCACCACCTGCTCGCGCAGTGCGTCGATCTCGCCATCGAGACGCAACTTTGCCACACTGCTTGCCGTGATGGAGTTGACAATGGCGCTTCGCATGGAAACCTTCGCGCCATCGCCGATCGTTACCGAGCTGTTGGGCGCGTAGCAATGACCATCCACTGCAAGCACTGCGGTATCAGCAATGAGCCACTCGGCTGAACCTCCACGCTGCACTATCCAATGATCGGGCCAACTTTGCAGAATGTCACTGCCCTTTCCTATGATCGAACTACTGTCAGCCAGACTGATGGCCGCGCCATCGACAAGTTGAATAGTCGCAGCATCCAATTCAAGCACCGCCGAACCGGACAGTGAAATTCCTCCAACAAACTGATGAAGTCCCGGGTCCAGAATGACATTGCCGCCGGTGGCCACTAGGTCCGGATGTATGCCCGGCGCGACACGAGTGAATCCCATTCCATCGTGATCAATGGGGGCTGCAAACCCTGCCGTGATGACTGGCATGGCAGCATCGGCAAACGGATCATTCGGAATGTCCGTCAGATTCTTGATGGCGCCATCAATGTGTGTTCCACTCGTTTCATCCATCGTTCCCGGAACGCGCACGATCGGCACTTCCATGCGCGCACCACCCACAAGACGCACCGCTAACTGACTGGCTGAGGCCACGGTCACTCCACCGCGCGCCGAAATGCGCGCGGATCCTTCCATATCGATCCCGGTTCCAGAATCAGCAACCACGAGCAATGAAGTGATGTGACGCGGTGGGTTGTAGACGGCAATGCTGGTGCGCTCAATGGTGACTGGTGATGCCTGAAAGAAACCATTGAAGATCAGCGGCGGAGCGCCGTTTGGGTGATCTGCCGCAAAGCGAACAGTGACTCGAACCGCTGGCCCACCGATTTGATTGCTCACAAATGCCCGAGAATCTTCATCCCAAACGCCAAATGCAACATCTCCGCCACCAGCGGGACCATCGGCAATCATCACTGTGACTGGACCATTGGGTCCAGAATTGGTTGCCGCTGCAGCAAAGGCATCGGTACGCACCGCGTCGGGGCCATCAGCATGTCGAGCCGCCGCCGCCAAGGCGATGGCGTCGGCAGCAGTCTTGGCACCGTTCGCAGCGCGAATCACGATGCCAATTTCAAAGCCCAACCATGCCAGCAATAACAGCGCTGGAAACGCCAACAGTCCATGAATAGCGGTACTACCGCGGCGCTGTGGGCAGTTATGCCGGCGCATCGGGGACTTTCGAAGCGAAAGAACTTGGGATTTGAAATGAGGAGACGTGATATTGAATGTTATTCTAGATTGAACTCCCACCGGATCAAAGTGATTCGGTCGAAACATCTGGCATGACTAACTCCATTCTTGCATTTGCAGCGCCCGTTCAGGCAGAGAGCATCCCGGCGTGGATATGGCTTCTGTTAGTTGCTGCAGGCATAGTGGCGACCGTCACGGATGTTCGTCACACGCGCATTCCCAATTGGCTCACGCTTCCGCTCCTTGCAGCGGGACTGCTGTATGGCTTCATGCATGCTGGGCTTCCCGGGCTCGGTCACGCAGCGCTTGGGGCAGTGGCGGCCGGGCTGGTGATGGTCATCGGGTACATCATGTTCGGCGGCGGAGCTGGTGACGCCAAAATCATGATGGCCTTTGGCGCCTGGCTCGGGTTTGATGCGTCCATCATCCTGATGCTGGCGGTCACCATCACTGGATTCGTACAGGCGCTGGTGGTGATCATCAGCCGGGGTGGTCTCCGCGACATCCCAATCAGCCTCTTTCACAGCCTGGTCACCGTCCGATTTGCCACCAAACAGGCAATGCGCGGCAAATTCATGGGTCCGGCAGAAGCCGCTGAATCAGCTGAAATTACCTCAATTTCGCCCAGTCGCCCCCGCCCGCAAGGATGGGTTCCCTACGCGCCCGCCATCCTGGTTGGAACCATGGTGGCGTGGTGGTACTGGACGCAACATGGAGCGCTCCGTTGAAGAGCCTGAAGCGCCCATTCCGCCGCGGGGTCGAGACGATTGAGTTGATGCTCTCGCTGCCGGTCCTGCTCTTGGTGATCTTTGCAGGCTTCGAGTACGGCTGGGCCATCCTTCGCAGTATTCAGCTTGATCATGCCGCACGCGTCGGAGCGCGCGAGGCTGCCCTGTCAGGTGCCACCGCCGAGTCGATTGAGAACTCCATCCGCACGTCCCTGAACGGGCTGGGCATGCCCAGTGCCGTGATCACCCTGTCGCCCGCCGACCCCTCGGCCGCGCCCGCTGGAACCTCTATTCAGATCGATGTGCAGGTCGAGTATTCCAACGTGCAACTCCTGGGCTTGAGCCGACTGATGCCACTGCCGGAATCGCTCCGTGGTCGCGCGTCCATGGTGCGCGAGCCGGACTCCTAACGCCGCCGGTCACGGGCCCTGAACTCAATAGTTATTGGACATCTTGAGCGATCCCCCAACTGACGTCCACTCAGCGGGAAGGCTCGACCCTGCCCGGAATTTCTTGAAATCACGCCAGAATTGCCGATAAAGCCCTCGAGCCGATAACGCGCTCGTGTGAATCGACCAATGCTGGAACTGCCCAAGAACAGATTGCTCATCATCGGCGCCGCGCTGTCCATAGCAGCCGCGGTCTTGGTGTACGCCGTGGTGTCAAGGTTGACCGATAGCGGCGAGAGTCGAACGACGCGCCGCAGTTCGCTACCGATGGGATTTGCAACGACTGATTTACCCGCGGGGCATCTCATCGTCACCACCGATCTGCAATCGGATCGCGGCGTGAAAGATTCCGCCGGCGAGCGTGTCCTGTCACCAGGCGGTGCAGCAGAGGGGCGCACGCTGGTGACTCCGGTTCAAAAGGGACAATTGATTCGCGAGGATGACTTGGCCGCGCGCGGCTCGGGCGAAGCAATCGCCAGCCAGCTTGAGCCTGGATATCGAGCCATCACCGTCACCCTGCGTGATACCGGTCCGGGAGTTGCTCTCTATCCGGGCGCCATGGTTGATGTACTGGCAACACTTGAAGTTCCAGTGCGCGGCACCACCCAAAAGGAAACCATCACGCGGACTGTGCTTGAAGGAAGCCGCGTGCTCGCCGTCAATGACGAAGCCGTTGGAACGCGCGCTACTGCGAGCACGGACCGCAAGTCGGCAGCGCGCCACCTGAGCGTCACGCTCGCCGTCACGCCTGACCAAGCGGCGCAAGTGGAATTGGCAAGTACGCGCGGAATCATTGGCATCACGCTCCGATCGGCGGATGAGAGTTCCACTGGACAATCAGGCGCTGCGCCGACATCTGCGAACAGCTTGATGGGCCGCCAAAATCAGGCGTCGGACGCGGCGGGATCTTCGCAAGCCGCCACTGCACCGGCACGTAGTCCACAAGGCGCATCAAACACCGCGTCGGGTCTTGATTCCGCAGGACTTGAGCTGCGACTCAAGCAATTCTTTGGTGTTGATCTCAAAGCCGAAGACATCGGTGGCACGATCGCGCTGCGCGGCTCGATGCCCAACGTTGCCACTGCCGTCCAAGTCCGCAACTTCATGACTTCCACCGGACTTCGCTGGGTTGATGTCACTCGCATCGCGGGTGTGCAACAAGTGCAGCTGAAAGTTCGCATTGCCGAAGCAAGCCGCACTGCCCTGCGTGAACTTGCTGCAGGTGCATTGATCGGCGGCAACAGTGTGTTTGGCGGCGTGCAGTCGCCGGGCGGCACGCCGTTCCAGCCCATAAACATTCAACCAACGCCTACTGCGCCAGTCGGTGATCCGCGCTTTATGTACGGCAATAACCCCATCACCAGCGCTACCACGCTGTTCGCTGGCGTGACCGGCGCCGACCTTGAGGTGTATCTGCAAGCGCTGAGTGAGAACCGTTACATCCGATTGCTCGCTGAGCCAAACTTGGTTGCCGTGAGCGGCGAAAGCGCCACATTCTTGGTGGGCGGTGAGTTTCCGATTCCAATCGTGCAAGGCTCGGTGGTTGGTGGCGGCAGCACCATCACCCTTGAGTACAAGGAGTTTGGTATTCGCCTGAACTTACGACCCGAAGTTCTTGGCGATGGAAAAATCCGCTTGGAAGTAGCACCCGAAGTCAGTGAGTTGAGTCAGATCGGCGCACTCAATCAGAATGGATTCACCATCCCAAGTTTGGTGACGCGTCGGTCAAGTACCACTGTTGAACTCAGCAGCGGCCAGTCATTCGCCACCGCTGGTTTGCTGCGCAGTTTGGAGCAGGCCACGGTATCGCGGATCCCGGTGCTCGGAGATATCCCAGTATTTGGTGCATTGTTCCGCAGCGTTCGCTACGAACAAGCGCAGACTGAACTGGTGATCATGGTCACCGCCAATTTGGTTGAGCCACTCTATGACGGTATGGATCGCCCCATGCCTGGAGACCTGCACGAAGCCCCAAATGATTGGGAACTCTTCATGAACGGGCAGACAGCTGGTGCGGTTGCCATTGGCAGTCCAATGGCACGTCTCAAGTCACTTGGGCTTGAAGGTATTCGCGGACCTGGAGCATGGCGTCGCCCCGATGAGTCACGAACGCTCGCCGCTGATGCACTACCGACCCCAGGTAGCGCCACGCATGTTGCACCAGTTGCTTCCGCCACCAAGAGTGAGACCATCACCCCGTGAGCCCCGGCGAAGCAGCGACTCCGGCCAATATCGAATCGTCCGCACTGCGGCGCGAATTGCACGAGCGCCTGCTTGCAACCTTTGACTTCGTCGCTGCAGGCAAGCTGAACCGCGAGCAACTTGTTGCGCAATGCGGAGCTCGCATTCAAGAACTCGTCAGTCAGTCCGGTACCACGGTGAGTGATGACCTACGCGCCCAGTTGGTTCAGGGCGTACTCGATGACATCTTTGGGCTCGGGCCACTTGAGCCGATGTTCGCCGACGATGAAATCACTGACATTTTGGTGGCTGGCCCCAATCGTGTGTTCATCGAACGACGTGGCAAGTTGTACGAAAGCGGCGCCAAATTCCGTGACAACGCGCACTTGATGCATGTGATTCAACGCATCGTTCGCAATGCCGGACGAAGAATTGATGAACGATCACCGATGGTGGATGCGCGACTGCCCGATGGCTCGCGCATCAACGCAATCATTCCGCCGCTTGCGGTTGATGGCGCGCAACTCAGTATCCGTCGCTTTCCACCACGCGCGCTCGGCCTCGATTGGTTGGTTGAACGTGGCACCTTGCATGCGGC
>CAMDCW010000031.1 GCA_945890745.1 Phycisphaera mikurensis NBRC 102666
CGGCGGCGATCAGCGCATGCGCGTTCGAGTGCGTATGGCTGAAACTGGTCCATGGGATGCACTGCCGGGTAGTTGGTACCGAACGCGGGTCGACCTCAATAGCAACGGTGCGTCCGACCTCTGCGAGTTTGGTGACTGCGACGACAACAAAGTGCCCGACAACATCCAGCTCGCGCAGGGCGGTCCCGACTGCAACGGCAACGGCAAACTTGATGCATGTGACATTGCAGTGGGTGCGCCCGACTGCAACGGCAACGGTGCGATCGATACTTGCGAAAGCACTGTGAACGGTCTGTACGGTCGATACTTCACAGCCATTGGTGGGTCGGACCCCGCTGATCCACTCCGACCAGGCACCCTGCTCAGCAAGCGCTTTGATGCGAAGATCGACTTCAACGGCGGCAACTGGTTCCCGGATGGTGTACCCGACAACGACGTGATTGCCATCTGGACTGGCGCACTGCTGACTCCCAACGAGTCCGGCGTCTACGAGTTCCACACCGATACCGACGATGGCTGTCGCCTCTATGTTGACAACGCCCTCGTCATCGACCGATGGCTCGGTGGCCAAGGTACCGGCTTCGCAACGAAGACCTTGCAGGGGCAAACCACCTACAGCATCCGGATGGAGTTCCATGAGGGCGCCGGCGAGCAGCGCGCCAGCCTGCGATGGTTGCTGCCATCACAGCAGGGCGGATCGCCCGCCATCTGTCCGAGCAGTGCATTGCGCGTGGCAACACCGGACTGTAACCAGAATGGTCAACCAGACGACTGCGACATCGCCAACGGAACGCTGCCGAACCCTGGTGATGGAATTCCGATTCCTTGCGCCACCGCACCATGTCCCGGCGACTTCAATCGCGATGGAGTGGTGACCGGAGCGGATCTCGGCGTTCTTCTTGGAGCGTGGGGCGCATCAGGAGGCGACCTCAACGCGGACGGAGTTACCAACGGTGCCGACCTTGGAATTCTGCTCGGCGAGTGGGGCGCCTGCAACTAAGCACGGCGCGCCGACATCTATCGACCTTCAGCGCTCCAACGCATCGCTGCGCTCGCATCCATCACCTGCGCCGGGTACGCAACACCATGCTCCGCGTTGCGCGCACGAGCATCTCTCGCTCCGAGCGATCCATCCGGGCAGAGCGACGGTCCGTGGCGGAAGCCTTCGAAGCATCAACACCGTTCGTCAACAACGTACGGGCGTGAAGTGAGGAAATAGCGGCTCGATGAGGCATTGCAGATAGGGCTCATTCGTCCCTGCCATGCCATTTGATCCACTTTTCTTGCAATGTGCGCCCCCCATGACCAAGGGGGCGGGTCGCAACGCGCCGTGCCACCTATATTTACGGACCTCCATGGCCCGCGCAAAGCCACAACCCGCTGACCTCCGTTCCATCCGCATTCGCGGGGCGCGTGAGCACAACCTCAAGGGCGTGGACGTCACCATCCCGCGCGACTGCCTGGTGGTGATGACCGGCGTCAGTGGCAGCGGCAAGAGTTCGCTGGCGTTCGACACCATCTTTGCTGAAGGTCAGCGCAAGTACATGGAGAGCCTCTCCGCGTATGCGCGCCAGTTCTTGGACCAGATGCAGAAGCCGGATGTGGACTCCATCGAAGGTCTGCCGCCAACCATCGCCATCGAGCAACGCGGTGGCGGTCACACGCCGCGTTCTACCGTGGCTACCACCACGGAAATCTATGACTACCTGCGCCTGATGTTCGCGCGCTGCGGAACGCCAACGTGTTGGCACGCTGATGAGAAGGGGCGCGTCTGCGGCAAGCCGATTCGCGCCACTGCGCCAACGCAGATTGTTGATGCGATTCTTGCCACCGAAGGCGCGCGGCTCATGTTGTGCGCGCCGGTGGTGCGCGGCAAGAAGGGCTTCCACAAAGATGTGCTGGAGGCGCTTGCCAAGCAAGGGCTCATGCGCGCGCGTGTGAACGGCACTGTTCTTGATATCCGCGAGACGCTCAAAGCTGGCGGCGAAAATCCGCTTGCGCTCGGCCGCTACGAGGCGCACACCATTGAAGCCGTCATTGACCGCGTGGTGGCGCGCGAAGAAGATCGCCAGCGCATTGCAGAAAGCGTGGAAACCGCGCTGAAACTGGGCGAAGGCAACATTCTGGTGCTGGTGGAAGACGCCGCTGGCGCGTGGACCGAACACCGCTACAGCGAGAAATTCTCCTGCGCGGACCACCCCGAATGCGCACTTGAAGAATTGGAGCCCCGTCTCTTTAGTTTCAACAGTCCGCAAGGCGCATGTCCAGCCTGCGCGGGACTTGGTCACGTGCAGGAGTTTGACGAAGATCTGGTGATCCCCGATCGCAGCAAGCCGTACTCCGAAGCAGTGGAACCGTGGCGCCGCAACGGCCCGCGCATGAACATGTTCTACTCGCGCGCCATCCGCAACTTCGGCGCGTTCTTCAAACTCAAGCCCACCACGCCGTTTGAATCACTCCCCGCGAAAATCCGCGGCTACTTGATGAACGGCATCCCCGAAGATGAACGCGACGAGCTCGGCGGAAAGTTCGAAGGCGTGCTGCCAAATCTGCAGCGCCGCTTCCAAGACAGCGAGAGCGAATTCGTGAAGGAACGCCTGCTTGCATACATGAGCGCCGCGCCCTGCCCCGCGTGCGCCGGCAAGCGCTTGCGCCCCGCCGCACTCGCTGTGAAACTCAAGAGCGGCACGCTCAACATGAGTATCGCCGACACCACCGCCATGAGCATCGAGCGCGCGCTTGGGTTCTTCTCAAGCGTGGACCTCGGCAAGATGCAGCGCACCATCGCCGAGCCGATCCTCAAGGAAGTGGACGCGCGGCTTGGGTTCTTGGCGAGCGTTGGCCTCGGCTACCTCACGCTCGACCGCGCCTCCGGCACGCTTTCTGGTGGCGAAGCGCAGCGCATCCGCCTAGCAACGCAAGTGGGCAGCGGCCTGGTGGGCGTTGCCTATGTGCTTGATGAACCAACCATCGGACTGCATCAGCGCGACAACGATCGACTGCTCGCCACGCTTCGGCGCTTGGCGGATATCGGCAACACCGTCTTGGTGGTGGAGCACGATGAAGATGTGATTCGTGCCGCGGATTATTTGGTGGATGTTGGCCCGGGGCCTGGTCGCCACGGCGGAAGCATCGTGGCGGCGGGATCAGTTGATGATGTTGCCGCCTGCAAAGAGAGTCTCACTGGCGCGTACCTGTCCGGTCGTCGCTCCATCGCTGTGCCCACCGAGCGCCGCCCCGTGCGCGCCGACCGCGCCATTGTGGTGAAAGGTGCCAAAGAGAACAATTTGAAGGGGATCGATGCCGCGTTCCCGCTCGGCGGACTCGTCTGCGTGACAGGCGTGAGCGGCAGCGGCAAGAGCACGCTGGTCTCTGACATCTTGCTCAAGGCCGCGCAAAAACATGTGCACGCTGCGAAGGTGGTGCCCGGCACCCACGCGCGCGTCACCGGTCTTGCAGGCATCGAACGCGTGGTGGAAGTTGATCAGAGCCCGATCGGTCGCACGCCGCGCTCCAATCCTGCTACTTACACGGGCATCTTTGATGAGATCCGCAAGCACTTCGCCAAGTCGCCGGAATCAAAGATCCGCGGCTATGAGCCCGGTCGTTTCAGTTTCAATGTCAAGGGCGGCCGCTGCGAAGCATGCCAAGGTCAAGGCATGGTGAAGATTGAAATGCACTTCCTGCCGGACGTGTTCGTTGCATGCGAAACCTGCAAGGGCACCCGGTACAACCGCGAAACGCTGGAAGTGAAATTCAAAGGCAAGAACGTTGCCGAAGTGTTGGACATGACTGTGGACGATGCGGTATTACACTTTGAAGCGCATCCAAAGGTCCGCGGCATGCTTGAGTGCCTGCGCGATGTTGGCCTTGGCTACATGCAACTTGGGCAAGCAAGCACCACGGTCTCTGGTGGTGAAGCGCAACGCATCAAGCTTGCCACTGAACTGGGCAACATGTCAAGTGCAAGCACGCTCTACGTACTTGACGAGCCGACCACTGGCCTGCACTTTGCCGATGTAGAAAAACTGCTGGTGGTGCTGCAACGGCTCGCCGATGCTGGACACACGCTGGTGGTGATCGAACACAACCTGGATGTAGTGAAATGCGCGGATTGGCTCATCGACCTCGGTCCGGAAGGCGGCGAGCGCGGCGGAACGATCATCGCCGCCGGTACTCCCGAACAAGTGGCAGCCACCGCGGCCTCATACACCGGTCGCTACTTGAAGCCGATCTTGGAGCGCGCCGCACGAGCGTCGGCAGGCAGCACGAGCGACGCTCAGCCTACGCGTCGCCGAGAGGTCACTGGCACCAAGAAGAAGAGAGCGGTCAAGACACCGGGCGTTGGCACGAGCGTGTAATTTTTCACTCTACGTCTGTAATCGCACCAGTTTCGCGTACTCCAGCACCAGCGTCTTCACGCCCACGGTGCGGAATGACACACGCGCGCTGGTGACACTGCCGCGTGGCAAGATTGCTTGCACAGTGCCGGTTCCGAAGAGCGGATGACGCACCATGCAGCCAACCGGAAACTGCGCGCCGAGCCCGCGCGGCTTGTCGAACTCGTCTGCCCACGGCTCGTCGATGCCGTCCGAGCCTTCCCCAGAGCCGTCGCCGCTGCCGTCCATCCAACTGGACGCCAAGTCAGTGCGTTCAACATTTGCCTCTGGAAGTTCGCGCAGGAACTCGCTCTCCATCGCGCTCATGCGCATGCCGCGCACGGTGCGGCGCGCAGCGTGCGTCATCAAGAGCTGCCGCTTGGCGCGCGTCATGCCCACAAAGCAGAGACGTCGCTCTTCTTCAATATCTTCATCACCCTCGCGCGCACGCATGTGTGGCAGCAGGCCTTCTTCGCAGCCGATCATGGTGACCATCTCAAACTCAAGACCCTTGGCCGCATGCAGCGTCATCAAGGTCACCGATCCCGCGTCGGAGTCATACGCATCGGAATCAGCCACCAACGCCACAGATTGCAGGAACCCCTGCAGCGCGCGCAACAATGTTGGCGGCGCGCCGGCAGGGTCATCAGGTAATTCAAAGTCGCCCGCGGCGTTGACGGTTTCGTCAAGATTGAGGCGGCGCTGCTCTTGGTCATCGCCATCGGTGCCATCAGCAAAGTCACGCAGGCCGCTTTCATCAAGCACCATTTCTACAAATGCAGCCAGCGCGTCCGGCTCCCCAAGCTCAATCACTTGCCGCCAGCGCGCCAGCATGGATGCAAACTCATCAATCTTGCGGGCGGTGCGATCCGCAACGCCCGCCTCGCGCGCAAACCGCAGCGCCGCAAGCATGGGAATTTGCTGAACAGCTGCAATGCGCTCAATGCGCGTGAGCGACGAATCACCAATGCCACGCGTAGGCACATTCACAATGCGACCGCACGCAACATCGTCAGCAGCGTTCGCTACTAAGCGCAGGTACGCCATCAAGTCTTTGACCTCCTTGCGGTCATAGAACGCGGTGCCGCGCACAATGCGGTACGGAATCTGCCTGCGCCGCAGTGCATCTTCCACCACGCGACTGAGCGCATTCATTCGGTAGAGCACCGCAATTTCTTTCCACGGCGTGCCCGCTGCATTGGCCGTCACGATGGCCTTGGCCACTTCGTCGGACTCAGCGTGCTCATCCGCTGCGCGCAACACGCGCACCTTCTCACCCGCGCCCTGCCCCGTGTAGAGCGGCTTTGCCTTGCGACGCTTGTTGTGCCGAATCAGCGCGTCGGCCGCAGCCACCACATGTTCCGTCGAACGAAAGTTCTCACCGAGCGCCACCGTGACGGCGCCATCAAAGCACTCCTCAAATTCAAGGATGTTTCGAATGTCCGCGCCGCGCCAGCGATAGATCGACTGATCCGGATCGCCCACCACGCAGATGTTCCGATGCCCACCAGCGATGTTGCGCGCAATAGCAAACTGCGCGCGATTGGTGTCTTGGTATTCGTCGATCAACACATAGCGGTAGCGGCCCGCGGCGATCGCGCGCAGCGAGTCATTCGTGCCCAAACTGATGGCGGTGCGCATGAGTAGATCATCAAAGTCGAGCGCCTTGTTGCGCTGCAGGATCTTCTCGTACGCCTCGTAGGCCTTGGCAACTTGACGCGCTGCAAAGTCGCCGGCCGCCTCGCGGAACGCAGCTGCGTCTACCAGTTGATTCTTCGCAGTACTGATCTTTGAAAGCACCGCAGCAGGCTGGAAGTTCTTGGTATCAAGCCCCGCTTCCACAATCGCGCTCTTCATTGCTGAACGCTGATCGTCGGCGTCGTAGATCACAAAGTCCGGGTCAACGCCGCAGTCCACTGCATGACGACGAAGGAACATGGCGCAGAATGCATGGAAGGTGCTGACCACCAATCCGCGTCGCCCGGGCACATCAACTGGAATCATTGACTCCACGCGATGCTTCATTTCGCCAGCAGCTTTGTTGGTGAACGTCAGCGCCAAGATCTGCCACGCCGGAATGCCGAGCGACACCAAACGCGCCACGCGGCGGGTGATGACGCGCGTCTTTCCAGAGCCGGGGCCCGCAAGCACCAACAGCGGGCCATCAACGTGCGCAACGGCAATGCGCTGGTCTTCGGTGAGGCCTTCCAGGAGCGCGTCGGCATCAAGTTCCGGAATCACCGGTTCGGGTGCATGCTCCGGTGCTGATCGATCAGCAGCAAATTGTGCTGATTTGTAGCCTGTTTGTGCCACTTTTAGTGGGGTCGGTAATTCGGGAAACAGCATGCGCGGGGCCTCCTTGCGGTGCGCGAAAGCGCTCAGTGCGCCAGTCGACTTGACGAGTCTAGAAGACAGGCATCGACATGCTGTCCACAGGCCCAATTCAACGACTGAACACAATTAAATAAACATAAATCATGAGCCGAGACAGACTTGCAGCGCGCTCACACGAAAGTCGATAAAATCGACGCGAACAGGGGTTGCAACCACAACAGGTAGGGGTACCATGACCGCCACGCCCAAGCGTTGGTAGTGCTTGGACGTATGGATGATACCAAACAGAATGCGAACATCGGTTCAAATTTATGTTTGGGTGGTGAAAATGTCAGGTGGTGTGTGCGCCAGTGTCGCCGGTGTCGTGGGCAGTAGTTGAAGTGAAGCTTTTGACGGACCAGGAAGGTCCGAGTCAAGGGGTTGGACGATGAGCATTCTTTGTGACACGCAGATCCGTGATTCCGTACGGATCGTCCCCTTCGCTGACAACGCGAAGCGCCCCGGCACAGTGTCCTTCGGCGTCTCGAGCTACGGCTACGACGTTCGCGTGGGAACAAAGTTCAAAGTATTCACCAACGCCACCAGCGGCGGCACCGCCATCGTGGACCCGAAGAACTTTTCGAACGACCTCTTCATCGCCATCGACACCGCTGAAACCGGCCGCGACCACATTGTGATCCCGCCGAATTCCTTCGCCCTTGCTGAGACGGTTGAGACCATTGATGTTCCGCGCGACGTCCTTGCCATCTGCGTTGGTAAGAGCACCTACGCTCGCTGCGGCATCATTGTGAATGTCACGCCGCTTGAGCCAGAATGGCGCGGCAAGGTCACCATCGAAATCAGCAATACCACGCCGCTTCCAGCCAAGATTTACGCCAATGAAGGCATCGCCCAAATGATCTTCTTGCGAGCCGAGAACGTCTGCGCAGTCAGTTACGCAGACAAGCGCGGCAAGTATCAAGATCAAACCGGCCTGACACTCCCGCGCGTCGACGGACTTCCGTTCGGCGACAGCACTCCAAATCATCAGTAAGACCCGAATCCAGGACTCCGCGTTCCTATGGACGCGGCGCCGCACCGTCACGAACACAGATCCCGAAACACATGCACGCAGGCATCGCGTGCACCATCACGAGAGAGACACGGAATACCCATGAGAATTGCACGACGCTTCACGACCGCTGGCAAGGACGTTTACGGAACAACCGAGTGGACCACCCGCTCAAGCCGCATCTCCAATTCGGACGGAAGCACCGTTTTCGAAATGCATGATGCGCAGGTTCCGGCGTCATGGAGTCAGCTTGCCACGGACATCGTGGTCAGCAAGTACTTCCGCAAGGCTGGCGTGCCACAGCTGGGCGCCGACGGCCGACCGCTCAAGGATGCCGCGGGCAAGCCCGTTCTTGGACCAGAGCGCAGCGTTCGCCAAGTGGCACATCGCTTGGCCGGTTGCTGGCGCCACTGGGGCGAGAAGTTCGGCTACTTCACTGCCAAGAAGGACGCTGACGCTTTCTACGACGAACTCGCGCACATGCTGCTGAACCAGATGGCCGCACCGAACAGCCCACAGTGGTTCAACACTGGCTTGAACTACGCGTACGGAATCAGCGGCCCTGCGCAGGGTCACTGGATCGCGGATCACAAGACTGGCAAAGTTGGCCTGGCCAAGGACGCGTACACGCATCCACAGCCGCACGCCTGCTTCATTCAGGGCGTGAAGGATGATCTGGTTGGCGAAGGCGGAATCATGGACCTGTGGACTCGCGAAGCGCGACTCTTCAAGTACGGCTCCGGCACCGGCACCAACTTCTCCAACGTCCGTGGTGAGAACGAACAACTCTCCGGTGGCGGTCGCAGTTCTGGACTGATGAGCTTCCTGAAGATCGGCGACCGCGCCGCAGGTGCGATCAAGTCCGGCGGCACCACGCGCCGCGCTGCAAAGATGGTCTGCCTGGATGTCAATCACCCCGACATCGAGAAGTTCGTCAACTGGAAGGTTCGTGAAGAAATCAAGGTTGCCGCGCTTGTTGAAGGCATGAAGCACCTGGCACCGAACCAGAAGGAACTCGCGGAGCAGTTCGGGCTCAAGCTCGATTACGACTTCAACGGTGAGGCCTACTACACCGTCAGCGGTCAGAACTCCAACAACTCCGTGCGACTCTCTGATGAGTTCATGGACGCAGTGGAAGCCAACGGCGAATGGACCTTGGTTCGTCGCACCGATGGCAAGGTCGCCAAGACCCTGCCCGCTGTAGATCTGTGGAAGCAAATCAATGAGGCTGCGTGGCACTGCGCAGACCCAGGCATCCAGTACGACACCACCATCAACGCGTGGCACACTTGCCCGGAAGGCGGGCGCATTAACGCCAGCAATCCGTGCAGCGAGTACATGTTCCTGGACAACACCGCGTGCAACTTGGCGTCCATCAACCTGCTCAAGTTCTATGACTCAGAGACGCGCACCTTCGACATCGAGGGTTACGAGCACGCCATCAGTCTGTGGACCGTGGTGTTGGAAATCAGCGTGCTGATGGCCAGCTTCCCATCCAAGGAAATTGCTGAACTCAGTTGGAAGTACCGCACCCTTGGCCTCGGCTACGCCAACCTTGGCGCCATGCTGATGCAGGCTGGTATCCCCTACGACAGTGACGCTGGCCGTGCAGTGTGCGGCGCGCTCAGTTCCATCCTGACCGGTCGTTCCTATGCAGCCAGTGCTGTGCTCGCTGCTGAGCACGGAACGTTCGATGGTTACAAGGAGAACAAGGAGCACATGCTCCGCGTGATCCGCAATCATCGTCGCGCTGCACAGGGTGTTGCCCGCGACAGTGGTGAGTACGAAGCAATGCGCATCGCGCCGGTTCCGATTGATCATGCGGTGTTCACCGAAGGCCGCGTGACCATTTCCAACGCCAACGACATGCTCGGCCGCGCGGTTGCTGCATGGGACGATGCCCTTGCGTTCGGCAAGAAGCACGGCTTCCGCAATGCGCAGGTCACGGTGATTGCACCAACTGGCACCATCGGACTGCTGATGGATTGCGATACCACTGGCGTGGAGCCAGACTTTGCGCTGACCAAGTTCAAGAAGCTTGCCGGCGGTGGTTACTTCAAGATCGCCAACCAGTCACTGCGCCCCGCGCTGCAGGCACTCGCCTACACCGCTCTGCAGGTGGATGAAATTGTCACCCACGTCATGGGCACGCTCAGTCTGGAAGTTCCACTTCCAACCGAGGATGGCATCGTTCCAACGCACGGAACCACGTTCCGTGACTTCCTTATTGAGTCGGGTTACACCGGCGATGAGGTGGTGCAGATTGAGAACAGCCTGCCAACCGTCTTTGAGATTTCCTTTGCATTCAGTGCGTGGAGCATGCCCGAGCGCGTCTTGGCTGCACACGGCATTGACGCCGTTGCTGCGCGTGCTGATCACAAGTTCAACGGCCTCCGCGCCCTTGGTCTCAACCGCAAGCAGATTGATGCACTGAACGTTCGCATCTGTGGAACGCAGACGGTTGAAGGCGCTCCGCACCTCAAGGACAAGCACCTTCCAGTGTTTGACTGCGCAAACCGTTGCGGCAACTTGGGCACACGTTTCATTGCGCCTCAGGGTCACATCTACATGATGGCCGCTGCGCAGCCGTTCATCTCGGGTGCAATCAGTAAGACCATCAATCTTCCGAATGAGGCGAATGTTGAAGACATTGGTGCGTGCTACCGCCTGAGCTGGGAACTTGGTCTCAAGGCCAACGCCCTGTACCGCGATGGTTGCAAGTTGAGCCAGCCGCTCAGCACCAAGAGCGATGCGTCTGACGAGCGTGAAGAAGAAGACACTGCTGGCTTGCCAGAAGTAGTCGCCACTACCACCTACGTTGATCGCATCGTCGAGCGCGTGGTTGAAGTGGAGCGCGTGGTGGAGCGCGTTGTTGAGCGCCCACGTCGTAGCCGTCTGCCAGACACGCGGCAGTCGCTCACGCACAAGTTCAACGTTGCTGGCCACGAGGGCTACTTGATCGTTGGTCTCTACGAAGACGGCACGCCGGGCGAACTGTTCATCACCATGGCGAAGGAAGGTTCCACCATTGGTGGGCTGATGGATTCGCTGGGAACCGCCATCAGTCTGGCACTGCAGTACGGAGTGCCGGTGGAGAGCATCGTCAACAAGTTTGCGCACCAGCGCTTCGAGCCGATGGGAATGACCACCAACTCGGACATTCCGTTTGCGAAGAGTCTGGTCGATTACATCTTCCGTTGGCTCGGTATGCAGTTCATCAACGGCTACCGCGAGCAGAACGCACCGCGTCGCACCAAGCCAGCGGAGATCTCCGGTGGCGGAACGATCACACACGGGAACGCAGGAAGCGGCCCGATCAGTAACGCCGAAGCCAAGGAGGCTGCATGGCCAGTACGCTCAGGAGTCACCACGCACGACGGATCGACCAGCGGTTCGTCGACGCAGGCCAGCGCATCGCATTCCGTCCAGGCGAAGGCCGACGCGGCAGAGATCCTTTCGCGCCGTTCAATCTCGGTCGTTGTGGCCGAATCGATCGTCGATGGTTCGGATGGAGCGGACCCGATGTCACGCACTTCCGTAGTGAAAGAGACCATCACGGTCGGCGAAACGCGCGGCACTGGCAGCGTGCTTGATCAGTCCAACGCGCACCTCATGGGTGACGCTCCGGCCTGCGACGGCTGCGGGTCGATCACCGTTCGTAACGGCACTTGCTACCGCTGCCTGAACTGCGGCAGTTCGATGGGCTGCTCCTGAGCCAATGAATCACGCTCCATCATGCGGCGTGCCACGGATTGGCACGCCGCATGATGGGGCCAACTTCAAACGACGGTCGCCTCACGCATGGCTGCGTTGCGCACCGCCAGACCCTCTGAAAGGAAGGTCAGGCTCATGAATCATGCGCCGTTGCACGGACTCCGACCCGTGCGCGGCGCGACAACAGACGCGATGGTGGCGAGTTCGTAACAGCGTGACGGTCAGCGAGTGGATGGACCCTCCTTGCATGGCTGGATGAGCACGGATATCAGCGAACTTCGGCCCCCTCTCCTGGGAATGGATGCCCCCCGGCCGGCACACTGGCGCGCGCAAGCGCACACGTGCCGGGCGACCGGGAAGGGAGACCCGACGCCTCACGGCTCGCCCCATCGCGTCACTTTCAATGACGAAGCGCTTCGGCGCTCGTCGTTCCTCCCCCCCCTGCTGCGGAAGCCCACCCCCGCGGCAGGGGGAATTTGTTTTTGCCGCGCAGAGCCTGCTTTGCCTGCCGTGGGTGCCGCGCTTCCATACACTGACCGATCATGCTCAACATCGCCACGACCCTTCGACTTTCCCCGGCGTGCGCGCTGTTTGCCCTGACCCTCACCGCGTGTGAAACCACGCCGGAGGCACAGTCACTGGCACGCAAGGTTGACCTGGACACCGCACCGCTCACGCACGTGGTGCTGGTGCAGCTGAAAGACCCATCGCGGGCCGCCGAGCTGGTTCAGGACTGCGACCGCGTCCTACCGTCAATTGAGGGCGTTTCCGCGTACAGCTGCGGAGTGCCGCTCGTGATGGGCCGAACGAATGTGACCAGTGATTACGACGTTGGCATCTACGTGGGGTTTCGGACCGAGGCCGCGTACCGAGACTATGTGGACCACCCCCGTCATCTGGAGATGGTGGAAGGATGGCGCGAGGGCTGGAAGTCCGTGCGGATGTTTGACATTGTTGATGGCGTGCCCGCGGCGATGCCGGTGAAGGTTGCTCCGGTGGCGACCGACGCAGTGAAGCCTGTGAAGGTGGATGCGGCGAGGCCTGCGCCAGCCGCAACCGTCAAGCCAAGTGCTACTGGCGCCGTGGCTCCAGCGCCGGCCGCCTCGCCGACGACACCGATCGCCCCCAAGTAAGGGGCGGTCTGATCGCAGAACCGGCTCGCGGATCGCTACACTGCAGTTCATGGCTATCGAAACCACGCTCCAGGCTCGCCAGAAATGGTGGAATATTTTGTACGCCGTCATCTGTGGTGTGCTGGGCGCTTGGGGCGCCTACGACTACTGGGTCACCATTCCACGCAAAGAGGCAGAGGTTGCCGCGTACGAAGTAGCCGCCACCACTGCTGAGGAGATGGAAGCAAAGGCGCGCGCAGCTGCCGCAGCGCCAGGCGCAGCGCAAACGCTCTCGGTGGAGGACGTCAAGACATACGAGGCCGCGAAGGCGGTGGTGGACAAGGGTAAGCCCGTTGCACCGGCCGCGTATGACCGACCGGTGCAGATGTGGCTGTACATCATCGGATGCGGAGTGCTGGGCGTTCCGTGGTTCCTTTGGGAATGGCTCTCGTCGGCCAGTAAGAAATATCGCTTGAACGCGGATGGATCGTTTGAATTCAATGGGCGCAGCATTCCTATGGAAGACATCGCAGACATCGACATGGCCAAGTGGATGTCGAAGTCGGTGGCAACAGTTGTTGCGAAGGATGGCACGCGGATTGTGCTTGACGATTACAAGTTCAAGAATTCAAATTTGATCGTTGGCGGGATCGCTGCACGCTTGTATCCCAACGACTGGGATACCGATGGGCGTGACCTGAATAAGATTCGTGCACAGGAAGAAGCTGCGGCGGCTGCCGAGGCGGCCGAACTCGCTGCGGCGAACCAACCCGCTGCAGATTCCACCACCGATAAGACAGTCTGAACCATGCGCTCGACCGCCGAACCGACCACCGCTATTGCCAAGCAAGACCGCTGCGGCGACTTGCCACATCGCCCGCGCGTACTGCTGGGAAAGATGGGGCTTGACGGTCATGACCGCGGCGTGAAGTTGATTGCGCGGGTGATGCGCGACTCAGGAATTCATGTGATTTACAGCGGTCTGTGGCAAACGCCGCGCAGTTTGGCGATCGGCGCGCGCGATGAAGATGTTGATTGCGTTGCTGCGTCGATGATGTCAAATTCGCACTTGGTGTTGGTGCCGCGGTTGCTCGCCGAAATGAAGGCCGTTGGCCGCGCTGATATCCCAGTGAATGTTGGCGGCATCATTCCGCAGTCGGATGTGCAGGGACTTCTTGATGCAGGCGTTGCGCGGATTTATCACACCGGCACCAGCATGGATGAGATTGTCGACAGTGTGCGTGCCACGGTGAAGCCGTATGCGCCGGTGGTGTCAAGCGCGCGCGAGGCGGTGCTGGCGCGGCAGATTTCTATGGCGCACGCTGCGTCGCTTCCGACCGGAACTCCGGTCAAGCGTCCCGCGCGCGTGGTGGGAATTACTGGTTCACCCGGCGCCGGGAAGAGCACGCTGGTGGCAGCGATGGCAAACGAAGCGGTTCGACGTGGGCAACGCATTGCGGTGGTTGCCTTCGATCCGATGAGCCCGATCACTGGTGGTGCATTGCTTGGCGACCGACTGCGCGTTGACTTCAACGCGGTTGATGACAAGGTGTTCTATCGATCGCTGGCGATTGTTGGCGAGGACTACCGCAGCTTGCCGGAAATCATCGGCTTGATCGGCGCGGCGGGCTTCGACACGCTGATCATTGAAACCGTGGGTGCTGGTCAGAATGATGTTGCTATCCGTCAGCATGTTGACCTCACCGCGGTAGTGGTGGTGCCAGGCATGGGCGATTCCGTGCAGATGGACAAGGCGGGCATTCTGGAGATTGCTGATCTCTTTGTTGCCAACAAGGCCGATCACGCGGGTGAGGCCAAACTGGTGCGTGAACTGCTTGACATTGCTGGCGGCCGCCCGATTCTGGAAACCATTGCCACCGAGGGCAAGGGCGTGGTTGAGCTACTTGATGCGCTGTTGAAGTGACTGGCGCGGAGTGATTGGCGCAGGGGCATCGGCGCACCCAAACTCTCTACACTGTGGCGCTCGCGGCGGACCGATCCGCGCGCGTGCTGCTCGTTACCCCGCTACCTGATTTGAGGAGATTTCCATGTCCGTTGAACTGAAGCCCAACTGCAATCAAGCGCTCGAACTCGGTAAGTACGCCTGCGAATTCATGCGGAGTGCTTCGCCGTCGGAGTCGGTGCAAGAGCGCACCAAGCTCTTTCATACGGACAGCGTCTTGTGCGGCATCAGCGCGGTAGCCCTGTGCGCAAACGCGCCGGTGGTCCTGCGCGAAGAGGCGCTTGAATATCCAAACGCGCACGGCGTTCCATTCTTTGGAAGCACCGTGAAGGTTGCGCCGGAGAAGGCGATCGTTGCGAATAGCAGCGCGGTGCGCGAGTGGGATTCCAACGGCACAAACTTTGGATTCCGCAAGGAACTTGGCTTCATTGCTGGCGAGTTTGGGCACAATGATTTCTATCCAGTGGCGATTGCTGCGGCGCAGATGAAGGGCCTTGATGGCGCTGCGGCGCTGCGCGGCATGATGCTCTCTGATGAGATTCGCGGACGCCTTGCCGAGGTGTTCAGTCTCAAGACCTACAAGATTGACCATGTGGTGCACGGGGCGATTGCCAGTGCGGCTACGTGGGGTGCCATGATGGGCGCGACGCCGGAACAGATTGAGAGTGCCATCGGCATGGTGGTTGCGCATTACATTCCGTGGCGCGCCATTCGCGCTGGCAAGCAGCTCAGTGATTCCAAGGGCGCGAGCGCGGCGATCAGTACTGAAGTTGCGGTGCTCAGCATGATGCGTTCCATGCGCGGATTCATTGGACCGAAGGACATCTTCCGTAATCCGGAGAGCATGTTCCGGCAGTTTGAGAAGACGGCGGGCGACAGTCCGTTCCCGTTGGTGTTGAGTACCACCGGCGATGACTTTGCAGTGATGGGCATGCACTTCAAGCTGGGGCTGTATGAGCACCAGAGTGCGGGCGCGCTGCAGGGCATGATCGACTTGATGCGCAAGCATCCGGAGATCTTGGAGAATCCGGGGCTGATTAAGGGCATCAAGATTGTGGCGTACGAGCCAGCGTTTGGCATCATTGGCGATCCAGCGAAGCGCGATCCAAAGACGCGGCAGAGTGCGGACCATTCGATGGTGTACATCGTGGGAACGCTGTTGCGGAAGGCCGTTGAGAAGGCGGCGGAAATGAAGACTGGCAAGATTGCCGACGGCAACGATGCCATGTGGAAGACGCTGTTCTTAGCGCCGTATGACTATGACCCGGCGGCGATCGTGAACAAGACCACGCGCGCGTTCATGGAGAAGATGACGTTCGAGCATGGCGGCGCGGAGTACGACCGCAACTATCCGGACGGCATTCCAACGAGCGTGGTGATTACTACGACGGATGGAAGGACGCTTGACAGTGGTTTCGTGATGTATCCGAGCGGTCATGCTCGGAATGCAAGCGCGAATCTGAAGGACATCTTGGCGAACAAGTTCGAGCGGCTGGGTGCGCTGGCGATGGATGATCCGAAGCCGCTGGTAGCGAAGTTGAATGCGATTGAGAAGCTGGACGCGAAGCAGTTGGCTGGCGTGTACGACTTCCGGATTGTGAGTCGCGGGAAGTTTGAGTGAGGTGTTTGGGGTGGGTGGGATTTCTGCGGTTCTGAGATAGCACCATGCCATCCATTGACCATTTCCCCAGCACGCAAGCCACGTGGATCGGCACGCAGTTGACGATCATTGACGGTGCGGCGCCGGATGGACCGGCGGCGCGTACCGCGCATCGGTCGGTTGCCACGTACTTGATGGAGCGATACCGCGAACCACTGCGTGCATATGTGGTGGGGTCCGCGCTGCGTGAGCTTGGTGAGCCGGATGAGCTGGTCGCTGGCTTCTTTGCGCACATGTTGGCGACGCCGGACTCATTGCTCAGGTGGCGCACAAGCGGCTTGCAGTTGCGGCGCTGGCTCATGCACGGAATGGCGTTCCATGGGCGAACGCTGCGCACGGATTCGCGGCGCAACCGGGAGCGGACCTCGCTTGATGCGGCGACTGCCGCTGGCGCTGAGCCGATGGATGACCGTGACGGCGTGCATGCGTTCGACCGCGCGTGGGCGCTCGAGCTGGTGAACGAGGCGCACCGCGTGGCGCACGCGGAATGCGACGAGCGCGGCCTGCTTGATGAATACGAGGTGTTCCGGCTGCATGTGAGCGAGGGGTTGCCGTACGCAGTGATCGGCCCGCGCACGGGGCGCACCGTGCAACAGTGCGCGAACGCCACGCGCCGCGTCGGCGCGATGTTGCGCGAGGCGGTCGCCGAGTTGCTACGCGCCGAGGGCGTGCCGGCGGGCGAGATGGAGGCGACGGTGGTCGAGGTGCAGCGGTTGGTGTCGGGGGTATAGCGGTCACGGATGAAATCGATCCATGCGTTGGTATCCGCAAGAACCCACGGTCGACTTGTGTCAGCAGCAGGCCCGGCGTTCACGCGTTCGGGTCGGTCCGCGGCTCCTCGTTTCGGAATTCCGGGGGCTTTCGGCGCGGCGGAGCTTTCGCCTGCGGGTCCGACCCCTCCATGCCGAGGATTTCTTGGCGGCTCCGGAATTGGACGTATTCCCGCAGGACGTGCAACACCAACGCTGCCGGGTCGCTGATCCCGGACAGTGCCTGTGCGCTCTTCATGTCCTTCTCGTCGAGTTGGATCCGAACTTCCATGATCATGAGTGTAACCCTCGAATGCGTGCATTTTCCTTTCCCTTCTCCGACGCACGATGCAGTGCGGCATGGCATCATGGCACGCTGGCGGAACGGCACGCCGAAATCGGCGGACGTTCAGCGGTGATTTCCGCGCATGCGGCGACCGTTCGCGCCTTGATGGGGAAACGATGATCGAAGCCAGTCCATCACGATGCACGCCGGAGCAGGGGACCGCCGAACAGGCGGCGCGCGCGATGGGGGTGGTTGATGAGGCGGATGGCGAGGGGCTGGGGGTGGAGGGCGCGGAGGTTGGCGAGATTGGGCACGAGCAGCCGGACGCGCGCGGCGGCATGCGCTGGGTTGCCGGCGGCACTGCGCTTGCGGTGGTAGCGGCCGCGGCGTGGTGGTCGGGGGCAGGAAATGGAGATTCTCGGGAGATTCCCGTGCACGCGGGGCCTGATGGCGCCTTAATCGCCGGGGAGCGCACTCCCAATTCAGGCCCGGGCGATTTCAACAGCAGTAACGGAAGTTCACATATGAAGATCCAGACCACGGCGGCGGCAGCATTGCTCGGAGCAGCGGCGAGTGCATTTCAGGCACAGGCGGGGGATGCAGTGCAGTGGCGGGTGGAGGATGGGGGGAATGGGCATTGGTACGTCGGTTTCGCAGATCGCGTTCCCTGGGCGGTTGCTTCCGAACGAGCCACTTCCATCGGTGGTCACCTCGCGACTTGCACGAGTACAGCCGAAAACCAGCTCGTACGTACGGTCCGCGATACGCAATGCGCCTTTGGCGGTGCATGGATCGGTTTGAGGAGCCTATCGCCGCCTGGGGAACCTGCCGCGAGTTGGGGATGGGTGACAGGAGAGCCCCTCGAATGGACAAATTGGCTAGTGGGCGAGCCCAATGGATTTGATACCCAAGGCGCGGTTGCGCGTGTAGTCGACCTCTGCTGCTTCAGCGATTCATGGGGTGATGCGAACGGAGATGCTCTCTTGCCCTATGTTGTCGAATGGTCCACCGACTGTAACGGTGACGGCATCGTCGACTACGGCCAGATCCTCGCCGGCACGCTTGCCGACTCGAACACCAACGGCATCCCAGACATCTGCGAATGCGCCACGCACCCTGAGCTCGGCGCATGTCGATGCGATGGCGACATTGTCACGGATGGCATCGTCAACGGAGCGGATCTCGGAACACTGCTCGCGTACTGGGGGTTCACTACGTCCGGCCAATACTCACAAGCATCGGACATCAATGACGATGGGCGCGTTGACGGATCGGACCTCGGCGTACTGCTCTCGAACTGGGGCGTCTGCCAGTACCCAGGGGTCACGGTGCCCGCCTGGGCGACGTTGATCGAGGCGATGCCGGACCCGGCAGTGGTGACGGATCCTGCATTACGAAAAGCTATCGCCGCAACCGGTCTCGCCTGGCGCGTGCGCGACACCGGGACGGGGATCGAGGTGCTACTGGTGCCGCCGGGGATATTTGATATGGGATGTTCGGCATCACAGCAATACGAATGCTTCTCAT
>CAMDCW010000032.1 GCA_945890745.1 Phycisphaera mikurensis NBRC 102666
CGATGGGAACGCACGAAGCGTGCTATTGAGGCGCTGCAAGCGAAGGGCGCCACCACGTTCATTCATTGCGGCGATGTGGAGGATGACTTAGTCCTTGACCAGCTCGCGGGGCTTGATAGCCACCTGGTGTGGGGCAATTGTGACTGGAATCATGACTCCCTCGCCCGCTACGCAGCCAACATTGGTATCACCGTGCACGGCGATAGTGGCGAAATCACCGTGGACGGGAAGCGCATCGCCTTCACGCACGGACATGAACTCCCTGCCCTCCGTGCGGCGGTCACCAGCGGTGCTCATTACTTGATTCACGGCCACACCCATGAACTACGGGACGAACGGAACGCCGGAACGCGCATCATCAATCCGGGCGCCCTGCACCGTGCGCCGCGATACACCGTTGCCACGCTTGAGCCAGCCACGGATCAACTGACCATCATTGAGGTGCCAGCATGACGAAAGGTTCACACCGATGACTCAACAGCACAACACCGACCCGCTCAGCAGCTTGGTCACCGACACCCTTCGAAAGACCGCCGTGACAGCTCGACGTGCTCGGCAGAAGTTTCGACGCCTGTCCAGTCCGCGCCACATCTACACAGCGCCGGGAACCATAGTGGTTTCCCCCGACGACGTTCCGCCAGTCGTCACTGTGATTGCCTACGGCCCGACAAGCTTCAAGGAATTTGTCGCTACCGGTGTCGCCGACATCATTGCGCTGGGTACGGAGTGGCCCGTGTTGTGGGTGGATGTGGATGGCTTTGGAAACCCGGCACTTCTCAAGGAGATTGCCGACCACTTTGGCATCCATCCGCTTGCCATGGAAGACGCCACCGACACCGCGCAACGGGCGAAGAGCGAGCCCTACGGCGACGCCACATTCTTGGTGTTGCCCATGCCGCACGAAGATGAACGCGGATTCTGGACTGAACAACTTGCTATCTGGGTCACCGCGCGCGTGGTGGTGACGTTCCAAAGCGTGCCCGGAGATTGCCTGGATCCACTCCGCAACCGGATCCGCGAGAACAAAGGAAGATTGCGAACTTCCGGGGCTGCCTACCTCTCCTATGCGATCGCTGATTCAGTCGTTGATGGCTACTTCCCCATCGTTGACCGCATCGGCGAAGCGCTTGAGCCGCTTGAAGATGAAGCATTCACCAAGCCTGATGGCCGGACGCTCGGAAAGATTCGCCGCATTCGCGCGGAACTCATTCGCGTGCGCCGCGCCGTGCATCCACTGCGCGACGCCGCCATCGCACTGGCCTCACTGGACCGCGTCTTTGATGCTGACACGCGCCACTACTTGCGCGATCTGAACGATCACGTCTCGCGTGTCTTGGATCAACTTGAAACTGACCGGTACATGGCCAATGATTTGCTGGACATTTATATGACCAGCGTCAATCTGAAGGTGGCAGAAACCTCCAAAGTTCTGACCATTATTGCCACACTGTTCATGCCGTTGACATTTATCGCCGGTGTGTACGGCATGAACTTCAAACACATGCCAGAGCTTGAATGGATGCTCGGCTATCCCTTCGCCTTGGGCCTGATGGGATGCACCGTCATTGGTCTGATGACGTATTTCTGGCGTAAAGGGTGGCTTCAAGACACTACTAAGTGATTCAGTTGCATACAGTGCCTCATGACCGGCGAAGCAACACCTATGCCAACATCCCCTGCTATTCACACCTTGGCTGCACTTCGCGCATCGGGCTGGCGCAGCCGATCCGTCAAGGCGGAACTCCGCACCAACTTCGAGCACGCCCTCGCCGCATCATCGGCGCGTGGCGACCGAGGTGCTGCTGGTCTATTCCCCGGCATTCTTGGCTATGACGACACCGTCCTGCCAGAACTGGCAACGGCCATCATCGCTGGCCACGACATCTTGTTCCTTGGCGAGAAGGGCCAAGGGAAGAGCCGCCTGATGCGGATGCTTCCCAACTTCCTAGACGAGTGGCTGCCGTACCTGGACATTCCCGGTTGCGCTGTGCATGAAGATCCGGAACAACCCATCACGCGCGCCGGGCGGGAGATGTGCGCCAACACTGCCGATCGCATTCCGATTGCATGGTGGCATCGCAAAGATCGCTACGCCGAACGACTGGCCCCTGGGACAAAGTTCGCTGACCTGATCGGTGAAATCGACCCATCGCGCCTCGCTGCCGGCACCAGCATGGGCTCCGAGGATGCACTGCACTTCGGCCTGGTTCCGCGCATGCACCGCGGCATCTTTGCCATGAACGAACTTCCCGATCTTGATGAACTGGTGCAGGTTGGTCTCTTCAATGTGCTGGAAGAACGCGACGTACAGATTCGCGGCTATCCGGTGAGTTTCGATCTGGATGTCTTACTGGTATTCAGCGCAAATCCAAGCACCTACAACCGCTCCGGCAAGGTGATCCCGCAGCTGAAGGACCGTATTGGTAGCACCGTGGTCACCCACTATCCACGCGAGCGCGATGCTGGCATTGCCATCACCCGGCAAGAGGCAGGCATGGACCTGGGCGGCGAATTCCCAGTGATTGTTCCGCCGTTTATGGATCGTGTGGTGGAAGAGATTTCCATCGCTGCTCGGCGTAGTAAGTTTGTGGATCATGCTTCGGGAGTCAGCGCGCGCTTCAGCGTTGCCAATTGGCGCACCATGGTTGCCAGCGCACGGCGTCGATCCATTCAACTTGGTGAATCTCCAGCAGCGCCCCGCATCAGCGATCTTTCGCACTTGCATTCTTCAGCACTTGGAAAGCTGGAACTTGATCTCATGGGCAGCCATCAGATGAACGAGCGCCAAGTGATTGATGCCATCGTTGCCGAAGCGGTTGGTGTGGTATTCAAGGAATACGTCGAAGAGCACGGCTTGGCATCCATTGCAGATGCGTTTGCCAAGGGCGTGCGCATTGAAGTAGGCGATCTTGTGCCCAGTGCGCAGTACGCGCAACGCATGAATAGCGTCCCGGAAGCGTGGGATAAGGCATTTGAAGTGAATGCCAGTACCGATGCCGCCGTTCGCGCTTCTTGCGCGGAGTTTGTCCTTGCGGGACTGTGGGCCACCGATCGCGTGAGCCGTACCGCGAAACATGGCCGCACTTCGTATGAGGTGAAGTAACCGCCGTGGCAAACCACGACGACATGTCGCCTGATGCTGACGAACCCATGGGCGCACCAGTTCCTGATGCGCGCCCGACTGCCCCGCAGCCACTCGGCGGCGTGTTGCATACCTACCTCGGCTACGACGCCGTCAAGTTTGGTCAAGCGCAGCCTGCTGACTCCAGCGGTGCTGCGCGCGGCGCTTACGAACATCTCTTGGCCGCCGGATCGATGCGCCACTTCACGGACGAAGAACTGGCGGACGCCATTCGCATTGATCCTTCGCAAATCCAAGGCCTTGGACCCAGTATCGATGCGCTCATCGAACTGCTTGAGCAACGCAAAGAACGCATTCTTTCGACCTATGACCCAACACCCGCGACGCACGCTGCTGCGAAAGCGTTTCTAGACACCGCGGCCGGAGCGGTACCTGAAACCGGCAAGCCCGACGTTGCTAAACGCATCGCGCACGCTATTGCCGGCGAACAATTGCGCGATCTCGAGCGTTTGTGGTACCGACTTCCAGAGAATTCACCCGAGCAGCGCGCGCTCACGCAAGCACTGGAGCGCCTGCGCGAGAAGTATGAAGTTGATCAACTCACCTCACGATGGTCGTTCAGCGGTCGTGAAGCGCTTGATGTCCCCGGCGCGATAGAGGTGAAGGCAGAGTTGGAAGAACTCGATCGCCTTTTGGAGCAGTTGCGTGAAGCACTCAAGAATGCCAAGCCAGCCATCATTGACATGGATGCATTAGAAGAGTTCGCGCCGCAAGAGCAGGTGGACTCACTCCGCGACGCCCAACGAAGAGTGAATGAATTGCTGGAGCGTTTGGCCGAGGATGCAGGCTTGGCGCGCACGCCGGAGGGCGGTTGGCAAGTCAGCCCCAAGGCCATGCGCCTGTACCAGCGCAGCCTGCTGGCCACCATCTTTGGCGGCCTGCAAGCAGCGCGCAGTGGCCGGCACGAAGGCGTTGCCAGCCCAGACGGCGCGGTGGAGTTGCCGTCCACGCGTCCCTATGAGTTTGGAGACAGTCCATCCGCCATGGACATTCCACAGAGCATGGTGAATGCACTGCTCCGTGAATCCGCAGACGGTCCGCGCGCGCCCGGCACGCCGGTGCGAATACGCTCCGACGACATGGTGGTTCACAAGACCCGTCAGCAACCAAAGTGCGCTACAGCAGTCATCATGGATATGTCTGGCTCCATGCGCAACGGTGGGCAGTACGTGCAAGCCAAGCGCATGGCCATGGCGCTCGATGGCCTGATTCGCAGCGACTACCCCGGCGACTACTTGCAGTTTGTTGAGATGTACACCGTTGCAAAGTTGCGGTCTTCGGGCGAAATCCCCAGCATCATGCCGAAGCCGGTCACCATTCGGGAGTCCGTGGTGCGCCTGCGCGCTGACATGTCGGACCCCGACATCACTGAGATGGACCTGCCCCTGCACTTCACCAACATCCAGCGCGCGCTGCAACTTTCGCGGCAGTGGCTCGGTGGCAGGCCAACACCAAATCGCCAAGTGATGCTGATCACTGACGGACTGCCAACAGCGCACTTTGAAGGCAGCGATCTGTACATGATGTATCCACCGGATCCACGCACAGAGCGCGAGACCATCCGTGAAGCCATGCGCTGCAAAGAGGCGGGCATCACCATCAACGTGTTCCTGCTGCCAAGTTGGAGCCAGACCGAAGACGATGTGCAGTTTGCTCATCGCATGGCGGAATCAACCGGCGGCCGCGTGTTCTTTGTTGCCGGACGGGAACTCGACCGCTTCGTGGTCTGGGACTACGTGAAGCGGCGCCGCTCAATCTTGGGCTAATTCCGGGTATTCGCTCGATTCCGCCGTGAATTGGGGGGTTGATCGCCCCCTCCTGTCAACATACAGTTATCAACTTGGGCTCAGGAGGCCCTCCGACCACTTATGAACCCGTTCATCAATAGTTCCCACGGTACGCACATGAGCTCCAACACCTCAACGTTCGACAACCCAACGCGCGCCTCCGACTACTTCGGCTGCATGACCTTCAGCGGTGACACCATGCTGAAGCGCCTGCCAACTGACGTCTTTACAAAGTTGCAGCGCACCATGAGTCAAGGCACTTCGCTTGATCCAGCAATTGCCAACACGGTTGCCGTTGCCATGAAGGACTGGGCGATCGAACACGGTGCCACGCACTATTGCCACTGGTTCCAACCACTGACTGGCATCACCGCTGAGAAGCATGATGCGTTCCTCAATCCAATGTCCGATGGCAGCGCCATCGAACAGTTCTCCGGTAATCAACTGGTGATCGGCGAACCCGATGCATCAAGCTTCCCGTCGGGCGGAATCCGCGACACCTACGAAGCGCGCGGCTACACCGCTTGGGACGCCACCAGTCCGGCGTTCCTCTTGCGTAATCCGTCGGGCATCACCACCCTGTGCATCCCCACCGCGTTCGTCAGTTGGACCGGCGAAGCGCTCGACAAGAAGACCCCGCTCTTACGCTCCATTCAAGCGCTTTCCAAGCAGGCGATGCGCATTCTCAAGATCTTTGGCCACGACGCAGGCGTCTCCCACGTCGTTGGCACCCTCGGTTGCGAGCAGGAATATTTCCTAGTTGAGCGCGAGCAGGCCGAGCAACGCCTCGACCTGATGATGACTGGCAGAACCATGATGGGCGCCAATCCACCCAAAGGTCATCAACTGGATGACCATTACTTTGGTGCAGTGCCGGACCGCGTACTGACCTTCATGGCGGAAGTAGAAGCACGGCTCTTTGAGCTGGGCGTTCCCGCCAAGACGCGTCACAATGAAGTGGCTCCAAGCCAGTACGAATTGGCACCGATGTTTGAGAATGCCAACATCGCCGTTGACCATCAGATGATCACCATGCAAGTGTTGCGCATGGTGGCTCGTAAGTACGGATTTGAGTGCTTGATCCATGAGAAGCCGTTCGCAGGCATCAATGGAAGTGGCAAGCACAACAACTGGTCCATGTCCACGAGCACCGGTATCAATCTTCTTGATCCACGCGCGGACACGCACACCAACATGCAATTCTTGGTGTTCCTGACCGCGGTCATCCGCGCCGTGGATCTGCACGCTGACATGTTGCGCGCATCCATTGCAAGTGCCGCAAATGACCACCGTTTAGGCGCAAATGAGGCACCTCCAGCCATCATGAGCATCTTCCTCGGCGACATGCTCACTGACATTCTGGATCAGCTGCAGACTGGCTCGCCCAAGAAGACCAAGACCGGCGGCGAACTTGACCTTGGTGCCACCAGCCTCCCACACATTCCGCGCCACGCAAGCGATCGCAACCGCACGTCTCCGTTCGCCTTCACTGGCAACAAGTTTGAGTTCCGCGCCGTTGGTTCAACAAGTGCCGTTGCATGGCCGAACACGGTCCTCAATACCATCGTTACCGAGAGCATTGACTACTTGGCAACGGAGCTGGAGAAGAAGGCCGGCAAGAATCCGTCCGCTGCGAAACTTGAAGCTGCGGTCAAGACCGTGCTCAAGGACACCATCAAGGCGCACCGCCGCGTGTGCTTCGATGGCGACGGTTACGGCGAGGCATGGCACAAGGAAGCCGAGAAGCGTGGCCTTCCCAACTTGCGCAGCACCGCTGAAGCCTTGAGCGCGTTCAGCACCAAGAAGGCGCGCGATGTCTTTGCCAAGTACCACGTCTTGAATGCGCGTGAACTTGAGGCTCGCTATGAAGTGCTCGTCGAGAATTACTGCACGGTGATTGGCATTGAAACGCGCACGATCATTCAGATGGTTCGCACACAAATTCTCCCTGCCGGTCTCCGGACCCAGGAAGAATTGGCCACCACCGTGGGCGCAACGCTTGCTGCCGACGTTGACTGCGCGGAAACACAAGCTGACCTCCGCCATTACGTCGGTCTGGTGAATGATTTGCGGGTTGCTGTTGCTGAACTGGAAAAACTCGCCGCCAAACACCACAAGGATCATGCCACCGAGATGCGCTTCCTGCGCGACAACACCGTGCCCGCAACGGCACGTGTTCGCGCCGCCTGCGATGCGCTTGAACGCGTGACTCCGGACGACAATTGGCCCCTGCCCACCTACGCCGAAATGCTTCTCATGAAGTGATCGGCACGGTTCGGCGATGGTCGCCGATCCCCGTATACTACTTCGCTTTCCCCAGACCTAGACATAAGACCTAGACACCAGACCTAGACACAAGACCTGATCGAGCAACACTATGGCCACTGAGAGCACCGTCGTCGTCGAGAACATTGGACCTGCCCGCAAGCGACTCAAGATCACCATCCCTGCAGCGATGGTGGACGAGCGTCTCACTGAGGCTTATGCCAGTGCTCGCAACGAGGCGAGTATCCCCGGCTTCCGTCGCGGCAGCGCGCCGATCGGTCTGATTGAGAAGCGCTTTGGACCGTCGATCTTGGAGGACCTGCGTCGCCGGCTCCTCACCGACGCGTACTCCAAGGCGCTGCAGGATCACAAGCTCCAGCCAGTGTCTGACCCAGAGGTTGATGAATCAGCTGCCGATGTTGCCATCCAGCGCGGCAAGGCCATTGAAGTGTCGATGGACATTGAAGTCATCCCAGAGATCGCCCTGCCAAAGTTGGAGGACGTGGAAGTCAGTCGCCCAGTGGCAGAAGTTGACGAGAAGTACCTCGCCGACGAAATCCGCCGACTTGGCTACCGCTTCGGAACTCCGACTCGCATTGATGGTCCATTCGAGACGCTTGACCGCATGGTCGGCAAGGCCACCGTGCGCGTCAAGGGTGCCAAGCAGGATCCGTACTTTGAAGCCGCCGAGTGCCTGGTTGTTGTGCCGGACGTGGAAGACGAAGGCAAGGGACAAGTGCTCGGCCTCATGTTTGACGACCTGAGCAAGCACGTCACTGGCAAGAAGGTCGGCGACTCCATCGTTCTGAAGACCACTGGCCCAGAAGTGCATGAGCGCGAAGATCTTCGCGGTGCAGAAATCACCGTGGAATTCACACCAACGCAAGCAGAGCGCATCACTCCGGCGGAGCCAGCAGCAGTGGCTGAATCGCTTGGCCTGGGTGCAGTTGAGAACCTGCGCGAGCAGGTGAAACTCTCCCTTGAGTCACGCCGCGATCAAGAGCAGCGCGCCGCTATGCGCGAGCAAGCCGCCGAGTGGCTCCTTGAGAAGGTGACCTTTGATCTTCCAGAGAAGATGTCGGGCGCCCAAGTTGCTCGCAACATTGAGATGCAGCGCATCCAGTTGCAGCAACAGGGACTCGAAGAGGCGCAGATTGAGCATCGCCTTGCAGAGATCCGCGGAGCCAGCGAAGAAGACACCCGCAAGCGTTTGCGTGCCTTCTTCATTCTGGCGCGCTTGGCGCAGGACCTCGGTATTGATGTTTCCGACGCCGAACTCAACGCATCGATCGTGCAGATGGCCCGCTCACGCGGCACTCGCCCGGATCAGATTCGTACTGAACTCCAGCAGAATGGCCGCCTGAACGAGATGGCATTGGCCATCCGCGAAGCCAAGACGCTTGATCGCGTTCTTGCCAAGGCCAAGGTCACTGATGTGCCGGCCGAGGAATGGAACAAGGTCGTTGCCGAGAAGCAGAAGGCAGCGGCGGCGCGCGTGGCACCAAAGAAGAAGGGGTAATCCGCGCGTGAACGCCGGGTCAAACGACGCCCTGTTCTGGATCGGCATCGTGGCACTCTTCGTGCTGATTGTCGGCGGAAGCGGCATTGTCTTTTGGGCTCGGCGCGCTGCGAAATCACCCGATCTCGGAGCAACACCCGGCTTCACCCTTGATGACATGCGCGGCATGCTTGAGCGCGGCGAAATGACGCGCCGCGAGTTTGACACCGCGCGTGATGCCATGGTGCAACGAACACGCGAGAATGCCAAGAAGGAACGGGATCAGCGCGGGGGCACCGACTGGGGCTCTGAGGAACCACGGCGGACACCGCGCCGATAGCGCTTATTGTGGTTTTTGACGCCTGATCCCGCCGATAAGAGGTGTTCGTTCTGAGGAATCCGCATAAGAACTTGCGAATGACGGTTCGCAAGCCATGATGGAAGTCTTCACTTCAGAATCCCCCCTTCAAGACCGATAGACTTACTCCCGTCGATCGATGCGAGCGATTCGCGACCGATCCACCGTTTTTAAGGAACCACTGACACATGCAGCCTATGCCGAGACGTGAACCCAACCCCGCCATCCCGCAGCGTGCCAATGGCAACTCGGGTAATTCCAAGCGCGGCGGTGGTCGTGAGTTTGGCGATGGCTTCGGTGGCGGAACCAGCGGTGGCCCCAGTGGACCAGGCGGCGGTGGCGCATCCGGCAGTGGCGGTGGCGGCGACGGCGGATTCCGTGGTCGCAAGGTCACTACCTGCAGCTTCTGCGGCAAGACCAGTCGCGAAGTCGGACCGATGGTTGAAGGTCCCAGCGACGTGTACATCTGCACCAACTGCACTGACCTCTGCCAGAACATCTTCAAGCAGGAGCGACGCCGCGTCACCGGTAGCCGCCCACAACTTGGACAGATTCCATCACCGCGGCAGATGAAGGAATTCCTTGATCAATACGTGATCGGCCAAGAGAACGCCAAGCGCGCGTTGTCTGTTGCCGTACACAATCACTACAAGCGACTCTCGCAACTTGAGAACGAGCAATCACAAGTAGAGCTCGATAAGTCCAACGTGCTGATGATCGGTTCCACCGGTACCGGCAAGACGCTGTTGGCCAAGACGCTCGCGCGCATTCTCAATGTGCCGTTTGCCATTGGTGACGCCACCACGCTGACCGAGGCTGGCTACGTCGGCGAAGATGTTGAGAACCTGCTCCTGAAGTTGCTGCAAGCTGCTGATTTCGACCTGGAAAGCGCGCAACGCGGCATCATCTACATCGATGAAATCGACAAGATCGGCAAGACCAATCACAACGTCTCCATCACCCGTGATGTGAGCGGTGAAGGCGTTCAGCAGAGCTTGCTGAAGTTGTTGGAAGGCACCACTGCCAACGTTCCTCCGCAAGGCGGGCGCAAGCATCCGGAACAGCAGTACATCCAGATGGATACCACCAATATCCTGTTCATCTGCGGTGGAAGCTTCGATGGCATTGAGGACATCGTTCGCAAGCGCATTGGTCGTAAGCGCATCGGCTTCTCTGCTGAGTCACAGGGCGTGGAAGACAAGGTCACCGAGCGCACCGCGCTGGTTGCCCAAGTCACCCCCGATGATGTGCTTGAATTCGGAATGATTCCGGAACTGGTTGGGCGTCTGCCGATCGTGTGCCCGCTGCATCCGCTCTCACGGGATGCCATGGTGCAGATTCTGACCGAGCCAAAGAACGCGCTCATCAAGCAGTACCAGCACCTCTTCTCACTTGAAGGCGCGCGCTTGGAGTTCACGCGCGACGCAGTGGATCTGATCGCCGATCGTGCCATCACCCGCAACACGGGTGCACGTGCACTCCGTGCAGTGGTTGATGAAATCATGATTGATCTCATGTATCACCTGCCCGAGCTGGACAACGCAAACACCGTCTATGTGATCGATGCCCACGCTATTGAGCACGGCACGCCACTTCAGCAGATGAAACGCCGCGAGCGCGAAAGCGCCTGACGACCAGTATGAGCATGCAGGAATCGATCCCCCACCGCGACTATGCCGCGCTGCGGACGCCCGCTGCCGCGATTGCCCACCTGCCGTCCCGCGAGGCACGCATGGAGGCCTTTGTTGAGCTGTGGTGGAGCTCGTTCGCAGCCTTCGGTGTCAGTTGGGCGGGTTTTTACGTCGACTGCCCGCATGAGCCAGACGCCCAGCGGATGGTTCTGGCGGCACGGCGGCCAGGGCCGGCGTGTTCGCCCATCGGTATTCACGGCGCCTGCGGGCAGGCCCTCGTCAGCGGCCAAACCTTGGTGGTGCGCGACGTGGCAGACCTTGGTGCGGGCTATATCGCCTGCGACCCCCGGGACCGCAGCGAATTAGTGGTGCCCTGCCGGACGCCCGAGGGGCACGCCTGGGGCGTGTTTGACGTCGACAGCCACCAGGTGGGCTCGTTTCATGCCAGCGACGGAACAGCCTGCCACGAACTGCTTGGCCTGGCGGGACTGACTGGGCCGGCGCCGTCGTAACGCCGATAACAGGGTTCGACCCAGAGCCCCGCAACCAGTTCAGAGTGTTGCGTGAAACGCCGGTTCCGCGTATCCTCCCCGATCCCCCGCTGCATGCCGCAACGGGCTTCACACCAAGGACTCACCATGTCACGCGTCTGCTACTTCACCGGTGCCCATACCACTTCTGGAAACGTCATCAAGCGCCGCGGTAAGGCGAAGTACCTCGGTGGCGTTGGTATCAAGACCACCTCGGTCAAGAAGCGCACCTTCAAGCCGAATCTGCAGACCGTGGACATCATGGAAAACGGCGCCCCCAAGCGCGTCCGCGCCTCGGTCCGAGCAATTCGCTCAGGCCTGGTAGTGAAGCCGATGAAGCGCAAGTACACCTACACGCGCGAACTGCGCGAAGCCAAGGCTGCGGGCAAGTAAGCCGCAGCGTGTGACTCGGGTACGAGCACAACTCAAAGAACAAAGACACGGGCCGCCCACTCAAAGGCGGCCCGTGTTTCATTCATATGTGATGCTGCGTGTGCCGCCGATCTTTGGAGATGTCGACCGGGATCGCATCGTCGGCGGGGATGATTTGGCGTTCCTACTCGCCGCATGGTCAGTATCGAACGACGATTCCTGAGTAATTTAGTTGACTTTCCGGCCATTGCGCCTATAATCGCGCGGCTTCGCAGCGGGACAAACGACTCACACGCGCCACCAGCAGTGCCATGACGGCACTCCGGCCAATGAGCAAACCCCTGATTCCGCTCTCGAAGCCCTGACAGAGAGCACGGGCTTTCAGTCAGCACATCGTGGGCGGAGCTATTGAACGAATGAACGGGATTCCGTGCGTGAACATCTCACGCATTGGAAGCACGTTGCGTTTAGTGAACAACGGACGAACCCGGCGCAGGACGCGCCGAAAGGAAGCTGGTGGCTGGATCGATTGGAAATTCCGATAGAGATCGCGTCTTGGACGCCACGGACCTCGTGGCGCTCATCGGCGAACATGTGCAATTGCGCCCCAAGGGACGCGAGCACGTGGGCATCTGTCCATTCCATGATGATCGCGCGCCATCGATGACGGTGGTCACCCACAAGAGTTCTGGTTTCTACAAGTGCTTCTCCTGTGGTGCCGCCGGAAATGCCATCGACTTCATGATGAACTACCACAAGATGGAGTTCATCGATGCACTGCGCGCGTTGGCCGAACGCGCCGGCATCGAATTGCGACAGACACGCAGTGAAGATGGCGCCACCGGCGGTCGACGCGCCCTGCTCCGCGCCAACGCCATCGCCGCCAATTTCTACCGCAAGGCGCTGGCACACGCGGAGATTGGCGCTCGCTCCCGCGCCGCCCTCGATGCGCGCAATGTTTCGGAAGCGATGCGCGAACGATTCAATATCGGCGCGGCGCCCGATGGATGGGACACGTTCGTTCGCCACCTCGATCGCCTGCGCGCGCACCACCAAGGCGGCGGCCGTACCGATGATGGTGCCCGCGGCAGCGACGCCGTTCCAGACCTTGATGTCTTCCGAGCAGCCGGGCTCGTGCGCGATGGGCGCCAAGGTCCCATCGACGGATTTCGCAACCGGGTGATCTTTCCAATTTGCGATGAAATGGGCGCCCCCATTGCATTCGGCGCACGGCAGCTCAACGCCGAAGACCAGCCGAAATACCTGAATTCGCCTGAGAGCGGCGTGTTCCACAAGGGACGCGGCCTGTACGGCATTCACCTCGCTAAGAAGTCGATCATTGATTCCCGCACCGCACTCATCTGCGAGGGATACACGGACGTCATCGCCTGCCACGCAGCCGGTGTGACCAATGCCGTGGCAACACTCGGCACCGCACTCACCCGCGAGCACGCCCGTGGCCTGAAGCGAGTGGCGGAGCGCATCGTGCTCCTCTTTGACGGTGATGCTGCTGGACAGAAAGCCGCGGACCGCGCCATCGAAGTGTTCTTTGCCGAGCCAGTCGATGTGCGCATCTGCACATTGCCCGATGAACTTGACCCCGACGAACTGCTTCGCCAGCCCGATGGTCGCGAGCGTTTCGATGCCGCGCTCGCCAACAGCGAAGACGCACTGCGGCACTTCGTACGCCGCTTCCGTCAAGATTTCCGCGGCGCCAACGGATTGAGTGCGCAACAGCAACGGATCGAAGCAGTGCTGGCTCGACTTGTGGAACTTGGATTCCGCGCCATGCCTGGTCTGCGCAAGACGTTGGTGATGTCCAGCCTGGGCTCGATCACCGGTTTGCCGGAACGCGATCTGGAAGCTGCGCTTGAGGCAGTGAAGGCGCCCACGCCCCGCTCGGCTCCGGAGGAGACGGTTGAGGTGAAGACCAGCTCGGTGTACCGACCGAGTTTGGAAGAACAAGGCTTTCCCATTCCGCAGGCCCGCGCTCGTCGCGACGCGGAGCGTGGTCTCCTGGCCATCCTGCTGGCGCACCCACAATTGGGCGCGGCACGGGTTCGCCTCGACGACGGGTCATCGCTTCCGGTCACCGAAGCCATCACCCCCGAGAGCTTCCTTGACCCGGACTGCCGCATGGTCTTGGAACCAATTCATCTGTGGCTGGAAGATCAACACGCCTTCACCATTGACGAAGTATTGGCGGAATTGCGCGGGCAAAACGTGAAATCCTGCGCCATTGACTTGGTTCTGCTTGGCGAGAAGCGCGCACCGTCCGAGAATATTGCTCTTGAGCGGCTCCAAGAGGCGGTGGACGCATTTGAACGCATCCGACGCTCCCGGACTTCCGTACTTCTCGCTTCGGGAAACATAAATCCTAGTACGATAAGGAGTTCGGACGAACCAAGCGCCCTCGCCGCGCGTTTAGAAACCATTAGGAATCGTGGGAGAGACCCCACCGCGTACGGCCGATTACCAGGGCCAAGTGGAAATCGACCCTCCGATCGCGAAGAAGAATGATGGATCTGACCCCTGAAACCCGTATTAATGATTCTAAGACGCAGATTTACCGCCTTTACCTAAAGATGACCGATTTGTTCTGTTTGCGTTCATCACACCACGCAGAACCCCTCGCTAGAACTGGAACCTGAACATTGTCACTCGCACTCTCTGACTTAACCCCCGTCCTCCGCCAGCTCGTTGAACTCGGGCGCGGCCGCAAGTGGATCACGTACGAGGAGTACATCCGCTGCGTCCCCGATGAATTCGTCGAGCCTGAGAAGGTTGACGAGATGATCGTCCTATTGGACGAACTTGGTATCGAACTCATTGATGAGAGCGAACGCAAGCGCAACGGCTGGGACATGTTCGATGCCCCGCTGCAGACGAACCTGAAGTTCCAGCGCGACGAGAAGAAGCCGAACAAGCCGCCGAAGGTGCAGATGATCGATGAGGACGATGGTCCTCCGGCCGACTTCGATGGTGGATTTGAAGATGAGCAGCACCTCCCTGAGGAGCCTGCTGCTGCTGCCGTCGCCAACGCAGACGAGGAAATTCTTGATGAGCAAGAGACTCAAGCTGCCGTTGAAGCCGCGCTTGCTGAGCAAGGTTCAAAGCGAATTGATGACCCAATCCGCATGTACCTCACGCAGATGGGAACGATTCCGCTTCTCACCCGCGAAGAGGAAATTCGCCTGGCAAAGAAGATCGAAACCACACGCATGTGCTTCCGTCGGATGACGCTTGCCAGCGACTACGCGGCGCAAATGGCCGTGCAGATTCTCAAGCAAGTACATGCCGGAACGCTGCCGTTCGACCGCACCATGCGCATCTCCACCGCCGAGGAGAACCATAAGGAAACCCTGGCCGCGCGCATTCCTGCCAACCTGCCCACCATTGAGCGTTTGCTGAATCGCAACCGTGAAATCTTTGAACTCTTGGACACCACACTTGCAGACGCGAAGCGCGCGCAAGTGACCAAGGAGTTTGATCACAATCGTCGCAAGATCGCTGTGCTCCTCGAAGAGTGCTGCCTGCGTACCAGCCGCATCCAGCCACTGCTGCGCAAGCTGCAGGGCCTTGACAAGAAGGTGAAGGAAATCCATCACCAACTGAAGAAGGCTGACAAGCATCCAGAGCGATTCGATCCAGAAGATCTCACCGTCATGCGCGACGAGATCGACGGACTGCGCAGCATGGTCTTGGAAAGCTCAGAGAACCTTGATGGTCGCGTGCGCCGTATTGAGCGCGCGTTCCTTGAGTATGAACAAGCCAAGCGTGACCTCTCCGGCGGCAACCTGCGCCTGGTGGTTTCCATCGCCAAGAAGTACCGCAACCGTGGCTTACCGTTCCTCGACATCATTCAGGAAGGCAACACCGGCCTGATGCGTGCCGTCGACAAGTACGAATACAAGCGCGGCTACAAGTTCAGTACCTACGCCACGTGGTGGATCCGTCAGGCCATCACCCGGGCGATCGCCGACCATGCCCGCACCATCCGCGTGCCGGTGCACATGATCGAAACGATGTCCAAGCTCCGCACTATCCAGAAGCACCTGCTTCAGGAACTCGGACGCGAGCCAACGGTGGAAGAGATTGCACTCCGCGCCAAGATGCCGATCGAGGAAACTCGTCGCGTCATGAAGGTCAGCCGTCACCCAATTTCGCTCGACCGTCCGGTCGGCGAAAGCGAAGACAGCCACTTCGGTGACTTCATCGAAGATGAACGCCAATCAAGCCCGCACGAGGCCGCATCAAGCGAACTCTTGCGCCAGCGCATCAACGATGTCTTGCGCACGCTCACCTACCGCGAGCGTGAGATTCTCAAGCTTCGCTACGGTATTGGCGACGGCTACACCTACACGCTTGAAGAAGTCGGTCGCATCTTCAAGGTCACGCGCGAGCGCGTTCGCCAAGTGGAGAACAAGGCGATCCGTAAGTTGCAGCACCCGGTTCGCCGGCAGCGGCTGGCCAGCTTCCTGGATCAGGAAGAGGGTTCAGACAGCTGAACCTGCATTGCATGCAGTACGTTTGATGACACTAGTCATTTCCCGACGCGCGCTCCTCACCGGGCGCGCGTCGGTCATTTGCGGGTGCGCTACTTTGTCGGCGCGATCGGCCGGCGCGTAATGCCGCGTGCCACCAACACAAAGCACACCCTCGGCAAGAGGTACATCGCAACCGCGACCCACCACGGAACACCCCATGCCCACACCGCACACATGACTGCGGCGGCGGTTCCGATCACCGGAATCCAACAGACGGCCATCGCCAATGCCACCGCTACTTCGCGCTGTGGGTTGTCGGAAAGCTTCATGAAGGCCAAGTACATCGGCACCGCCTCCCAGAAAGAGATGAGCATCCAGCCGACCACCAATCGAATGCGTCGGCCACGCACGGAGCGGCGATCCATCGGGTAATCGGACTTCTCTAAATCTCCAAATCCTCCAGTCATGCGTCCATTCCTCCACTGTGCTGCGTGATCGAATCATGAACGGGCGGCGCGATCGGCTCTCGCAGTCTGGCAACTCGCTCGTAGGCGGCACCAAACAACGCCAGCGCAAATGTTCCCGCAAACCAGCCGCCGATACTCGTCAGGACGACCGCGATGGCAATGCCGGCGGACTTGGCACTCGCCGTTGCGCTCGCGACCGCTGACCACGCCAGCCAGCCAGGCAGCAGCGCGGCGATGGCGACGGCCATGGCCACCAGGACCACGCCAACCATTCCCATCTGCACAGTCCCATCGGTCCATTGCCAACTGAGCGTCACCGACGCCATGCCACCAATTCGTGGACGCTCCGGATCCGCCACACGCACGATGGCGAACCACAGCCGTGCCGTCAGCCACAGGGTGATACTCATGATGAGCGCACCGATCACTAGCAGCACCCCGGGTGTCACGATGCCAGAGATCGCGCGCGATGCGGATCCGATCAGCGCCATGGAGTTGATCAGCCCCACTGCCATGGCAGCGCCGCCGCCGATCAAGAGCGTCACCAGCGCGGCGCCAAGTGTCGGAACGTAACGCCGAAACCCGCACGTCATATCCCCAAAGCGGGCGTTGCCACGCACCGTGCGCGCACCCAACACGGTGGCGCCAGCGGTCAGGGGAAGTACCAGAAAGAACCCAAGCAGCGTGGCTCCGCACAGATTGCAGCAGGCGGGGCCGATGGCCTCCAACTCCCGTACTGCGTCCTCGGGATCCGGCGACCGATCGCCGCGCGCCTCCGACCGAGCCGAGGCCTGCTCCATGCGCTGGGAGGCATCCCACTGCGCCAACTGCGTGGGGGCGTTGGCAAGCGCCAATACCAGCACCGCAGCCGTGAGCACTCCCATGCGGGCGCGCCACGCCGCCAGCGCAGTAAGAATCACTGGTCCGACAAACGCACCGTTGGCTTCCGGGCCAGACGACCCACCAGTCTGCATCCGATTGGCAGCAGGCAATTGGCTCATCGCCGCAGGGTACCCGCGCCATCGCGCTACGCTCCGCACTTGCGCCGTCCGTGCGCAGAGAATCACCTATGGCACTCCCACATCTCACCGACGAACAAACCCGCACCTGGACCCGCTCGCAGAAGGATCATTGGTGGCTTGAGACCGTGTTTCGCGGCAATATGCCGCAGCTGACCTTCCGTGCGGCAGTCACCGGATTCATGCTCGGCGGCGTTCTCAGTGCCACCAATCTGTATATCGGCGCCAAGACCGGGTGGTCGCTTGGAGTGGGCGTCACCAGTGTGATCCTTTCCTTTGTGATCTTCCGGGCCATGGCACGGCTGCAGTTGTCGAAGGACATGTCCATCTTGGAGAACAACGCGGTGCAGTCGATCGCGACCGCCGCGGGCTACATGACTGGCCCACTGATCAGCGCACTGATGGCGTACATGTTTGTAACGAACACCGTGATGGCGTGGCACCAGATGCTGATTTGGAATGTGGTGGCCAGCATCTTGGGTGTGCTGGTGGCCTTCCCCATGAAGCGCCGATTTATCAATGACGAACAACAGCCGTTCCCGGAGGGGCGCGCGTGCGCGGTGGTGCTTGATTCGCTCTATCCACATGCGCCCGCTGGCGGCACCAAGAATTTGGACGCTGCTGGATTGCCGATTGAGTCAGATGCACGGACCGACGGCGCTGGCGTAGACACTGGGCTCTTCAAAGCAAAGGCATTGGCGTGGGCTGCCGGTATCGGCGCCGCGCTGCAGTTAGTCGTGGCGACGGGCTACATGGCCGTCCTGCAAATTTCCCTCCTTGGAACATCCAAGGCAACCGACACCCTCAAGAAATTCCCAGAGCGCCTCGATGAGTGGCTCTACACCCCGGCCAAGGACGCTGCCGGGAAAGTGATCAGCTGGGTGCCAAACATTTCGGGAATTCAGCTCGACAAGCTGGGAATGACGGTGGTGTTTGACTTGTCCATGGTGGGTGCTGGCGGCCTGATGGGCATGCGCGTCGCCAATAGTTTGGTGATCGGCATGGTCACCAACTACTTGGTGCTGGCGCCGCTGATGATTATGAATGGCGAGATCTTGCCAAAGAACTTCAAGAAGATCGCACAAGCCGATGGCACCTATGAGATGGCCGATGCCATCTTTGGACGCGCGCATCTAACCAATACGTGGTGCCTGTGGTGGGGCGTTTCCATGATGCTCACCGCATCCATGCTGGGGCTCTTTGCAAAGCCCAAGGT
>CAMDCW010000033.1 GCA_945890745.1 Phycisphaera mikurensis NBRC 102666
GGTGACGCGCTTCACCGGTCACCAAGAGCGTTGCCTCGCGCGCGGCTGCTTCGGCAAGAAACGAAGCCCCTGCACCTGGGCACAGCGCAATCCGTGTGTGCCGCAATCCTTCGCATCCAGGTGGGCACACGGAGTCAATACGCTTGGTAGCGAGGTGGCGCCGCAGGCGTGCGGCAATTTCTCGAGCCGTGGCGGGGGTGCGTAAGACCAGCAGTCGTCCCGAGCCTTCATCCAATGATGGGCGCGCAGCCAGTGCGTGGATTTCAAACACCGGTTCTTCATATGGATGAACAGCCCGCAGAGCAGCAATGGCCCAGGGCAATCGTTCCGCACTACTGACCATTTCGATGCGCTCTTCGCGGACTTCCTGAGTCACGCCGCGCGTACCCACTGCGGGCTTCGCTGCGGCGTTGGCACGAAATGTTCCGGTGACATCGCCACGCACGGTGCACTGATCGTAATGACCAATGACTCCAGCACCAGCTTGCGCGAGCGCATCACGCACGGACTGCGATGCCTGTACCGGCACAAACACCACCAGCTTGAACGCCTCGCCGCGAGGCAGCAGCGATGATGGACGGAGTGGCTCAAACCCCGCGCTCAACGCAAGTGCGTCTGCTCCGCCAGCAATGCCCTCCGCAAGCCAATCGTTCACTCCGCCCTTCACTGCATCAAGCGCAGTGTGTGGCGAGAGAAGCGCAATGCCCGCTTGCGCCGCATCAAGCAACAGGCGCTGTCGTGGGTCGTCCGATGCCAAGCGTTTGAGTGGGTCGAAGATGGGCGGGTGGTAGCTGACCACTGCATCGACGCCGAGAGCGAGTGCCTCTTCCATGACCGCCGCTGTCCAGTCCACCGCCACCAGTACGCGGCCGCAGGGCGCAGCGCGATCGCCAAGCAGTAGTCCCACGTTGTCCCAACTTTCCGCCAGCCGAGCGGGCGCAACAGCCTCCATGGCGGCGGCCAGTGCCCCCACCGATGACGGCTTGCCCGCGGGCGGGCGCCCCGATCGACGAGTTCGTCCAACAGGAGCGATCGGGCGGGGGCGGCGTGGTGAGGGGCGTGCCATGGATTGCAAGAGTAGCGTTCATTCGTCCGGAAACCACTTGACGGGGGGGCGAGAACATCGCACTCTTATGTCAGTTCAGAACAGGGACCGCACGGATGCGGCCGCCAATGACCGGCATCGCTGCCGGCACAGCACCTACGGAGCCGCCCTCAGGCTCTGACAACTCAAGGATCGCGCGTTGACCACTCACACCCCTCACGACGCGTCTGAAGCCCGAAGCACAACCCAATCCGCCGCGCAGGGAGCGTTGGCAACCAAGAAGTATTTCGTCCTTGACACGAACGTGCTGCTGCACAATCCGCAAGCGATCTTCAAGTTTGAAGAGCACGAGGTGGTCATTCCGCTCACGGTGATTGAGGAGCTGGACACCTTCAAGAAGAACAATGATGAAACTGGCCGCAATGCGCGCCAGGTGGTTCGCGGCTTGGACAAATTGCGCAGCATCGGCCATCTGTTTGAAGGCGTCGTCTGGAACGAACAAGGTGGCATCATTCGCGTAGCGCGCGTGGAGCCGATGGAGGACGAACGTTCGCTGGAGCTGAACAAGAATGACAATCTGATTCTCAGCGTTGCCGCTAAGTTGAATCGTCAAGGGCTGCGCACCATCTTCATTACCAAGGACATCAACGCGCGCGTGAAGTGCGATGCGTTGGGCATTGATACTGAGGACTTTGAAGCAGACCGCGTGGACGCTGATTGGCTGCACTCCGGCTATTGCTCCATGCAGGTGAGCACCGAAATCATCGATTCGCTCTATCAAGAACGACAATTGCCGCGCACCATGCTTGATGTCACTCCTGGAAGAACGCCGGATGGACAGTTGATGAAGTCGGAGGATCTGGTGCCGAATCAGTTTGTGATCCTGATTGACCAAGCAGATTCTGGGCACACTGGTCTTGCGCGCGTCCTTGGAAATACGGGCCATCTGATTCCCGTGACCGGACCACGCAAGCCGGTGTACGGAATCATGGCACGCAACGTGCAGCAAACCATGGCACTTGATTTGCTGCTTGATGATGATGTGAAACTCGTCACGCTGATTGGGCCAGCAGGCACCGGCAAGACGCTGATGGCGATCGCCACCGGAATGCAGAAGGTCTTCAAGGAAGAGCGCCTGGACAAGTTGCTGGTGGCGCGTCCCATCATGCCGCTCGGCCGCGACATCGGTTACCTGCCGGGCGACAAGGACGAGAAACTATCCATGTGGATGCAGCCGATCTTTGACAACGTCGGTTACTTGCTCTCCACTCGCTCCGCCGGGCAAGGCGATGCCGACAGCAAGAGCACCGAGCAGCGTTTGGATCAATTGATGGCCACCGGGAAACTGGTCATGGAGCCATTGACGTACATTCGCGGTCGCTCCATTCCCCATCAGTTCATGATCATTGACGAGGCACAGAATCTCAGCCCCCATGAGATCAAGACCATTGTGAGTCGCGTTGGCGACGGCACCAAGATCGTGCTGTGCGGGGACATTGGACAGATTGACAACCCGTACCTGGATGCCGCCTCCAACGGCTTGGCACACGCCATTGAGCGCCTGAAGGGCCAGACCATCGCCGGGCATGTCACACTGAGTAAGACCGAGCGCAGCGAATTGGCAAGTTTGGCTGCGGAAGTCCTCTAAGTAAAGGCGTGCAATTGCTGAACTACATGGTGGGGGGCTACAATCCCCCACCATGCTCGACCTCCGATCATCAAATCCGGTTCTCGCCGACACCCAACTCGCAGCTGATTCACATGCCCGCCCAGCGACGCAACTGGCAACGGTGGCTGGCGTAGCACAGAAGACCACCATTGCGGTTTCACTGGCGGTGGTTGGTGGCATTGGTGGCGGCGTGCTGGTGCGCACCGTCGGCCAAGGCGCCATCTGGGGAATCTTCATTGCAGCATTGGTTGCCAGCCTGGTCTGCTTCTTTGCGCTGTGGCGCAAGCCGGAGCGCGCTTACTGGGCGGCACCGCTCTACAGCGTTACTCAAGGCGCCATGCTTGGCGTGATGGCGCTGCTCCTGGATTCAATCCTGGCATCGCGCGGCATCACTGCGTTTGGCGGGCTTGGTCTGCAAGCCTTCGTCATCACACTTTCGATTACCGCCGCCATGCTCATCGTCTACCGCGCCGGTTTGATCCGCGCCAACGGCCGCTTCGTTGCCGTGCTTTCAACGCTCACCATCGGCATTGGCATCATGTACTTGGCACAGTTTGTGCTGGGCTTCTTCAGTATCGAGATCCCGGGGTTGTCGCTGCAGAGCGCTACCCAAGGCGGATCGATGGCGTGGGTCGGCCTGGGCATCAACGCGGTGATTCTGTTGATCGCGTCGCTCTGGCTGATTGTTGATTTCCAACAAGTGGAGACCGCGGTAGCCAGCCGCGTTGGTAAGGAGTACGAGTGGTACTTCGCCTACGCGCTCATGGTGACGCTGGTCTGGATCTACTTGGAAGCCCTGAAGCTTGCGTTCCGCGCGGCCATGATGGCCAACGACCGCAAGTAACTCGCTTTAGCCAAGCGCATCCCACGCCAGCATGGCCGCACCAAGGACTCCTGCATCGTCCTTGAGTTTGGTCACGCGAACGCTCACCTTGGGCGCAATTGCTGATGGGAACACATGGCGTCGAATGGAGTCCTCGACGCGGTCGGCGTAGGGCTTTCCTAATGCCTCGGTGATTCCGCCACCCAAGATGACCGTGCGCATGGAAGCCATGGTGATCCAGTTGGCAATGCCAATTCCAAGTAGTTCCGCAGACGAATCAACAACGTCACGGACCAGCGGATCGTTGGCGTTGTAGCACTCGGCAATGCCACTACTACCCAGTGGACCGGACTTGCCGTCCGCTTCGTGGCGCGCCAGAATTTTGTGGAAGAGCGATTCTGGATTCAATCCAGCCAACGTGCGCAGGGAGCGCACAATGCCGGTGCGGCTGCAGAACTCCTCCACCTTGCGGCTTCCTGGTTGGCCGTTGCTGTACATGATCACGTGCCCAAACTCGCCGGCCGTAAAGAGGTCGCCACGCCAGATCTTGCCGCCCATCACAATGCCCGCCCCCACGCCAGTGCCAACCCACACAGCAAGTAATGATTCGCAACCCTCGCCAGCGCCGACAGTGGCTTCGCCCCACGCGGCAACATTGGCGTCATTGTCAACGGTGACTGGAATGCCGAGACGCTTGCGCAAGATTTCCCCGAGCGGAACATTTTTCCAACCAAGGTTGCCAGCGGTAATCACTACACCCCGTTCACTATCAACCGGTCCGGGAGCGCCAATACCCACCGTTCGAATGTCCGCGAGTTTCACATTTCCCGCCTCGCATGCGGCCTCCATGGTCATCACCAGGCGGTCAATGACAACATCGCGACCCTCCTGCGCCTTGGTCTTCTTCTTTGCACGCGCCAACACCCTGCCGCGGCGATCAACCACGCCCACGCTCATGTTGGTTCCACCAAGATCAATACCGATTGCTAGTTCGCTCTTTGCCATGGATGCGCCAAGATAGCGCGGCTTCGTACACTCATCCGCCATGCCAGACAACCCCCATTCCAAGACTGCCGCCCTCACCACGGCACAAGTCACCCATGTGGCCAAACTCGCGCGCTTGGAAGTATCGCCGGGGCGCATTGAGGAGTACCGAACGCAACTCGCCGCGGTGCTTGGGCATATTGCACAACTTGACGCGGTTGACCTCGCTGGGGTGGAGCCGATGGCGCACCCATTTGAGAGCCACAATCGGTTGGCTGCTGACATTCCCGTGGAGGGCCTTTCCATTGAGGCTGTACTGATGAATGCGCCGGCGGTTGAAGGGCGATTCTTGGCGGTACCTAAGGTTCTGGCGGAGGGAGACTGACATGACTTCGCCCGCACACAACACATCCGGACACAACACACCCAGCGACATGACCGCCCTGCGCGATGCCGTGGCCGCTGGCACCACCACCGCGGAATCGATCTGCGCGGGCATGCTGGCGGTGACCGCCGAGCGCAACACCGAGATCAATGCCTTCCATGAGGTGTTCGCCGAGCACGCCTTGGAAGCGGCGCGACGGGTTGATAGCGACGCGCGAGCAGGACGCCCGTTGCCTCCACTGGCGGGAATGCCCATTGCCATCAAAGACAATGTGGCCACCACGCTTGGTCGAACCACGTGCTCAAGTCGCATGCTTGAGAACTATCGATCCCCATTCGATGCCACCGCTGTGGAACGCCTTGCGCACGCCGGTGCAGTGGTGATGGGCAAGACCAACATGGACGAGTTCGCCATGGGCTCGTCGGGCGAGCACTGCAAGTGGGGGCCCGTTCGTAATCCATGGGACAAGACCCGCGTGCCCGGCGGCAGCAGTGCCGGAAGCGCAGCGGCCGTAGCGGGTGGGATGTGCGCCGCCGCCATTGGCAGCGATACCGGCGGTTCCATTCGGCAACCCGCGTCATTCTGCGGCATCGTTGGACTGAAGCCAACTTACGGTCGCATCTCCCGTTGGGGCCTGGTTGCGTTCGGATCAAGCTTGGACCAAATTGGCCCAATGACACGCAGTGTGCGCGATGCCGCGCTCATGCTTGACGTCATGAGCGGTATTGATGAACGTGACAGCACCACTGCCGACCGACCGCCGACCGAACTAGCCAAGACTGTCGAGCGCCCGATCGAAGGACTGCGCGTTGGTATCCCGCGGCAGTACATGAGTGACGCCAATGACAGTGAAGTGAATGCTGCGGTGAACGCCGCAGCGGACGCGTACCGCGCTCTGGGCGCAACCATCGTTCCTGTTGAGTTGCCGTTAACGGATGTTGGTATCAGTACCTACTACGTGATTGCGCCAGCAGAAGCGTCCAGCAATCTCGCTCGCTACGACGGCATCCGCTACGGACACCGCGCGCAATTGCAGCCCGGCGAAGACCTGTTTACGCTTTACGCTCGCTCGCGTTCGGAAGGATTCGGTCCGGAAGTGCAGCGCAGAATCATGTTGGGCACCTACATGCTTTCCAGCGGGTATTACGACGCTTACTACAAGCGCGCCCTGCAAGTGCGGAGGCGCATCAAGCAAGAATTTGATCAGGCTTTCAGTGCCTGTGATGTGCTGCTTGGTCCAACCGCGCCGACCCCCGCGTTTGGATTCGGTGCAAACTCGGATCCATTGGCGATGTACCTGTGCGACGTCTACACCGTCAACACCAACATTGCGGGTATCTGCGGCGTGTCAATTCCCGCCGGGTTCGCGGAACGCAACGGCAAGCACCTGCCGATCGGGGTGCAGTTACAAGCGAATGCGTTTGAGGAAGATCGATTGTTGCGCGCGGCGCGGATGTTGGAACGCGCGCTGACTGCAACAACCAGCGCACATGCTCCGCGGGTGTGATTGTTACTGCGGTCGAGGAATCGCACCGAGGCGCAACATCTCCGCGGCAAAGGCCTTCGCAAACAGCTCGTCCCGCTGTGGATCTGGAAACACGCCAATGTTCACGACAGTGGTGAAGTCGCCACTACTGACCCGTTCCACGGTCACCGTTCCGTCCTGACCATCCGCTGCAAGCACGGTGGCCACAAAGCGATCCGCACCAGACTCAAACGATTGGACGCCAAGGAACTGCCGACTGGCAACATTGCGCACGGCCATTGGAACATCGGACCAACGAACATGATCCACTGCCGGTACTAACGGGCGAGCTTGGTAGCCCGCGGTCGGTTGGCGCATACCTGCAACTGCTTCAGTGGCAGCCGAACCCTTCAGCACCACTTCCGGCGGAAAGGTATCCCCGGGCTGAGCCTTGTTGTCGCTGGCGGCGTCCGGCAAAGTGCAGGACGTCAGTAGGCACGACGCAACCACAGCGACCCGATAAAAAGTGCTTGGGCGTGAGAGGATTGCTGCGAAGTCTGACATGAACCCGAATGGTATCGCGCTCTGTGGGGCGCGCGACGCACTGACCGATAGACTCAAATGGCTGCTCTTCAGCGGCCGTTCGCTCGCACCTGCACCCATATGGTCTTTGGTCAACAATCCACTCGCTTCGGCCGCTCCGTGAGGAGGACGCGACTTCGTCGGAAACTGCCCCGACAGACTGCGCCGGTATTGCTTTGGTTGCGCGACGAATGCAACCTCAGCGCGGCACTGGTGGTGACGGCGTTCGCGATTACCTCTGCCGTCCTGATTGCTTGGAGCGCCGACCTGCCCCGCGTATCTGTTGGTCAACGAGCGGAGACCGGTCGAGTCAATCGACTGGAGTACAGCGACATTGACGATACCGCCACCGGATTACGCCAAGAAGAGGCCCGCAAGTCGGCGCCGTTGGTGTACATGGTGAACACGGATTACTTGGAACGCATGCAAGGTGAGATTGAGGGACTACCACTCCTCGTCCGCGACAAACTCACCTTGGAAGAAGTGCAGCCCGCACTTGTTGAGCGATATGGACTGACTGAACCCACCTTCGCCGCGCTGCGCGAACTTGACCGCGCCGATGAAATGGAACTGTGGCAACGCTGGACCGGCAGGCTGATTGGGAAGCTCACCACTGGCGCGCCAATTGTCAGCACCAGTGAGTTTGACGCATTCTCGATTGCTGCTCGACGCATGGTCATCATTCCGCCGCGCACTGATGTGCCTGGCGATCGAACACGTACTGCGCCACTTGGTCGCGGTGCTATCGAACTACGCACCGATGACCTTGCCGCCACGCGTGCCCGCCTGGCTGCAGAATCAGCCGAAGCAGGATTTCCGCTGGAATTTGCCCGTGTTTCCGTGGCTCCCCTGCTTGCAGACCCAAAGCCAACCATCACCTTTGATGCCGTCGCCACCAAAGCGGCGGCGGATGAAGCAGCCGAAGCGGTTCCCTCTGTCGTGCGCGTTCACCCACGCGGAGAATCTGTGTTTGCGCCTGGCGATGTGCTGACGCAGGAACAAGTCTCGCGCGCCAATGACGAACAGCAACGCTTTCAAGAGTCACGAAGCGCGGTCGGATTCATTGGTGACCTCGCGCAAGCGATGGGCATCTCGCTGGCGATCGCTTTGCTTGCGGCCACGTTCCTTGCTCAACACGAACGACCCATCTTTCGCAATTGGCGACGCTTGGCCACCATGTTTGTCATGGTGCTGTTCCCGGTAGCGGTCACAGTGCCGGCATCCGTGGCGTTCCCGCAAGCACTCCTGTTCTGCGCGGTTGGTAGTTCACTACTTTCAACCGGAACATTGACCGTTGTCTTTGGACTTCGTGTCTCGCTGTTTGCCATTCTGCTGCAAGCAGTACTAGCGATCTTTGCCCTGCACCCACCTATGGGGGTGTTCTTGGCTGCCTTGGGCTCATCGCTGGCGTTTGCGATCGCCGTTCGTAACTTGCGGCACCGCTCCGCGCTGGTGATCGCAACGGTGGCGTCTGGAGCAACTGCAGGCCTGGCAATTGTGCTGGCGGGGTTCGCGCAGGGGTTTGATGATCGCAGCGTTGTGACCCAAGTCATTGGCGATTCACTGGTAGCAGTGGTCACCGCGTTCTTCATCGGTTTCCTAGTCATCAGCCTGCTTTCCACCATTGAACGAGTCTTTGGCGTGACTACGGGGCTGACCCTGAGCGAACTGCGGGATCCGCGCCAGCCACTCCTCCGCGAACTGCAACGCCGCGCGCCTGGTACATGGAATCATTCGCTGCAAGTGGCCAACATCGCAGAGGCAGCAGCCGAATCAATCGGTGCCGATGCATTGCTGACGTACGTTGGTGCGCTTTACCACGACATGGGCAAGATGAACAAGCCCGAGTACTTCGTGGAGAACCAAAGCGGCATCAACCGTCACGAACGACTCTCGCCTGCCATGAGTTTGCTAGTGATTGTTGGACACGTAAAGGATGGCATGGAACTTGCCGCTGAGTATTCACTTCCGCGCACGGTGCGGCACTTCATTGAGAGCCATCACGGCACCACGCTCATGGAATATTTCTTCCACGTTGCACGGAACCGCGCTGGTGATGATGAGATCAACGAAGCAGACTTCCGTTACCCGGGACCCAAGCCCGAGACTCGCGAAGCCGCCATCTTGATGCTTGCTGATTGCGTTGAAAGTGCAAGCCGCACCCTGAGCGAACCAACGCCGGCGCGTATCGAACAATTGGTCCGTGATCTCAGCCACAAGCGACTGGTGGACGGACAATTTGACGACAGCCCACTGACGCTGCGGGAATTGCGTGTTCTTGAAGATTCCATCATCAAGAGCCTGAACGCCATCTACCACGGACGAATCAGCTATCCGTCGGCGCGGACCGAGCAGCGCGAGGCGCGCGGCGACCAGCCGATGCCGAGAGTGGCGTCTTAACCGGGACACCGGCGCATTCCATCACTCTCCATGCGGCATTGGATAGCGCTACCGACTCAAGCAATTCAAGCGGAACACGGTGCGTGCTTGCGATGGCTGGCGTGCATTCGCTTGAACTCACCAGCACCGTGAATTCCACCGTGCGATGACTAGTGACATGCGTGAACTGCGCAACCTGGTTGACTTGCATTCCCCACGTCGTACCGAGCACGGTGACATCGATCGGAGTGTCTGACTCAATGGTTGGTGGTTGCAACATGCCAGCCCACAAACCGGCGGCGGGTCGTTCGATGAGCAACACTCCGCGCTCGTCAACGTGCACGAACGAATGCCAGTAGAGAGTGCGGCGCGCTGCGCTACGACGCGGCGTTGGAATGCTGGCCGCGCGGCCCGAAGCCCGACCCGCGCATTGCGCAGCGAGCGGGCAAGCATCACACCGCGGCGCGGCGGGAGTGCATACGGTTGCGCCAAGCTCCATGAGTGCCTCGTTGGTCACGCCTGGTGCCGAGGCAACCTGTACCAGCCGAGTTGATTCACGCCACGCCCATCGCTCCGCGGCTGGGTCGCCCATGCGCGTTTCATGGTCAGCAAGGCGCGACAAGACGCGCAGGACGTTGCCATCAACAATCGCCGCCGCCTGACCAAAGACGATGCTGGCAATGGCGCCAGCGGTGTATCTGCCGATACCGGGCAGTGCAGCGAGTGCTGCAACGTTGTCCGGAACCTCGGCGCCGTGCATATCTCGAATGGCCTGCGCCGCACGGTGCAAAAATCGTGCTCGGCGGTAGTAGCCCAAGCCCTGCCACGCTGCCAGCACCTCCTGCTCCGGCGCGTCGGCGAGGGAGCGCAGGGTGGGGAACCGTGCCATGAAACTGGCAAATCGCTCAACCACCCGGGAGACCTGCGTCTGCTGGAGCATCAGTTCGCTGACCAATGCTCGATATCCAGAGCGCTCTGACCGCCACGGCAACTCCCGCGCGGCGGAGGGGTACCACGCCTCTAAACGGGCCGCAACCAGTGGCAAATCAGGAATTTCAGGTCCGGCGGGAGATGTTCCCGGGGAGGGGGAACCCGCGCGGGGGGTGGTGCGGATGCTCATAAGCTCAATCGGTTCGCTTGCGGTGAGATCAAGGCCGCAGGTAGCGTATCCCGCTTGGGCGTCTTGGACGCCGTTGCCGTTTCGACTGCCTGCCCCGTGGCGGGTTCAAATCTCTGGAATACACACCATGGCTAAGTTGTTCTACACGCTCGAGGAAGCTGCCCAGAAGCTTCACAAGTCCCAGGACGAGATCATGAACATGGCCCGCGCTGGCCAGCTTCAGGAACTCCGCGACAAGGACCAAGTGCTCTTCCGCCGCTCTGCGATCGATCAGATTGCCGGGGATGGGGACATGGGGAGCGACATCAACCTGGATGGCCTTGATCTCTCGAACGCCGGCAGCAGCATGGGTGCCATGGATGAGCTCCGTCTTGACGACAGTTCCGTCAGTCCAGTCGCGCCAGCCGCGGCCAGGATGGACGCCGGGCTCAACATGAATGATGACTTGAGCATGGACGATGGCCTACGGATGGACGATGGCCTACGGATGGACGATGGCCTCAGCCTTGACGACGACCTCCGCTTGGATGCCGGCCCGATTGCAGCGAGTGGCGCCGACGACTCCATGGGTCTTGATGAACTGAGCCTTGCTGACGACGATGAGCCAGCCCCGGCACCAACCCGCGTCCCCACGCCAGCAGCGGCGCCAATGGCTCGCTCGGCACCGCCAGCACGATCACCTGCTGCCAGTAGTGGCGGTAGTGGCATTGGTCTTGCAGATAGCAGCGCTGACAGCATGATGATGGATGCTCCAGCATCCTCGGGCGCTGGTCGCATGAGCAATAACGATGACTCCATGTCTCTCAACTCCGACCAGACGCAGCTTGAGGCTGTTGGTTCCGGCAGCGGATTGCTCGACATCTCCAGCGACGAAAGTTTCTTCGGCGCGCAGATGATTGAAGAGAGCATGGGCGGCGAAGACGCTGCGATGACTGAAAATACGGCTGACATCTTTGGTGGCGGCGAAACCGCAGCCACTGAGGAAGCCGCGCCAGTAACGTCGGGGACATCCGCCGTTACCTTCGGAGCCACAGCGTTGGCCGAAGCGAGGGACCCAAAGTTCTCAGGATTTACAGCGGGAGCGATGATTGTTGCAACCATCGCTCTGGTTGGAATGGGCTGGTCCGTCACTGAGATGATGGTTGGCAATTACACCGATGTGGCGAAGATGATTGCTGAGAACTGGATGTACGTTCTCGGCGGCACCGCGACCGCCATCTTGGTGTTCGGCGGAATCGGACTCGGAATCGGTAAGGCAACTGCCTAATTCGCATGACCCTTACTCACTACGGATTCAAGGAATGGGGAACGATCACCCTCATCGCCGCAGCCATTGCTGGCGGCTTTGTATGGGCTGCCATGTGGTGGCCAGTGGCGGTCACGGCGCTGGTCTGGCTAGCGCTGGTGGCGTTCTTCCGAGATCCACGCGGCCGGCGCCCCGCTACTGACGCTCCCAATGACATGGTCAGCCCAGCCGATGGAAAGATTTCTGCTGTGTTTGATGTTGAACACCACGCATCGATTGGCGGCCCCGCCAAGGTCATTCGAATTTTCCTGAGCGTCCTTGATGTGCACATCAACCGGTTCCCATGCGACGGCGTGGTAGCAACCATTACCTACACGCCGGGCAAATACCTTGATGCACGCACCGCAGAGAGCGCCAAGGTCAATGAGTCAACCGTGACCACACTCACCACTGCGAGCGGTGAATGCATTGGCATTCGCCAGATTTCCGGCGCAATCGCTCGAAGGATTGTGTGCGGGGCGCACATTGGTGGTCGAGCCAAACGCGGCGCGCGCTTTGGAATGATCAAGTTTGGATCAACAACTGAACTGATCCTGCCACGCCCCGCCGATGTGACATCTCACGTTGCTGTGGGCGATCGCGTCACTGGTGGCGTCACGATCTTGGCCACGCTTGCTGCGCCGCGCTGAAGTGATTCAATCATGTTCCGGCGGAGTGCTCGGCCACTCTGTTCCGCGCTGCACAACGATGCGCGTGATGCGTTCGATTTGTTCCCCTAACACAGCGCCAATCGAGGCCACAATCTCTGGGGCATTCGGCTGCCATGCTTCCGAGGCTGGCTGGAAGACCAGTACTGCACCAAACCGTTCGCCACGAAACACCAGTGGCGCAATGATGGCGCGACTGTCTGCCAAGATGCCGCCGCCCGGCGGGGGCACGCTCACCATCTCCGTAGCCGTGTCAAAGACACTGGCGACTGGTTCATTTCCTAAGTGCGGGCAGGCTTCACGGCCAAGCACGCCAAGCGATGCCTCGGCACGAGCCCGCGACACGCTGTTGGCGCCGTAGGCAGCAACTGCGTGATCGCCACGACTGTTGCACAACCAGATAGCTACATTCGCTGGACGGACACGCGCAAGCAGGTGCTCGGTTGCAACCGTCAGCATGGTGTCAATGTCCAGGTCCTGGCACAGCAGGCCGCGCAGTTCCGCGGCTGCAACCGCTGCTTCCGTGCGCGCGTCGATGGCCTCGAACGCCACGACAAAGTCATCACCAGCGCTTCGCAGGCGAGCACGGGCGCTATCGCGTTCGGCGCGGGCCGCTGATCGACTGGAGAGCGCTTGGCGCAGGACCGATTCAAGGCGCTCGCAGCGCAAACGAAGGTCTGCGAGGGTGACGCGGGTAGTGGACGGGCTGTTGCGGCGGCTTGACATGGCACCCCAAGCATCGGCCGAGCCAGAGGCGCCCTTCACCACCGTTGTGACGAACGGCCACATTGCCTTCGGCGGGCAGCCCGCACAGACGGAAGCGCGGAGGGGGTTGGCCGCCGGGCTTACGGGCCGCAGACCTTCCGGGACACCGAGTGAGGCACCAGGCGCCTGCTTAGGGGCCGGGAGACAGCCCGTGCCGGGTCTCCCATAGGGTGACGGCCTCTGCGGGGCGCGGGTAGAGCGGCGCTAGGTGCAGGGGGTCGGTGCGCTGCCCCGCCCCAAGGAGCGCCTCAGCAACCTCCAGGCAGGCGGCGGCCGACCAGTTGGCGTTCTGGAGCCCGCCATGTTCAACAGCGGCTCGCACAAATCCAGGCGGCACCTGCGCGTCGCCAAAGAGCGGGAAGGCAATCGACTCCGCCTCGCTCTCGGCACACAGCCCGGCAGACAGGAGCTGCGGCATGCCATGAACGATATTCATGTGGGTGCACCACGCGGTACCCGCCTTGGACGCCAGCGCAACGGTGCAACTTTCTTCCGCACCAAGGCGCCCCGCGCGCACCGCGGTCCGCGCCACCACCAAGGCCGACGGCACCGCCACTAAGCCACAACCCGTCACATCGGCGATCGCCTTGGCGGTGGCGCATGCAACACGCAGACCGGTGAATGCCCCGGGACCGCAACTCACCGCAATAGCGGCAAGGTCAGCAGGCGCAACGTCGTGCTCCCGGCACAACTCATCAATGGATGCCATGAGATGATCGTTGGCATCATCGGAGACCGGAACCTCCATCTCAAAGATTCCGCCCTCGGCGCGCGGACGCAGCGCGATGCTGCCCGTGCGTTGCGAGATTTCGATCGCAAGAATTGACTCACGCATCGCTTGCGCCGTAGGAGGAGAGCGGGACAGAATTAAACATTAACTCATTGGCGGTGGGCACATTTTCGGACAGATTGACTGCCACCACACGCGCGCCTTCATGGTCGGTGTTCAACAGGAGCAGGTTTGGGAACGGCGCATCAGCACCATGTTCCACCAGCGCATGACCAAGGACGAAGGTTCGAACAGTCCAGCGTGCCGCAAGCGTTGCTAGCAAATTGCTGTCCCATCCTCGGCCCCACACCATGCGCCACGCGTCGCCAGTACGCAACGTGTAATCCTTGTCCACCAACAACCGATCAACCACTCCGCTGTCGAAACTCGCCAGTTCATGCGGTGCAGGCAGCGAATGACTGAGCATCAAGCCATTAGCGCAGCGAATCGCCAGCGGCATAGCGCGGACGAATCGACCGATGGCCTCGTCAACGATGGAAGCATCATCGCCAAAGGCCCAATCAAGTCCGGCGTCAAAGAGCTCCAGGTTGTCGCCTGCGCCCTTCGATACCGGGTGCCGAAACACCTGCGCCAATTCATGGTTCGCAAGCACTACATGCACTTGCCCAGGGAATGCCAGCGTCAACTGCGCCACGCGACACAACATGCGGTAACTGAGATCAACACCGTTGACGAGCCGGTCGCCGTGGATCAATTCATGGAGAACCAAATGATTGTCCGGCGACGCGGTGAGCTTGGCCAACTGCTGCACCAACATGAAGTGCACTGGGTTGTCATGCAAATCACCAGTTAGCAAGATGCGACCGCGGCGCGGAAGGAACACCGATGACCCCTTGCGAAGCGGATCGGCAAGCATTCGCTCGGCTGCCGCATCAAGCAACGTGCTCACGCTGACCGCATCCTGCATGGAAATCGTTTGTGGATCGAACGTCACGGAGTGACCGTCACTGCAACAAAGACGGGGCCCTTGCCGGTGGGGGTTTCAATCATCACTGGAATGTAGAACGAACCGAAACGCCCGGGCTTTGCAGTGAATTCAAAGGCAATGTCCACAAAGTCACCCGCGCGCTTGGTGGCGGAGATAAATCGAGCCGTGCCCTCAGCGCCAGGAACTATCATTGCTGAAACATCGCCCCAAGTGGGTGCAGTGACTCGACCCTGCGCAGCGGGATTCAAGTGCTCAATAGTGGTAGTTAGTGCCACCGGCGCCCCCGCCTTCACTACGCCAGCAAGGACGATGCTTTCGGGCGGAAACCAGAAGCGCGCGGATCGCTCCGGGTCAAATCGACCGCCGGTGGATTCATGGCGAATTCGTAGCGGGATCTGCGCGCAGTCGGCACGGTCGGTGTCAATCACCCACCACTGTGGAAGTGCTCCAGAGGAAATCTCTGCCGTGCGCCACCGAATGTCATACGCAGCGCGTGGGGAATCCGTGACAGGATCAAAGCCCACAAAGAGCGGCGCCCGACCGCCAGCACTGGTGACCTTGAATGGTTTGCCATCAATGGCTGAAAGATGCACCACGCCCTCTTGCTTCTCTTTCAACGCATCAACAAATGCTGGCACAGCGCGAATGGACTGCGTGACATCAGCCACCATGTTGGCAAGTACCAGCCCGGGGTAACCAGCAACGGTGATCATCACTTTGGCGTCCTTGTCGCCCGGCGACTTGGGTACCAAGAGCGATGCAGTCAGTTCCAATGTGCCGCCCGGAGCGATCACCTTGCCCGCGATGTCTGAAATATCCGTGCACTTGCAGCTCGGCTGCGCGCGCGCGATGGTGAGGGGCTGAGTACCAATGTTGCGCAGGACAAAGCGCGCGGGATGTTTAGTGCCTGGCGCAACCACGCCGAAATCCACAATCGGCGGCTCCACCATGAGCGGCACCTGTGCTGGGGCGGCGGAGCCGGACGGAGAAGTGGCAAGGCCGGACGGAGGTGCGGCCGCCGCTACTGAATACAGCCCCGCATGCGTCAGGCATGCGGCAAGGATGGCGGCGGTCATGGCACTACGAATGGTGTGTAGAAGCATCACGGTTCCCTTCAACCGTGATTCTACGAAGATTGCTGCGCTCAGTCCGCTTGATGAATCAAGCGCTCCAATTACTCAGCATCAATCCCAAATCTGCTCCGTTGATGACTCCGTTGCGGTCCAAGTCGCCTGGGCACGGCGTGCCGCAGACACCCCAACCAGAAAGCAGCAATCCAAGGTCTGCGCCGTTGACCACGCCGTTCAGATCCAGATCACCGATGAGTGGAGCGATGCACGGACCATCACCACTTGCGGGAATGATCTTGTAAATCTGACCACCGTGATCGGCGATGTACACCTCGCCGTCTTCATCTTCGCCGAACGTCACTACCTGATTGACCACGCCACCCTCGGCTGATGTGCCAAGCGCAGCGTTGCGATTCTGGAACTCGGTCTTCACACCATTGACGTAACGGAACGACCAAATGTTGGCCGTGACGTAATCGGCAAAGAAGTACGTGCCCTGCAGATCAGGAATACGGCAGCCGCGATAAACGACGCCGCCACTGATTGAGTAGCCGCCCGTAGTCCCGGAAACGTGGCTATACACATGAATGGGAGCAGTCAGAGATGGGCTACCGAATGTGCAGCCCGTCAGACCGGTGCTCGAGTTGCCTTCGGTGCATCGCCAGCCGTAGTTGCGCCCCGCACCAGTTCCAGCTGCTTGGAAGTTGATTTCCTCAGCGGCGTTCTGACCAACATCCGCGATCCAAAGATCTCCGGTCACGCGGTCAAATGTGCAACGCCACGGATTACGCATTCCGTAAGTCCACACCGTGTCATCAGCGGTGGTTGCGCCGCCAGCGAAGGGGTTGCCAGATGGAATCGTGTAGTACGGCGCGACCCCGCCAGTCGATGGCTTGATTCGATGGAGCTTGCCGAGTCGGTCGCCAAGGTTCTGCGCGCGATTGCCCGGGTCATTAGCACTGCCACCATCACCAACACCCATATACAAGTTGCCGTCTGGACCAAACTCAATCCAGCCGCCGTTGTGGTTCGTGTACGGATCCGCCCACGTCATCATCACGACCCCAGCGCTGTTGGCAACATTGGGGTTGGAAGACACGGTGTATCGAGCCAGGTTGTTCGTACCTGTGCCGGTGTAATAAACATAGAACTGCCCGTTGGTGGCGTAGTTGGGGTCGAAGGCCATGCCCAAGAGGCCTTGCTCATCGCCCGTTGATGCACCGCCAGTGACGAGCGCATCGATATCAAGGAACGAAGTGGCTACGAGCGTATTGGTAGCCAAGTTGATGATGCGGATTCGACCGGCCTTCTCAAGCACGAAGAGTCGAGTGCTATCGCCAGGAGCGTGGGTGATGCATGTTGGATACACCAACCCCGTACTGATAATGCGCTTGGTGTCGATGACCGTCTGTGCAATGCACGGAGCGGCGATCGTGGCGGCAACAACAGCAACGGCGAGGGTAGAAATGGCCTTCATGGGGATCATTGAGTTTCGGGTCTGTAGGTGAGTGGGGTCGGCAACAGTCCAAACAATACGCGCCCACGCGCCGGGCGGATCGCTGACTTCCAAGGATGTTCTCGGAATGCACATCCGCAAGTGGAATCGGTTCAGGGGGTGCGACATATCAGTGATAGTTACTCAGAAACTTCGCGCGGGGACAACTTAGATCAAAAGTTCCCGGACGCTGACGGCTCAGCGCGTCCCCAGGGGCGCCGGCGGTCCATTGCCCCCGGATACCGATTGCATGGCCGCCCGCGCTTGATCGATCCCACGATCGAGGCGATCGAACACCGCTTGGTAGCGAACCACGGCGGCACGGACGCGGTTGACGTCGCCTGCATCCACTGCTTCCGTAAGAAGCGGAAGCATGGTGGCCGCGTATCCGCTGTCCTTGTCACTGGCCGCAAGCATGCTGCGAAACCACGGGCGACCTTCAAGGCCGGCATCATCAAGCCATGCACGGTCAAGTGAAATGAGTGCACGATCGATCGCTGCGCACGCGTCGCGCGCTGACTGCGAGCGATTGGCTGCAGCGGTTCCGATCCATGGATGCGCCGAGGCGAGCGCGGCATCAAGTTGCGCACCCGATTCGGCAGTCCGACCAGCACGCTCAATCAGTTGGTCAATGGAGAGGGCAACTTCCGGGGCGGTAGTACGTTCCTTCAACGCCCGCAGGAATCGTTGACCATCAATACCGTGCCGCGCCGCACTCAATGGGAGCACCGGCGAATCCGCCAAGATGGCCGCCAGCGCGTTGGTGACACGAGTCACCATCAATGCCGGCGCGTAATCATCACCAACCACCGATCGATACCAAGCGATGGTGTCATAGTTGGAGTGGTAACTGTTGCCTTCGGAACCACCGCTGCCAAAGGACGCGCTTGCCACACCAATGTGGCAATTGAACGACACATGATCTGATCCACCGCCGAGCGTTCCAAATTGCGGTTCGTTGCGACCGCCACCGGAGAGGCGATCGTAAACCGTCTCATTTGCAGCACCGCGCGCTTGCGCAACGCGCACGGTGGCGCCAAGGACTGCTTCGCGCAAACTCGGCGAACATGAGGCGCCGAATGTTGGGCCCATAGCAGCCATGTCCAGATTCACGTAAGCCACTGCGCCGCGCAGCAATCGATCGCGGTGGCCTTCTACCCACTCGGTGCTGCCAATAATGCCAAATTCTTCTGCGCCCCACGCTGCAAATACCACGGTGCGCGCCGGACGTTCGCCAGCGCGCAATGACTCAGCAAAGCT